>JANWZM010000206.1 GCA_025054635.1 Thermoflexales bacterium
TTCAAGCGTGAAAGCCCACGGATTCGGCAGGGCATTCGTTTGCTAGCTCAATCGGTTTCAGTGACCTCAAGCGGTCTTCAAGCGTGAAAGCCCATTCATCGCGGACGCCTGACGAGATTCGCCGAGTGGAAGTTTCAGTGACCTCAAGCGGTCTTCAAGCGTGAAAGCCCGCGCGGCTGAGCAAGCAGGCAGCCCAGACTCACTCACGTTTCAGTGACCTCAAGCGGTCTTCAAGCGTGAAAGCCCCGGTACGGTAGGTCACCCATCCGAACCGCAAGCAGTTTCAGTGACCTCAAGCGGTCTTCAAGCGTGAAAGCCAGTTCGGCGGTACGATTGCCAAGCAGGATTTGTTCAGTGTTTCAGTGACCTCAAGCGGTCTTCAAGCGTGAAAGCCCAGGAGCTGCGGCAATTGCAGCGATTGGAGAGCGCGGTTTCAGTGACCTCAAGCGGTCTTCAAGCGTGAAAGCCACGCTCCCACGCTTGCTTCGCCTTTATCGGCAGCCCTGTTTCAGTGACCTCAAGCGGTCTTCAAGCGTGAAAGCCAAGGAAAGTGTTGGTGTGCCTGTATGACGTGCAGCGCGGTTTCAGTGACCTCAAGCGGTCTTCAAGCGTGAAAGCCGGCACAGTCGCGAGGCATGTCTATGTGACTTGCTTCAAGTTTCAGTGACCTCAAGCGGTCTTCAAGCGTGAAAGCCGGGCACGACCGAGCTACGCGCAGCGCGAGTCATCGGATTCAGTGACCTCAAGCGGTCTTCAATCGTGAAAGCCCCTTCGGTTGCGCGAGGCAGGCGTGACGCAGCAAGACGCGTTTCAGTGACCTCAAGCGGTCTTCAAGCGTGAAAGCCCGACACCTCACTATTGCCCTCCTTAGGTCATCTGAGACCTAAAAGGGCTTCACCTAGCCTCTGGCGGCTGTTTCTAGACGTTCGGATCATACCTGATCTGAGGCATTTTTGCATGGCGCGGCAGCTTTCGGCGAGAACCTGTTTTCGCGCGGAAGAGGGCAAGGTTCTCGCTGAGCCTCAAACGTCGTTGCAGAAGCGCCGAAACTCGCAGTCGCGGCAGCGGGCGCGATATGGCGTCGGCGGGGGCATCACTTCGCGCTCGACGATGGCGCGCATCTGCGCCAGCACGGCGCGCACCTCGTCGCGCAAGGCGTCGGTGATCTCGACTTGCCGCGCGCGGCGGGTGGGGATGTAGTAGATGAATCCGCGCCGCACCGGGCGATCCCATGTCTGCTCGAGCAGCAGGGCGTAGGCGGCAAGCTGAATCGCCCAGCCGCGGTACACCGTCGGCGGGACGCGCCGTCCAGGGCTGTGCTCGAGGCTGTCTTTGAAGTCAACTGGGATCAGCTCGTCTGGCGTCTCAATCAACAGGTCGAGCTGACCACACAGGTCGAGCGACTCGGACTCCAGCCAGACTTGGAAGTAGCGCTTGCCCTCGCGCAAGCCGTAGGCGCGCAGGCTGCGGCGGTGCTCCAGCGCTTCAGCCGCTTGACCGCTCCGCGCGCCCAGCGACACCAGCGGCGGGCGAGCAATTGTCAGATTGGGCAAGCAGTAGGCGTAGTAGGCAAGGCGCGGGCAGTAGCCCATTTGCTTGAGGTCGAAGACGCGGAACATGGGGGTGGCGAATGGCGAATAGCGAATGGCGAGTGGGTCAGGGAGATGGAGGGACATGGTGTTCCTGACGCAGCGCCCACTCGCGCTCGCCGATTGGGAACAGGCAAATTCGCCCTGCGCGCGCGCCGAGCTTTGAGACGGCGCGGCGCATGATCTCGCGCTGGTGCGCTGCGGACAGGTCGCCGACAAAGGCGCTGTATTGGATGCGCTCCAAGCCGTAGTCAAGGCAAAGGTCCGCAATCCGGGTGCGGATGCGGTTGTCGGTGATGTCGTAGATCAAGATGCAGATCATGGCGAATGGCGAACGGGGAATGGCGAGTGGTGAGTGGGCAGTGGTCATGGTTTGAAGTGGAAGCCGAGGTAGTCGGGGCGGTCGCCGCGCAGGAAGGTGGCGAGGTGGCGGGCTTGGGTCTGGATGATCTCGCGCAGCGCCCAGCGTTTGTTGCCCTCGTAGCGCTCGGCGCTCTGCTCGACGCGCTCGATCACGCGCTCGGCGATCATGCGCCGAGCTTGGTCGTCGAGCAGCCCCTGCGAGTCAAGGGTGATGGCGACGCCTTTGCCGACCATGCCAAGCAAGGTGCGGTCAACGATGGGCTGACGGAACTCCTCAATGAGGTCTAGGGTGAGGCTCGGCTTGCCTGGGCGGTCCGCATGGATGAAGCCTGCGTATGGGTCTAGCCCAGCGAGCAGGATGGCTTGTTCGACGATGCGGGCGAGGACAGCGTATCCGTAGTTGAGGGCGCAGTTGAACGCGTCGCGGGCGTTGCGGTGGCGGCGACCGGGCCATCCTAGCTCAGGCGGCAGGATCAGCCGGACGCCTTCCCAGTAACGCTGCGCGGCGCGCCCTTCAATGGAGAGCAGGGCGTTGCGCAGGCGTTCAATCGGCGCACTGCCGCGCTCAGCAGACGCAGCGCTGAAGCGCTGGCTGAGGTCGTCTAGCTCAGCCTCGCCGTCGAGCACCTCGTGGGCGATCACGCGCAGTTCGTGGGCGGTGGCAGGGTCGGTCGGCTTGCGGTTGCGGGCGTGGTACATCAGCAGGGCAGCTTGGTTGCGCAGCTTGGCGCGGGCGATGGCGAGCGCGATGTGGACGGCGCGGGCATCGGTATAGGCGAGCAGTTGGGCGCGCCGCGTGGCGACCGTGCCGCCTAAGCCGCTGGTGTAGAGCGAGGCGCCAGAGGCGCCGCTGCCGCTGCGGACGACGTGGATGGCGATGCCGCGCTCGGCGCAGGCAATGATGGCGTCGCTGGACAGGGTGACGCCCCGGCTTTTGACGATGACCTGGCGCAGGTAGATCAAGGGCGCCTCGGCTTTGACCTCACCTTTGAGGGTGACGCGTAAGCGCTCGCTGTGCTTGCCGATGAAGGCGCCGTAGTCTTCAACGATGAGGGTTTCGAGTTTCATGGCGAGTAGCGAATGGCGAATGGGGTAGTACGGGGCGTGGTCATTGGGGGTGGGCGAGGCGGAATACCCCGTTGCCTTTGACGGCGTTCTGACCGACATGGACGATCTCGCCCCAGCGCAGCAGTTCGAGGAAGGGGGCGAAGTCGTCGGCGGCGAACTCGGCGCTGCCGATGAAGCCGCTGAGGTTGGTCGAGGCGCGGGTGCGGTCGGAGCGCCCGCGCAGCTCGACCCAGTGGGTGTGGTCGGCGACGAGCTGGACAGCGTCGGCTTGGGCAAGCAGGGCATTGCGCGCGCTGCGGTCAGCGGGCAAGCACGCCAAGCGCTGCCCGTAGGCTTGGCTGAGCTGCTCTAGGCGCTCGATCAGGCGGTGGATCAGCGCGCTGAAGACGGGCTGGATGAGGCGATTGCCTTGCGCTTTGAGCGTGGTGGGGGTGTAGAAGCGCAGGCGCAGGCGGCTGCCGACGGCGCGGGCGTCCAAGGTGGCTTGGTTGGCGATGTCCTCCGGGGTGATCACGACGGTTGGCGATTTGACGTCGCGCTCGCCGTGCTGGTAGAGGAGCTGGTCGGCGCGGGTGTAGGGGTTGTGGGCGGTGATGCGCGCCAGGCGGAAGCGCCCGCGCTGCGCTGGCTGGGTTGCCGCGCCGTCCTCTCGGGCAAGGAAGCGCCCAAGCCCGCGGGATTCGGCGCGGCGCAGGGCGAGCACCAGGATCGGGAACGCCTCGACCAAGTCGCCGAACAAGGTCAGCCCAAAGATCAGCGCTTGCCCAGGCAGCAAGCGACGCTGGTCTTCGTCGAGCGCAGGCGGCGGGTCAATCACGTAGGGGCGAGGGAGGTCTTGACCGCGCAGGTTGCGCTCGTCCAGGGTCTGGAGCAGGCGCGCCAGCAGGGGATCGCCGGCAAAGGCGAGCGGCTCGGGCTGACGGGCGGGGACGCCGGCGAGGTCGAGGGCAGCGCGGTAGATCATGCCGCGCAAGGCGCTGCCGTTGAAGATGTGCAGGTGGATCGGCTCAGTGGCTTGAAGCTCGAAGCGCAGTTGGCAGGCGGTGAACATGGGCGAATGGTTAGTCCTCTGCATTGGCGGTGGTGAGGGCGGACAGGTCTAAGCCGATGCCGTCTGCGTCGCCGGTGTAGGGCAGGTCAACGATGGTGGGGAAGCGCTCTTTGAGCACCCGACCGGCGCGGCGGATGCGGCTGAGCTGGGCGTATCGAATCGGCACCAGCAGCGCTTGAGCAAGGGTAGGCGAAAGTTTGTCGTATTCGTCTTTTAGGCAAGCCGGAAGCACTTCAGCGCCGTCGAAGGCGCGGTAGAACAGGTCTTCGGTTTGGTCATCCGCAGATTGGAAGGGACGAAGGGCGCTCAAGGTGGACTGGACGAACTCGTCCCGTGCTTTGTTGTAGCTTGTCTGCCAGTCTTGGTTAATAGCTGGGTCGGCGTAAACAGTGTCGAGCCAGTCGCTGATGCGGTCTTCAGGGATGGGCTGGGCGTCGTTCTGGCGCAACACTGCCAGAGCAGCTTGAACGAGGCGGGCGTCGTAGGGTCTGCCGTTGTCAATCGGCTGGGTGAAGACATGGACAGGTGTAGTCGGCTTGAGCCGCCCGCGCCGATTGACCCGACCGAAGCGCTGGAGGAGGGCTTCAAGCGGCGCGGGGTCGGTGAAGAGGGTATCGAAGTCCACGTCGAGGCTGACTTCGACGACCTGGGTGGCGACGAGAAGGATCGGTCGGCGGTGTTCGGCGCGGGTGCTGACTGCTTGGAGCAGGGTGCGCTCGCGGGTGCTGCGGTCGCGCAGGTTGAATCGTCCATGGAGCAGGACGACCTCGGCGTTGGGCAGGTCGGCGCGGAGTTGACGTGCGGCTTGCTGGGCGCGGGCAACGGTGTTGACGCACACCAGGACAGACAGCCCCTGCCGCGCGGCATCGCACACGCGCGCCCAGTGAGCAGGGTCGAACAGCTCGCCGTCAATTAAGCAAAGGCGATGGCGGGTGCTGGCTTGGAAAAGCGCGGAGTCGGCTTGGATGAAGGCGCACTCGCCCAGCGCGCTGACTAGGCGCTCGCGGACGAGGCGCGGCAAGGTGGCGGACATGACGAAGAAGCGGGCAGCATGATGCTCGCGCAGGTAGCGCAGGGTCTCGAAGATCAGCGCTAGGCGGGCAGGCTCGTATGCATGCACTTCATCAAGGACAAAAGCCGCCTGGTGGAAGTCCGTCCACATGCCCTCGAAGCCGGCGAGGCGATAGGCGGCTTTGAGCATTTGGTAGGGGCTGAGGACGTGGATCGGCGAGTGGTGCAGGCGGACGAGGTTGTCGCGCCAAAGGGCGAGCTTGTGGGCGCGCTTGGGGTCGAGCGCAGGGTCAAGCTCGAGCAGCAGGCGGTAGAGCGCAAGCAAGCCGCGGCCGTGCTTGAGCTGGACGTGCTTAGGGTTGAAAGTTTGCGCCAGGCGTCGCCACATGGCGTTGATGCTGGCTTGATAGGGCAAGGTGTAAAACAGGCGCGGGGCGCGCTGGGCGCACGCCCAGAGCAAGGCCGCCTCGGTCTTGCCTGAGCCTGTCGGCGCGACGAGAACAGCCGAGCCTTGGACTGCCTCGGCAGCGTGTTGATGGGCGTGGTAGTGGGCAATGCTGCTCCAGCGCTGGCGCAACCCGTCTGGGGTGTAGGATGCGAAGGAGCGGATCGCGCCGACGTGGGCAGAGGCAGCGTGGTCAGCCTGAGTGACCAAGCCGCGCAGCACAGTCGTCGCCGCCACGGGCAGGTTGGCGGTGCGCGACCAACGGTTGAAATCATCGAGGGCGCAGCGGATGCGCCGCGCGCCGTTAGCGCGCACGCTTTGAACGGCAGCGTCCCTCGGGAGCGCGAGGCGGGGCAGATCGGGCAAGTCGAAGCCGACCTGCTCAGACCAGGGCAAGGCGCAGGCGTCAAGCCAGTCGTAGAGGGCGGCGACATCAGCCGTCGCCAGCCCGTTGAACGGCTCAGCAAGCTGCTCGTCGTCTTCTGGAGGATAGGCGCGGGCGATGTCGTCGCGGTCGCGGTGGTGGGTGACGATGGCGGCGATGACCCAATCGCGCCCTGGGGTTTGGGGCGGGAAGACCCAGTCCACGAAAGCGAGGGAGAAGACCTCGTGGCGGTGGCTCGCCCAAGCTTGGGCGAGGGCGGAGTCGCGCTGGTCTTTGCGTAACCGCGCCTGGAAGCCGGGCAGGGCTTTGCCGAGGTCGTGGAGCAGGCACGCCCACACCAGCCACGCCCATAGGTGCGGCTGACCGACTTGCGCTGCTAGCGCGGGGCGCAGGCGGTGCAAGTCGCCAAGGCGCAGGAGCACGCGCCAGGTGTGCTCCGCCAGCGACTCGCCGCGTGGCTCGCGGCTGCGCGCGCTCTTCGCCCACAGATGGTCGAGGTGGTGCGGCCAAGGGTTGGGCTTGATCAGGTCTCCTGCGCTTGCCTGAGCTGAGAGCGGAGGCGGGGTAACTTGTAGAGCCTCAAGCGTTGACATCGGTTCCCTCCCACTGGTGGAAGACGAGCGCGCGTTGTCGCCCCTGATCGTCTGAGGGCGAGTCTGGGTCAACCCAAAACGAGTCGGGCGGCGTGCCGAAGGCGATCAGGCGCTCATCGTCAGCCGCGACACGCTGGCGCAGGACGACGTAGCGGGCAAAGCGCGGGGCGCGGTTCTTGGCTGGGTCGAGCCACTTGGGCATGTTGACCACGATGCCCTGCGGGAACTTGAGCGGGTATTCGAAGGGGATCAGGGTGTGCTCGAAGTAAGCGCGCGGCTGCTGGCGCAAGGTGACGACGCGCACGTCGGTGTAGGCGCACAAATCCTGCGAGCGCCCGAGGACGACAGGGTAAGCTGGACTGCGGAAGGCGTCTAGCCAGTCTGGGCGCGTGAGGTAGAGGGTGAGGCGGGGGCGGAAAAGCAGCTCGCGTCGGTGTGGGTTGATCTCGCCCTCGACCGACTTGGGCAGGGTGGTGTTGGGGAGTTTGCCGCTGGTGATCTTTAAGGCGTGGACGTGCTCCAGGTCGTCGAAGCGGGCAGCGAAGGTGAAGGTGTAGGCGAACTGAAAGCTGCGTGGATCGACCCACTCGCCAAGCGCACTGCAGACATGCCCGTAGATGGTGGTCGGCGGCGGCATGTCGTAGGAGAGCTGCCGCCCCACCATCGTCAGCGGGTAGCGAAAAGAGGTGAGGTCACCTTCAAGGGTAAGGCGTAGGACGTTCATTGCTGGGAGTGACTACGTGGAGGTGCGTGACAAGGCATGTTGTGCTGCCCTCGCCCCCGTCCCCTCGGGTCGGCAGGTGCGTAGGGGCGCATAGCGTGCGCCCTGCCGTGCCAGCACGCGGGCGCGCGCGGCGCGCCCCCACCGTATCCAAGTCCAGATGTCTCGGCATCGCTCAGTCAAGCCAGGCAGGGTTGTTGGTGAGCAAGTCCGCCATGGTCAGGAAGGCTTCGCGCGGGTGCATGACTTGGATCCGGTCGCGGGCGAAGGCGAGGATTCCTCCCTCAGCGAGGTCGCGCTCGAAAGGCTCGCGCTGAGCGTCCAAGTAGCCGCGCGTCCAGCCGACGAGGACAGGCGAGCGCAAGTCGTCCTGGTAAACGCGGAGTGCCTCGGCAAGGGCGTCTGTCTTGAGGACAGGCAAGCCGCGCGCGTCCGCGCCGACCACATGAGCGAAGAGGTGGTTGCCGCCGCGGGTGACCGCGAGCAGGGCAAAGGCGGGGGTGACGTCGGTGTAGTGCAGGGTGAGCTTAGCGCCGCCCTCGAGGTTTGCCAACCCTTTGAGCAAGGCTGCGACGCGGGCTGTGCGCTGATCGGTGGGCAGGCGGTAAGCTTTGGCGTCCTCGAGGTGCTGGAGGTTTCGTTGCTTTGCCAGCTCAACGCGCGGCTCGTCGAGGTTGAGGAAGCCAGTGCGGTTGACGTAGGTGAACGTGCCGGCGGCGCGTAGGTTGAGCGAGAACAGCCCTTTGAGAGTAGTGCGGTAGAACTGATGCTCGTGCGGGACGGGGTTGCCCTCGATGCGGGTCATCGTGCCGTAGTCGCTGGTGATCTGCACAGGCGCGATCGAGACCAGGGTGCTGACGCGGAAGGGCGCAGCGCGGGTGACCGTCTCGGCGGTTGGCGTCAGCTCGCTGATCCCTGTGCTGGCTTCGCGCTTGGCGCGGGCTGACTCGCGCTTGGAGGGCGCGCGCATGTAGCCGAGCAGGTCGTCGTCCCAATACAGGATGGGGTTGGCGTCGGTGTAAGCGATCTTCTCCTCGCGGAAGGTTGGGGCGCTGCGCCACTCAGGCACGTACGCCTCAAGGGTGCGGCGAAGCCAATAGCGGAAGGCTTGAGCCGACACGTAGGGGTAGCTGCCCTCGCGCGTCTTGATGAGCTTGACCCCGGTAGCGTTGTCGAAACGCTCACCTTCGATTTGACCGAGGTTGTTCAGGGCAGAGGCAGGGGCGTCAATCAAGATCAAGCCGGTTACGAACGACATGGGTTACTCCTCTGGATGGCGAATAGCGAATGGCGAATGGCGGATAGGGTGATCATGGTTGGTTTTGGTCGACAGCGCCTTCAAAGAGGTCTGGAGACTCGACGGCGACTGCTTCAAGGAGCTCACGGTTGGCGCGCAGCCAATCGGCAAGCTGCTCCATCAGGCGCAGCAGCATGAGGTCGTGTGCCAAGCGCCAGTCCTGAAGCGGCACCTCCTCGCCGATCTCGTAGACGACGATGAACTGTTCGAAGGTGATCAGCGGCGGGTAGCCTTGTCGCAGCGCGGCGAGGTTTGCTTTGATCAGCGCGCTGCGCACATCGGTGTAGCGAGTTGCGGCGTAAAGCGTCTGGAAGAGCCGCCGGTCGTTCTCGCCCTTGATGTAGTCAGCGAGGCGGTCAGCAAGCTCACGGATGTGTTGGATGCGGATCTTGTCCATGTTCATCACCTCGTGCAAGAAGAGTTCGACCAAGCCCCAAATGGGGAGCGGCGCAGCAGGCTCGCCTGAGTCGCCTGTTTGGGCAGCGGAGAGGCGCTGGATAGTGGGGGCGAGGAAGTAGCGGCGGAGGAAGCGGCGGGCTTCCTCAGGCAGGCGCAGCAGATCCTCGTAGAAGGGGTTGCGCTCGGGCGTCGGTGTGGATTTGCCCTTCCTCGCAGCAGCGTTGGCTTCCGCGCGGCGGCGGGCAGCACGAACAACTTGGCTCCACACTGGGCGGAAACGCGCAGCGAGGGCGCGGCGGATAAACCCGGTGACGCCAAGCGGCAAGTGGTAGACGTCAATCCCCGGACCTTGCCCAGAGTTGCTGAGATGGTAGGCAGTGATCGAGAACGGCTCGGCGTTCGGGTCGGTGAGGTAGCTCGCTTCATCGAACAGGTTAACCAGGGTTTCGACGAGGAGAGTGCCGAGGCTGGCGCGGCTTTCGGCGAGTTTCTTCTCGTTCGCCCGCTGGGCGAGTTGGACGTTGCGGCGGTTTTCCGCCAAGAACGCGCGAGCGAAGCCGAGGGTGACTTCGGGGAGCGAGGCATGGACGAGGAGCAGCCGCCCAGCCACTTTGGCACAACCGAGGGGAAGGATCTGCAAGCAGAGCAGGGCTTGACCGGAAATCGGCAAGCCGGGCACACCGCCGGGGTAGAAGTTGATGTTCTCGTCGCCCTGCACCAGCGGGATTTGCACACGGGCAGCGCGCCCTTTGGTCAAGCGGTCGGAGAGCACGTCATCGAGCGCAGGCAAGCCAGTAAATACGCAGCGCAAGTCGGGCAGGCTAGGCGCGCGCCAAGCGTAGGCGTGCTTGTGCCCGCGCTCGCGGCGGCGGCTCTCCTCCATCGAGGCGCTGGCGAACCAGCTATTGCTGGTGAAGGCGACGGTGAGGAAGGACTTGAGCGGGTCGCGCGCGTAGTTGTCCAGGATCCACTGCGCGACGTCGTCGAAGTCTGCGTCGGTCAAGGCAGCTGGGTCGGACTTGTCTCTGAAAGCGAGCAGCGTCGCCAAGCCGACATCGAGGTAAGGGTCACCAGTCCAGTGAAGTGTGCTCATCGGGCGTTCTCCTGCTGGGGGTGGCGTCGCTGGCGCGCCTGGTCGCGGACAGCTTGCAGGTTGATCACCTCGGCGACCTCGAAGCGGGGCGGCACGGCGCCTTCGACGGGGCGCAGGCGCAGCACGGGCGG
>JANWZM010000217.1 GCA_025054635.1 Thermoflexales bacterium
GCCGCCAGCACAAACGACATCGGTGGCTTGATCCTCACCGGCACAGTGCGGATCACCCACACCACGGTCGCCAGCAACACAGGGCAGGGCGTCGCTATCCAAGGCAACGGCCTTGTCCTGCGCGCAGTCGCAGTGGCGAACAACGCCGGCGGCAACTGCGCCACTTGGGGCGGGAGCGTCGCTAACAGCGACTACAGCGTCAGCAGTGATGACACCTGTGCGACCTTCTTCCTCGGCGCTAACACGCTGAACAACACACCACACACGCGCTTGGCGCTGCTGACATTCCATCCCGGCACAGCGACGTGGTATCACCCGACGCTGCTCGGCAGCGCGCTGCACGAGCGCGTGCCTGCCGGCGACTGCGTGGCGCGAGACCAGCTCGGTCAGCCCCGCCCAAGCGGCAGCGCGCCAAACTGCGATACCGGCGCGTTCGAGTTCCAGAACTTGCACCTAACCTACGTCCCGATTGTGAGGAAGCAACCCTGAGGCTTGATTTCCCTTCGCCTCTGTCCCCTCATCCCAGAGGGAGAGGGGACAGGGGTGAGGGAAGAAGGAGGACAGACCCAGATGAATCAGAGGATCACCCGACGCCAACTGCTCCAGTTGGCTTCCTTTGCTGGTCTTGGTGCGCTTGCGGCAGCCTGTGGCAGCAGCGCGCCTGCTGAGCCACGACCTCAGACTACACCCCAAGCCCCAACTGAGTCCGTCGAGCAGCCGCTCACCCCTGCTGAGCGCCCGCGCGCGCCGGTCAACCTGAAGGAAGTACCGCGCAACCGCACGCTGATCGTCAACTACGGCGGCGCAGGCGGTCAATTCACCAACCAGGGTATCACTAATCCATGGGGACTAGGCTTCAATCACCAAGAGGGCAACTCGCTGCTATGGGAGCCGCTGTTCTACTACTCAGTCTTCGCCGACAAGGAGATCCCCTGGCTTGCTGAGAGCGGCACCTACAACGCTGACTACACCGAGCTGACCATCAAGATGCGCCCGGGCGCGGAGTGGAGCGACGGCGTGCCTGTCACCTCTGCCGATGTGAAGTACACCCTGGACACGCTGATCACCAACGACGCGCTGAACTACCACGCCCAAGTCGCCGAGCTGGTCAAAGAAGTGCAAGCCCCAGACGAGCGCACGGTGATCATCAAGTTCAACAAGCCCAGCCCGCGCTTCAAGTTCGAGATCCTCAGCCTCAAGTTCGACACCGGCATCCCCGTGCTGCCCAAGCACGTGATGGAGCAGATGTATGACGTGGTCGCAATGCCCGGCGACGACGACATGGTTCACAGCGGCATGTTCAACACCGTGCAGACTTCACAGCAAAAGGTGTTTGACCTGCGCGAGGACTGGTGGGGGTTCAAGACGGGCTTCCAGAAGAAGCCCGACGTCGAGCGCGTGCTGGTGATCCCAATCTCAGACATGACGACTGCTGCCCAGCGCGTGGTCAACAACGAAGTTGACGCCACCGTGGACATGCGCCCATCGCTGATCCGCTCGGTCGTCGAACAAAACCCGAAAGTCACCACCCACACCGGTCGGCAAGAGCCGTTCGGCTACGTGGACTGGTGGCCTAACTCGTTCTGGGTGAACACGCAGCTCGAGCCGTACAGCAACCCCGACGTGCGCTGGGCGATCAACCTGGCGATCGACCGCGACACGCTCAATCGCTTCGCCTTCAACGGCGTCGAGCTGACCACCCCCTATCCGTTCCCTGAGTATCCCGCGCTCAAGCCATATTTGGAGCGCGTGCGCGGGCGCGCCGAGGCACTGGGCGTCACCCGCTTCAGCCTGGAGGAGAGCGCCGCGCGCATGCAGCGCGCTGGCTTCACCAAAGACGGCGAGGGCTTCTGGGTCAAGGACGGCAAGCGCGTCAACGCCACCATCCATGGCTTCGAGGTGATCCACGCTGATATTGCCCCAATCCTCGAACAAATGCTGCGCAAAGCCGGGTTTGAGGCAGCGATCAACTTCGGCACCGACGCCTTCCAAAACATGGTTGATGGGCGCCCCGGGCTTTACCTGTACGGGCACGGCGGCAGCTTGATTGACCCATACGCCACCCTTGAGCTATATCACACCCGCTCCAGCAAACCCACACAAGCGGGCGTCGGCGGAAGCAACCGCTTCTCGCGCTACAGCAATCCCAAATTCGACCAGATCGTGGACGAGATGAGCGTGGTCCCACCAGGCGACCCCAAGCTCAACGCGCTGTTCGAGCAGGCAATGGACATTTACTGGACGGAGATGATTGACATCCCGCTGATCCAGTGGCTGCACCGCATTCCCTACAACACGACCTACTGGACGAACTGGCCCACGCAGGAGAACCGTTACCTCAACGGCGCGTTCTGGCACCACACCTTCCCGTTGCTGGTGCTCAACTTGAAAGCAGCCGGGTAACCACCTAAGGGAGCGTGTTGCAGTGCAGTTACGCTATCTTCTCCAGCGGCTGGCGTTCATGGTGTTCGTGATCTGGTCGGCGATCACGCTGCTGTTCTTTTTGCCGAGGTTGTCGCCGATCAACCCTGTGCGCGAGCGCTTTGCCGAGTTGCAGCGCTCAACAGGTTGGGCGCCGCGCGATATGGAGCGCCTGGTCAAGGTATACGAAGTCAAGTTCGGCTTGAACAAGCCGCTGCTCGAGCAGTACGCAGATTACATGGCGAGCGTGCTGCGCGGCGACCTGGGCTTCTCGATCATGCGCTACCCACGCACGGTGAGCGAGCTGATCGCCCAAGCGCTGCCCTGGACAATCGGGCTGTTGTTGGTGACCACGCTGCTGACCTTCGCCATCGGCACTGCAATCGGCGCCTTGGCGGCTTGGCCGCGCAGCCCCCAGTGGGTCAAAGGCATGGTCACCCCACTGGTCGTGCTCGCTGCAGTGCCGCCCTATCTGCTGGGGCTGTTGCTGATTTACTTTGTTGCTTTCCGCGCCAAGCTGCTGCCGCTCGGCGGCGCCTACACCTTGGGGCGCTTCACTGGACCGGAGCTGAGCCTGCCGTTTATCCTCGACGTGGCGCGCCATGCAGTGCTGCCGGCGCTGTCGTTGATCTTGGCGTCGGTCGGCTTCTGGGCGCTGGGGATGCGCGGGATGGGGGTCACTGTTCAAGGCGAGGACTACGTGCTGTTTGCCGAGCACAAAGGGCTCAAGCTCGGGCGCATCTTCTACGCCTACTACGTGCGCAACGCGATCTTGCCGCAGGTCACTGCCCTGGCGCTGGCGCTGGGCAGCATCGTCTCAGCGGGCATCCTCGTCGAGTATCTCTACGGCTTCCCCGGGCTTGGCTCACTGCTGAACTCAGCCATCCTCGCTAACGACTTCTTCGTGATCTACGGCATCGGTTTAATCACCATTGTCGCCGTCGCGGTGAGCATGACCCTGGTGGACTTGCTTTACCCCCTGCTCGACCCGCGCATCCGCTATGGCACTCGCTGAAGGAGCGCAGCGATGAACCTCACTTTGCCTCAACCGGCATCCCTTCCAACGCAGCCCAGCCAAACTGTGCTGGTGCTGCGCTACCTGCGCCGCAACCCCAGCTTGGCAGTCGGGCTGGTGCTGCTCGCCTTCCTCGTTGGCTTCGGGGTGATTGGCTCGCTGGTGATTGACGTGGACACGCGCGCCTATCCGCTGGCTGCGCCGCCAGTGCAGCCGCCCAGCCCCGAGTATCCGCTGGGCACAGACCGCGACGGGCGCGATTTGCTTGCAGTGATGGCGCGCGGGGTGTTGCTTACCGGCGCAGTTGGGTTGATCGCTGGCACAGTCGGCATCATCGTCGGCGTTGTCGTCGGCTTTCTGGCAGGTTACTTCGGCGGCGCAGTTGACAGCGTGCTGCGCTGGCTCACCGAGGTGCTGATCACCATCCCGCCGTTGGTGTTGCAAGTGCTGATCGCCAGCACCATCGTGGACAAGAACAAAGTCACCGTGCTCACCATGGCCGGTGTGGCGTCGGTGCTGTCGTGGATGGGCACAGCGCGGATGGTGCGTGCACAAGTGCTCAGCCTGCGCGAGCGCGCCTTTGTCAATATGGCGAAGCTCTCGGGCATGAGCGACCTGGAGATCATCTTCAAGGAGCTGATGCCAAACATGTTGCCCTACCTGGCGGCAAGCTTCGTCGGCGCGGTCATGGGCGCAATTGGCGCTTCGTTCGGGCTGGAGGCGCTGGGGTTAGGTCCGGTGCGCGAACCGACTATCGGCATGACCATCCGCTGGGCGGTGTATCACTCAGCGATCTTCAACCAATGGTGGTGGTGGGTGCTGTGGCCTGTGCTTGCGCTGATCCTCATCTTTGCCTCGCTGGCGCTGATCAACCGCGGGCTGGACGAGCTGGCAAACCCGCGCGTTCGGAGGTCGGAATGACGATGAATCAAAATGCTGCGCCGACGCTTCGGGTGAGCAACCTGCGCGTGACCTACTACACCGACGCAGGTCGGGTGACGGCAGTGAACGAAGTCAGCTTCGCGCTGGCGCCAGGGGAGCGCCTGGGGCTTGTCGGCGAGTCGGGCTGCGGCAAGTCAACCTTGGCGCTGGCGCTGATGCGCATGATCAAGCCGCCAGGACGGATCGAGTCGGGCAGCGCCATCGTGCGCACAGACAAAGGCGAGGTGGACTTGTTCGCCCTAGACGAAGAGGACATGCGCCGCGCGCGCTTGAGCGTGATCAGCTACATCCCACAGGGAGCGATGAACGCGCTGAACCCTGTCCTGCGCGTCGGTCAGCAAATGATAGACGCCCTACAAGCGCACGTGCCTGAGATGAGCTACCAGGCGATGCGCGAGCGCGCCGAGCAAGCGCTCGAGTCCGTCGAACTCAAGCGCAGCGTGTTCAACCTGTACCCGCACGAGCTGAGCGGTGGCATGAAGCAGCGCGTGTGCATTGCCATCGGCATCCTGCTCAGCCCGCGCGTGATCATCGCCGACGAACCGACCAGCGCGCTCGACGTGGTTGTGCAGCGCCAGGTGATGGAGACCATCTGCAAAGTCCAAGCGCAGATCGGCGCGTCGCTGATCTTGATCGGGCACGACATGGGCTTGATGGCGCAGGTCATGCACCGCGTGGCAGTGATGTATGCCGGCAGGCTCGTCGAGGTCAGCCCTGTGCGCGCGCTGTTCACTCGCCCATTGCACCCCTACACCCAGGCGCTGATCCAGAGCTTGCCGCGCCTGGATAACCGCGGCGTCTTTCGCGGGCTGCCTGGGCTTGCGCCATCGCTGCTGCGCTTGCCCTCAGGGTGCGCGTTCCATCCCCGCTGCGCTCAAGCGATGGCTGTGTGCGCGCAAGTCGTGCCGAAGCCGATCACAACGGCTGATGGACGGTTTGTCGCCTGCCACTTGCACGACAGCGTAGATAGCGACCTCACACCCGCGCCGGTGCTCCAGGAGCAGAGCCATGCCAACGCCCCCGCTGCTTGAGCTGCGCCAAGTCTCAAAGGTTTACGCGCGCGGGTTGCTTGCGCGCGAGCAAGTCGTCGCGCTCAACAAGGTCAGCCTGACGATAGACGATCAGCGGCCGTCCATCATCGCCGTCGCTGGCGAAAGCGGCAGCGGCAAGACAACCCTCGGTTCGCTCGTGCTGGGCTTCATCCAGCCGACGACGGGCGCAGTGCTCTACCGAGGACAAGACGTCGCACGGCTGAACGGCGCTGCCTACCTGCGCTTCCGCCGCGAAGTGCAAGCTGTGTTCCAAGACCCCTTCGCCGTGTTCAACCCGTTCTACCGAGTAGATCACCTACTCGAGACGCCGATCGCGAAGTTCAAGCTGGCGCGGTCTAAGCGCGAGGCGCGGCGCATGATGGAAGACGCCTTGAACGCGGTCGGGTTGCGCCCAGAGGAGATCCTCGGGCGCTTCCCGCACCAGCTCTCTGGCGGTCAACGCCAGCGGATCACCATCGCGCGGGCGCTGCTGCTCAAACCGCGCCTGCTGGTCGCAGACGAGCCTGTCTCGATGGTTGACGCCTCGCTACGGGCGACGATCCTGGAGAGCCTGCGGCGAATGCGGGATGAGCACGGCATCTCGATCCTCTACATCACGCACGACTTGACGACCGCCTATCACGTCAGCGACGACATCTTGGTGTTGTATGCAGGCAACGTCGTCGAGGCGGGCGACGCTGAGCAAGTCATCCGACAGCCGAAGCACCCCTACACCCAACTGCTGATTGACTCCATCCCGTGGCCCGAAGTGGACCGCCGCTGGGGGAGCGTCGAGCTTGTCCAGCGCGATGGGGCAGCCGCCTCAGGGGGATGCCGCTTCTTCGCGCGCTGCCCAGCCGCGATGCCGCGCTGCGCTCAGTCCGCGCCCGCGCTCTACCGCGTGAGCGAGGCACAGGCTGCTGCGTGCTACCTGCATGAAGGGCAGCCTGTCGCCTTGGACGAAGTGCTGCGCGCCAGCGACAGGGCTGTCATGGCGTGAGGCAAGGGGTCACCCTTGCGCTGGCAGGTCGTCTGCAGCAGCGATTGCCTCGCGCAAGAGCTGGTTGATGATCTGGGCGTTGCCTTTGCCCTTTGTCGCCTTCATCGCCTGACCGACAAGGAAGCCAAATACCTTCTCCTGCCCAGCGCGCACTTGGGCAACCTGCTGTGGATTTGCCGCGATCACCTGGTTGACGATCTGGCGCAGCGCCTCAACATCGCTCATCTGCGCTAGCCCTTTCGCCTGGACGATCTCGGCGGCGTTCGCGCCCGTGGCGAACATGTCCTCCAGCACGAACTTTGCCGTGTTGTTGTTGATCGTCCCTTGCTCAACCAACCGCAGCAGGTCAGCAAGCTGCGCCGGGCGCACCTTGATGTCGTTGATTTGGCTAGGCGACAAGCCGTTTGCCTTCATCAGGCGGAAGACTTCAGTCTGAACCCAATTGGCGACGGTTTTAGCGCGCTGCGCCAGCCGCCCATCGTCCGCAGCAAACGCTGCCAGGGCAGACTCGAACCAATCCGCGACTGCGCGCTCAGCAGTGAGGACTGAGGCGTCGTAGGCGCTCAAGCCGTAGTCGCGGCGGTAGCGGTCTTGGCGCGACAGCGCCAGCTCGGGCATCCGCGCGCGGATCGCCTCCAGCCAGGCTTCGCTGATCTCCAGCGGCGGCAAGTCCGGCTCAGGGAAATACCGATAGTCGTGTGCGCTCTCCTTCTCGCGCTGCACGACGGTGACGCCGCGCGCTTCGTCCCAGCCGAGGGTGACTTGCTTGATGGTGCCGCCAGCGCGCAGAATGCGCGTTTGGCGCTCGATCTCGTAGGCGATTGCGTCTCGCACCGCGCGCAGCGAGTTGAGGTTTTTGATCTCGACCTTGACCCCGAAGTCTTGGCTGCCCTTCGGGCGCAAGCTCATGTTCGGCTCGCAGCGCATCGCGCCCTTCTCCATGTCGGCGCTGCTGACGCCCAAGTAGCGCACGATCTGCTGCAGCGCGCTGAGGTAGGCATACGCCTCGTCGGCGCTGCGAATGTCTGGCTCGGTGACGATCTCGATCAGCGGCACGCCGCTGCGGTTGTAGTCCACGTAGCTGTAAGCGCCGGCATGGGTGAGCTTGCCCGTGTCCTCTTCCAAGTGAGCGCGGCGGATGCGAATGCGCCGTCGCTCTGCCTGCTCCTGCCACACCCCGCTGGCGACATCGCGCACGTCAACGTCAATCCAGCCGTCGTAGCACAACGGGCGCTGATACTGCGAAATCTGGTAGCCCTTAGGCAGGTCAGGGTACCAGTAGCTCTTCCGCTCCCAGAAGGTGTGGCGGGCAATTGAGCAGTTCAGCGCTAAGCCAACCATGATCGTGAACTCGACCGCGCGCTTGTTGATCACGGGCATCGCGCCAGGCATCCCTAGACAGACAGGGCAGACATGCGTGTTTGGCTCGGCGCCGAAGAAGCGCGCGTCGCAGGCGCAAAACATCTTGCTGTCGGTGTCCAGCTCGATGTGCGTCTCCAAGCCGATGACGACTTCGTATTCCATCGCAGCGTGCTCAGAACAGGCTTTCGGGGAGCTTGAGATCAGGTTGCACGTCCATCGTCAAGTCGTGGCGCACGCCACGCCGATAGGCGTAGTAGGCAGCAGCGGCGATCATCGCCGCGTTGTCCGTGCACAGCGAGAGCGGCGGGAACGCCACGCGCGAGCCAAAGCGCGCGCGCATCTTCTCGCGCAGCAAGCGGTTGGCGCTGACGCCGCCGCCGACCAGCACCGCTTGCACTTGATACGCATCAGCAGCTCGGGCGGTCTTCTCCAGCAGCCACTCGGTCACTGCCTCCTGGAAGCTCGCCGCAATGTCTTTGACTGGCGTGTAGGGCGAGAGCGACCCATCGGGGCTGCCGCTGTTGTCGCGCACAAGCTGCAGCGCGTGCGTCTTCGCGCCGCTGAACGAGAACAGGTAGTCCTCGCGGTCAGCGCGGGCAGTTTTTGCGCTGAGCGAGACGCGCGGACGGGAGAACTTGAACCGCCGCGGATTGCCGCCCAGCGCCGCCTGCTGAATCGCCGGCCCACC
>JANWZM010000143.1 GCA_025054635.1 Thermoflexales bacterium
GCGGCACGTCGAAAGCTGCGCCGTTGAACGTGAACAGCGCTGGGCGCCTGCTTAGCCGCTGCGCCAATGCGAACAGCAGCGCCGCCTCCTCGGCAGGGTTGCGCAGAAAGAACTGCTCTAACACGAGTTGATCGCCTTCGGTGTAAGCCACACCGACAAGGAACGCGAGGTTGCCTGCGCCGGTTAATCCGCTGGTCTCGATATCGAGGAAGAGCGCCTCGTCAAGCGCAAGCGTCATCTCTGAGGTGTGGCGCGTGCCGAACAAGGCGAGTGTTACCTTGGGCAAGTGCAGGATGTCACCGATTCGGTGCTTGCCGTGGGCGTAGTCGAGAGGAAAGCGCCGGCTTCGGACGTAGGCGAAGCCAAGCGGCGTCTCGAGAGGGGTTAGATCATCAGTGGGGTGCGCTGGAGGGAAAGGTGGACGCACTGGCTTAAGTTGGGCGACGCCTTTGTGCAAACCCAATCGCCGCAGGCGTTCGCGCAGATCAGCCTCCATGCTTGCATAGTCATGAACTAGCTTCAGGCAAGCACGCGTCAGCCACGCGCAGCGGCGTCCGCACTAGGTCGTTCACGCGCAGCGCGCGATCGGAGCGAGGAGCAGGCCAACGATGGGGGTGCAGCAGACCCGCCAGCAGCTCTACGCCGTCCACCACGCGCGGACCGGGACGGCTAAAGTACGAGGTCGCATCCACAGCGTAGAGTTGGCGGAGGTAGGTGGCTGGCAGCTCTGCCCACACTTTAAGCGCAGCGACGTTGAGGAACTCCTGCACGCTACCGTTGAGGTCAAACCCGCAGGGCATCATCACCACGCACTCTGCCTGCGTTTGAGCAACGTCCTCCCAAGTGCAGCGAAAGCTTGGCTTGCCTTTGATGCCGAGCACGGGATTACCGCCAGCGATCTCGATCTGCTCTGGCACCCAGTGCCCAGGGGCGAAAGGCGGATCAAGCCACTCCAGAGCTGCGACAGTGGGATGGTGCACGATGTCATGCAGCGCTTCACGCACGCGGTCCAGGCGATCGCGCAGACGTTGCACTTCAGCACGCGCACGCGCTAACGTGCCAGTGACTTCGCCGACAGTCAGGATGGTTTCGAAGATGCTCTCGATGCTGGTGGGCTCAAGGGAGAGCACTGTGGCGCTGCCCCAGCCTGAGCTGTCACACAGCTCACGCACAGCGGACTGCACAGTGTCATACGACACAGCGCACACGTCACACAGCGCCTGCGTGAGGATGAGGTCAGGCTTTGCTTCGGCGAGGCGGTCTTGGTGAATATCGTAGAGGCTTAGTCCTTTGGCGCGTTGCTCAGCGACGAGGCGATCGATCTCCGCGCTGCTGAGCGCAGGGTTGCGCACACCGTGCTCATCAGTGATGCCAAGCGCGCTGTAGGTGATCACGGGCACGCTAGTGACATCGGGTGGGAAATCACACTCGTGGCTGCGCCCTACCAGCGCATCGCGTAAGCCAAGCAGGCATACAATCTCCGTCGCCGAGGGCAAGAGCGAGACAATGCGCATGAGTGTGCACGATTCTAGCATGGCTCGGAGGCGCAATGCTGGCGCAAGCCGAGAGCCTCAATTGGAACGATGCCTCGCCGTGGGGAGAGAGGCGAATAATGCCGTACGCATGAACAAGGCTAGCGAGACTGAA
>JANWZM010000269.1 GCA_025054635.1 Thermoflexales bacterium
ACGCTTGTTCATCTCCTCGACGACCTTGACCAGGTCGCGCACCAGCGCAGGCAGTGCGAGGAGCTCTTCGCCGAGCAGCTCACGGCGCAGGGCGTCTTTCCACTCAGGCTTCGTCCGTATGATCTCAAGCAGGTCGCGGAAGTCTTCGACAGTGAAAGCCATCGCTGCAAGGGATTATAGGCGCTCGCGCCTCGGTCGTTACAGCTTTGTCCTTAACTGCCGCGCCGTCGCTCGCAGACATCCGCACTCACAGACTGGTGCTGAGACACAGTGAGAAGAGTAGGGCTGTAGCGAGCGAGGTAGCTAGGTGAGGCAGGCGCGCTATCTCAGGCAGGCAGCCCTTGTATGGGGATCACTCCAGCTCAACGCGCAACCCGAGCTGGCGCGCGGCTTCCTTGAAGCGCTGTATCGCCGGATCGTTCTCGTCTGGCAGCGTCCCTTCGCGCCAGGCAAAGTCGAAGCGCACGCCTAGGCTCAGTTGCTGCAAGTCCATCTGCGCTGCAGGTCTGACAAAACAACTGAACAGCTCCGTCCACTGCTCGACAGGGACAGCGCCCTCGATACGCAGGCGGCGCACTGAGCGCCCAAAGTGTGATGGGGTGGGGGAGGGCTGCGGCGCCGGGTCAAGGTTTGGCTGGGGCGCTGTCAGCGCGCTTGTCGTCCCTGCGTCGGGCTTTGGCTCAGGCGGCGCGGGCTCGAACGGCGGGATCACCCACACGCCGTCCTCGTGCGGGTCTAGCTTGACACGCTGCTTGCAGTATCGCGCGTGGAGCGCTCCTAGGCTTGTGCCGCGCCCGATGCCGGCAAAACCCTCTTCACAAGCGCGGCTCAGCCCGATCGTGACTGCTTCGCGCGTTGCGATCATTGGCTTGTCGGTGAAGCGCAAGAACGCCTCGACCACGTCTTTCAAGGCGAGCCCGCCTTGTGCTGGGGGGATACCGTTCTCCTGCAGCGTGATCGGCCCGAGCGTGCGCACGATCCACTCTTCCTCTTCGACTAGCCGATCCCAAGCCGCTTGCAGGTGCTTGGCGAAGGGCTGCCGCGCCTCGTTCAAGGTGCAGTGCTCGACGTCCGCCTGGTTGCGCACGCGCAGGGCGATGGTGTAAGCCGCGCTGAGCAGCTCCTCGGCTTCGCGGCGCTTTGCCTCGAGTCGTTGGGCGAGTTCCTGCCTCTGCTCGTTGTCGAGCTGCGCGCCGTAGTCGCGCTGAACGCCTTCCAGCGCAGCTAGGTCGCGATGCGCCCGGCGCAGTTGGCTCAAGCCGCGCGCACTTGCAGCGAGGAACACCAGCGTGTTTCGATACACCCGCTCGCGCGATCCGCAGTTCAAGCTGACGCGGCGCACCCACTCGCGGATTTGGCTTGCCCCGTCGCCTTCGTCCCACGCCAGCGACGGCGGCAAGATGAGCAAGGTCAGCGCGCGCTGCTCAGCTAGGTTCTCATCAGGCTCAGGGAGGACGCGCCATGTTGCTCCGCCTGTCCCTGCTGTCCTGAGCGCCGCGCGCAGCGACTCTGAGATCGCTTGGTTGAATGAGTCGCGCTCGGCTTGCTGGCGGTATTGCACGATCAGCTTGTTCAACGTCGGTTTTGTGCTGAACCAGTAGCGCTTGCCGAGGTTGCCTGCTGGGGCAGTGCTGAGGTAGAAGCAGCGTTCCTCCAAGCTGAGCAAGGCGCTGTCCAAGTAATTCCACAGCCCCTCGCGGGCGCAGGCGAGCTTGAGGTCTTTGGTGCTGAAGCCGATGCGTTCGGCTTGACCACCGAACGAGCCGAGCAGGATCGCTGCTGCCACGCCCTTGATGATGGACTCGCGGGCGTAGTCACCGCCGCGCTCTTCATCCATAGCGCCAGCGTTCGAGTGCTCGCCGATCACGTCGGCAGCCGCGACGGACTGGAATGCCGTGCCCCACAGCCGTGTCAACTCTCCCTGCAGTGCATCAATAGACCAGTTGAGATGGCATGGCTGGATCAGATGCTGGGTCATGGTGCTGGCGGCGCGGTGTTGCCACAAGTCCGCGACGATGCTCGCCAGCAGGCGCAGCGCGCCGCGCGTGCGCTGGAAGTCCGGGTGGCTGCCCCAGCGGGTGTAAAACGCGTCGATCGTCAGCGGGTGAAACGGATAAGCGCGCTCGATCAAAGCGCGGTAGCCAGGGCGCGTTGCCTCGCTGGGTACTTCGCTGCCGTGCTGGACGTAGAGATCGTAGTACGCCCGCGCCACTTGCGCTGGCGCGTCTGGCGCCGTCGGCGGGGCGACCGACTCGAACAGGCGCGCGCGCACCACTTCGTAGATTTCTTCGTCGGCGACCGGCTTGATGTCCGCCCCCAGGCGTCGGAAGCGCTTCTCCAGCGTGGTAAATGCCTCTTGCCCCTTCTCGCTCTGAGCGACCTCAAGCCTGCTTGCTGGCAGCGTGGCGACGAGGACGACGTTGGGCACTTGCTGGGCTGCCTCGGTGAGCTGCTGGACGAACGAAATGGTTTGGTCTGCCAGCGTGGTCTCGCCGACAGAGACAGCGGCAGCGCCGATGCAGTAGTCCGCCAGCTCGTCGAGCAGGATCAAACACGGCGCAGCCGCGCGGAGCACCTCGGCAAACAGCCCTTGGGGCACGCGACGGGCTTCGTCGTTTGGGCGCACGCGCTCATACAGCGCGCGCCCGCCGAGCTGATACGCCAACTCACCCCACAGCGTGTGCAGGCGCAGCCCATCCTCGACCGTGCGCCCTTGGGTGACGTCGCAGGTTTGGTTGGTGAACACCGCAACGCGCACCGTCCTAGGGGGCAAGCGATCGCCCAGCGCATCGCGCAGCGCTGCAGCGCTGGGCGAGGTGCGCAGATGGTCTGCGTGCCGCGCGAGGTGCCAGAGCGCGACCAGCGCATGGGTCTTGCCACCGCCGAAGGCGGTCTGCAAGCCGATGATGCGGTTGCCGGCGTCGGCGTCGCCGCGCAGCCCGGCGGCGGCTTGGCGCAGCACCGTCGTCAGCCCCACAGTGAGGTAGGTCTTGCGAAAGAACTCGTCGGGGTCCAGATACACCTGCGGCGCTTCGCCGCGCACGACCGCCCACAGGTTCGCGGCGAAAACCGCTTCAGCCAGCCGACCGCTGCGGATGTCGGCGTGGGGAGTGGCAAAGGCATACCACGGCTTCAACATGGTCAGCTAGTCACCCGCCGGCTGCACCAGACTGCGCGGCGCGATCAGCTCTCCTCGCCCATACAGCACCCCAATCCCCTGTTCCTCCGCTGCCTGCCGCGCCCCTTGATACAGGCGGATGGCAAACATGTAGAACAAGTACGGCCCAGGACAGCCGTAGGCTGCCAGAGACTTGCGCCAGGGTGTCGTGTTGATGCGCTGCGCCCACTTGAGCACGTTCTTGGGGTGCAGGCGCGCTTTTGCCTCGACCACGACCCAAACTCGCTGCCCAGCCGTGTCCGCGACGGGTAGAACGATGTCGATCTCACCCTCGCTATCAATGGCGAGCGAGAACGGCTCTTCGAGCACGCGATAGCCTTTCTGCTGCATCACCTCGACGACGAGCTCCGCTGCCTCGTCCTCGATGTTCACCCCGAACGCCTGGCTCAGCTCGCCGAGGGTGCGGCGGATTTGGCGAATCTCCTCTTTGATTGCAGCGTAGCTCTGCTCGCTGCGCTGCTG
>JANWZM010000022.1 GCA_025054635.1 Thermoflexales bacterium
GCATGGCAGTTAGGCGCGTTGGCGATAGAGGCTGGGGTCAATTGCCTGAATCATCGCAGCCTCATCGAGCCCACCGCCGAGAAAGCGGTTGACCGCCGCAACGTGGGGCGCTGGGTCAGCGATGAGCGCGTTGTAATTGACATACAGCACCTGCATGTTAGGCTGCTGCGCAAGCCAAGCCTGCACCCGCGCCAGGTGGCGCTCGAAGGCGAGCGCCAACTCGGCGTCGTCCGCATCATCCACAGGTTGACCCTGGTCGAGCAACATGCGGCGCTGCGAGGCAAGCACCTCCTGCATGCGTCGCTGCATGAAGAGGACGCGGTAGGTGTATTGAGCAGGCAAGTGCTGAAGTAGGGCAGAGATCACCTTGACAGCGCGATTGCGCGCCTCAGCCAACCATTCGGCATCGCCTGCGGGGAGCTTCTTGACGCGCTCGTATTCGTAGTAGCCCTTCGGATTGCTGACATCCGCCCGCCGCTGACCATCGGTGAGCGGAGGGATACCGCCTGCAGCAAGCATTGCCATCATTAGGGACGTGCCAGAGCGCGGCAAGCCAGAGACCACAACGATCGCGTCAGCCTGGGCGTGCGTGTTGTGCATTTCGCTTGATTTTAGGGGATTCGCCTGAGCTGAACACCTGCAGGGAGCGTCCAGGTTTGAGTATGTGGTGCTTAATGCGAATGCGGAAGGGGAGGGGACGAAAGCGAGGGCAATGTGGACAAGCCTTGCCACGTGTTTATACAGTCACTTCCGAATCTGCGGATGGCATGTCTCGGGCAGCAAGCTTACCGTCCGCGCGCGCTGATCACGCGGGTGACCTCGAACACGTTGTTGACTTTGCTCAGGCGATTGAGCAGCAAGGGTACTTGCTGCGCGCTGTATAGCTCAGCCGCGATGTGAATCACCACTTCGCCGCGGCGCAAGTCGCGCTTGAGAATGTTGACTTGGGTGATGTTCACCCGGTTGTCGGCGAGCACGTTGCTCAGGTCTGCCAGCAGCCCTGTGCGCTCGGCAGCTAAGACCCGAAAATGCGTTGGGTAGGGCTCGACGTTCTCACCGACGAACGAGACCTCGATCAGTCGCTGCGGGTCAGCGTTTGCGATCTCAGGGCAGTCGCGGCGGTGAATCTTGATCCCTTGCCCGTTGTGGGTGACGTATCCAATGACTTCGTCGCCGGGCAGCGGGTTGCAGCAACGGGCAGCCTCGCACTTCAGCCCGGGCACACCGCCGACAACCCATCCGCCTGCTTCCTTCGCAGGCTTGCGCGCCGCGCGCTGCCGAAGCGGCGGCACTGGCAGCGTGCCGACCAGCCCATCCAGGCGCTCCTGGCGCTCGCGCTCACGGCGACGCTCCTCCTCCAGCACGCGGGCAGCGATGCTGGGCAGCGTGATGGTGCCGTAGCCTACGCGCTCGAAGAAATCCTCCTCTTTGCCTGGCTCAACGCGGAAGAGCTTAAGCACGTCCTCGAGCTTCATCCAGTTGGCGACGCCGAGCCGCTTCAGCTCGCGCTCGATCATCTCCCGCCCAGCGGCGATGTTCTGCGCGCGGTCTTGGCGGCGAAACCATTGTCGGATCTTGCTGCGCGCGGCGTTTGTGGCGACGTAGCTCGGGTCGTGCAGCCAGTCGCGGCTGGGTGTGGCGTTGGGTCGGGTGAGCACTTCAACGATGTCGCCGTTTTGCAGCCTGTAGGTCAACGGCACGAGCCGCCCGTTGACCTTCCCGCCGCGGCAATGGTCGCCGATCTCGGTGTGGATGCGGTAGGCAAAGTCGATGATCGTCGCCCCGACAGGCAGCTCAATCAGTTTGCCCTTCGGCGTAAAGCAGAAGACGGTGTCTTTGAGGTGGTCGGTGCGCAGCGCATCCACGAAGGACTTAGCGTCCTCGGTGTCCTTGCCCAAGCTGCGAATGGCTTCGCGCAGGTACTCGATGCGCTTCTGGTACTCTGGAGTGAGCTTGGCGTCGTCCTTGTAAAGCCAGTGCGCGGCAACACCGTACTCCGCTGCGCGGTGCATCGAACGGGTGCGGATTTGCACCTCGAGGATCTTGCCCTCTTCGTCAATGACGGCGGTGTGCAGACTCTGGTAGTGGTTTTCTTTCGGGACCGCGATGTAGTCGTCGAATTCGCCGGGGAGCGGCTTCCACAGCCGGTGGACGACGCCGAGCGCCATGTAGCACGCCTGCACCGCCGGCTGCGCCATCAGGCGCTCCATCTCCTGTCGCCGTCGCTCGCGCGCGCGCGCCACGCGGTCGAGTTGCGCTTGTCGTTGCAGCTCGTCAGCGATCACGCCGACGTCAACTTCGCCGCTCTCGTCTTCCGCAATTGCTTCAGCGCTGCTGCTCGGCGGAGACGCCTGCTCAGCAGAGGCGTTGTCGTCCTCGATGATCACGCGGATCGCCTGGGTGTCACGGATCTTGTCGAACGAGAGGTTCTTGCGTTGCATCTTGCGCCAAATGCTGTAGATATGCTTGGCGCGACCGGTGATCTCGACGTTGTAAATCCCTGCCTCCGCCAGGGCATCGCGCAGCCGGACGATGTAGCGGCGCACGCGCGCTTCGCGTGCCTCGTCCGTCGCCGCAAGCAACCGCTGCAAGAAGGCGTACTGTTCAGGCTCGGCGTAGCGAAAGCCCAAGTCCTCCAGCTCCTGCTTCCACTCCCAAATGCCCAATCGGTTGGCGAGTGGCGCGTAGATGTCCAACGTCTCGCGCGCCATGCGGCGCTGCTTGTCCGACGGCAGGGCTTCTAGCGTGCGCATGTTGTGCAGCCGGTCTGCCAGCTTGATCAGCACCACGCGCACATCGTCAACTAAGCCCAGCAGCATCTTGCGCAGCGACTCCGCCTCGCGGTCGGTGCGGTAAGCGAAGCTGTCCGTGTCATCGCCGACGCTCGCCGATTCAGCGCTGCGCGCGACAACGCTCTCGTGCTTGCTCAGCTTGGTCACCGAGCCAACCAGGTGGGCGATCCCAGGACCGAACTGAGCGCGGATGTCGTCCAAAGTGACGCTGGTGTCTTCAACCACATCGTGCAGCAGCGCTGCTGCGATCGTGGGCGGGTCGAGCTTCAGCTTTGCCAAGATGCAGGCAACAGCGAGAGGGTGGAGGATGTAGGGTTCGCCGCTGCGCCGCGTCTGCCCGTGGTGCGCGGCTTCAGCCAGCCGATACGCGCGTGCGACCA
>JANWZM010000050.1 GCA_025054635.1 Thermoflexales bacterium
CAGCGAGCCAATTAAGCCTGCCAGCAGCGCAAACCCAGCCACAGCGATCACCTGCGCCGAGCGTGGCAGACCGCGCAGATCGACCAAACCTGACTTGAGGTCGCTCCAAACAAACTCGCGCACTGCACGGTTGGGGAGCGACAAAAGCAGCACGAGCAATGGCAGGATGCTGCTGCGCGGGGGAGGTTTTGCGCTCATGCTCATTCGCCCAGCCGCCAAACCAGCGTTGCCGCATTAACCGCCCAGAGCGCGTTGCCACCGCGCGTTGGGGTGTGGATAAAGTCGTAGCGGTCGCTCGTCTCCTGAGGCGCGACTAACGTCGAGGTTTGCCAGCGACGTAGCTTAGCGCCGTCAGCGCTGAAAAGGGTCAGACCGCCCTCGCGGTCTGCTACAAGCAATGCCTCGCCCAAGCCCGGTCGCGAGAGCACCAACGGCGCAGCCGTGTAAGCGTAGGAAGACTCGCGCCAGCGCAACGCCCCGCTCGCCTGGTCGAACACGCTGAGCACCCCATCCGTGTCGACAACGGCGACAAAGTCTTGACCGAGGGCGGGGGCTCGGGCAAGCAAGGCTTTGAGCTGTGCCTGCCAACGCACCTCTCCACTCGATGCGTCGAGCGCGACGACTTCACCGCTCCGGACAGCGACGAAGAGCTGCGCTTGCGTTGCACGTATCGCGCCGACGACAGCACCAGGAAGCGCACGCG
This sequence comes from Thermoflexales bacterium, assembly GCA_025054635.1. Classification (GTDB taxonomy): domain Bacteria; phylum Chloroflexota; class Anaerolineae; order J036; family Brachytrichaceae; genus DRWP01. The sequence goes on from JANWZM010000050.1 coordinate 704, forward strand.
TCCAGACAGGCTCGCCTGTGCGCACATTCAACGCAACTACGTCGCCGTTGTCATTACCCGCAGCGGCAAGCAAGGTCTCACCCAACCGATAGGCAACGGCGCTTGCTGCAACAGGTGCACCGAGAGCATGACGCCAGCGCAATTTGCCGCTCGCAGCGTCGAGCGCGTAGATAGCCCCGTCTTCACTGCCGACGATAACTAGCCTGCCCTGGTCACCCCCAACGTCAACGATCAGCGGCTGCGCAGCCACGTTGTCACCGGTTGCGAACGACCACACGAACAGCCCGCGCGCGTCCAGCGCGTAGAGCCGCTTGTCAGTCGAGCCGAAGTAAATCCGCCCTGTTGCTGCGTCAACTGCAGGCAGGCTGTAAATGCTGCCGCCAGTGCGGAAGCGCCAAGCGATACGCACAGCTTGAGATTGGGGATCAAACGCAATCAGGTCACCGTTCACCGCAGCAGCAAGCAGCAGCGGCGGTGTAGTCTCAACCCACACCAGTGGAATCGTGCTCTCGATCTCTGCCCCACTGAGGTTCGCCTTGGCGACAAGCTTAAGCTCCCATCGCTCGGGCAGAGACAGCGGACGCTCCTCCTGGGCGGAGATTGCCGCAGGAGGTGGAAAGGCATCAGCCGAGGCAGCTTCGAAGCGCTGCAAGACGGTGCCCTGAGCATCAGTTTCCTCTCGGGCAACAACGCCGGACCCGGCGCAAATTTGGTCTGTTGCAGCCCAACGTTGGGCTGGCGTCGCTTCAATGTGCAGCAGCCAACTTACCCAGGTGCAGCCGCTGCGCCGGTGCACGACCTGCGCCGTGTGCGTGTAGGCAGCGCCGGCGTTGGTCTGCCCCGTCGTGCTCCACACGCTTGTCGCTTGCGTGGGAGGCAACCACAAGATAGGTGGATCAAACGTCAGTGGCGGTAACTCCTCAGAGAAAGCACGCCCCACCCAGAACTGACCCTGCGGATCTCGGATGTAAACGTCTTCGTGCGCGTAGAGAGCGCCATCCGTGGTGAGGGTTCGTTCGCGCTGAACAAATAGGCGCGTATGCCGCTGCCTGATTTCTTGGCTGAGGGACTGAAAGGAAAGATCGCCGCCCGGGCGATAGGCAGCGTAATGCACGAGAACCGCTTGACCAAGCACAGGGTGCAGGTCACTGGCTGCCCCTCGCAACGGCGGCAAGAGCACAAGGTTGAGGCTGCGCCAGCCTCGAATTTGGCGCTGGGCATCTAAGATGACCTCCAGCCGAGCTGCGCCGCTGCGCAGCGGCCAGACGTCATCCAGCCAGGTGGCTTGCCGACCGCTCAGGGTGGGCAAGAAGAACGCGCTGCCGACGCCCAGCAGGGAGGTCAACACAAGGAGCATACCTGCCCCCCCACTCACCCGTCGCAGGAAGCGCCGCATTGGGGGAGAAGGGGGCACGGATGACATCACAGAGCGCTGGCGACGACCAGGTCACGAGGGTTTGCCTGTCTGCTGAGATGGCTGCTCAGGAGGTTTCTTCTCGGCATCTTCCTCGTCTGGCTCCCAACTAATGATCCACACACATAGCCCTGCCAATCCGATGGTTGCCAGAATGAGGAAGAGCCACTGATTCCACAGCAACCCTACGTTGCGCGCTGCGATAACAAGGATGATCACCATCCCCGTCGCCAGCGCGATCCAGGCAGTCAGGCGCGGGTGCTTGTCTGCAAATGCCTTGATGCGAGACCACATATGCGCCATTCTAGCAATCTGGCGCTGGAGAGTGACTCCATGAGCACACAATGGGACAAGTCCTTCCCTACAGCGCGCCTGCAATTCATCATCGCA
>JANWZM010000116.1 GCA_025054635.1 Thermoflexales bacterium
TGCGCCTTAGGAAGCTGCGAGTCGAACAGCAGGTTGGTGATACCAAACCCGCGCACGGCAGCCAAGGCGGCAAAGCTTGCGCAGCCCTTTAGAAAGTCTCTTCGGTTCACGTGATCGGCTCTCCCTCTGCGGCTTGCGCCAAAAGCTAAGAGTGATTGTATACAGGTCGGCTAACTCTTGTTGATGTACCGCTACTTTGCCCCGCTGCAAAAGTTTTCAGCGTTAGGGTCGACGCTCAGCTAGCTACTTTCAGATCTTAGCCTAGGGCTCGCAGCGCACCTATAATCGTAACCGACATCAAGGAGCACCCAACCATGACGAATCGCTTTGCCTCTGGCGCTGCGCGCCCCCAGCAACCTCTCACCGCTCAGGTCATTGACGTTGGGCGCGAGCCTGCGCTGAAGAGCGCGCTCCTCGCGGGGCGACTGCCGAGCTTGTCTGGGCCTTTCATCTACCACGATCCCGCCAAGCAACTTGCGCTGATCTACATGCCAATCGAGCTTGGTCTGAGCGACTTTGAGCAGCAGCGCATCATCGGTCAGCTCACTCAAACTGTCATGCGCAGTTTGCCTGAGGATGCGCCGCGTGCATATTTGCTCCAGCCGCGCATCTTCTTCACCTTCCAGTCGTTAGTCGAGGCTGTCTTGCAGGCAGACGGCATAAGCCAAGAGGAAATTCGCGCTCAGCAGGCAAAAGCGGACTTGCTGCGCGACCTGTTGCGCTCAACCGACGAGGCGTCACTTGTTACAAAGATCAAGGCGAACGACGACAAAATTGACGCAACCTTCTTCGACCTCGTCGTCGGCACAATCGAGAATGCGCTGCAGTCAGGTAACGAGCGCGTAGCGCAAGCAGTTGAGGCGATTCGGCAAATGCTCATCGAGCACAGCACTTACGGCAGACAAGTTGGCGCGCGCACGAGGATAATCAACGAGTTCCGCAAAGCGCCGACCCGAGAGGGACTGCTCCAAGCGCTGATCAGCGCGCCAGACGCCGAAACGCGCGAGGCGCTTATCGCCCTAGGGCGGTCGCTCTTGGACTACCTGTTCTTCCAGCAGCTCTCTGCGCGCATCGACGCTGCTGCTGGTGAGGAACAGCAACGGCTAATCGCGCTGCGCAAAGAAATCCAAACCATCCGCGACCAATTGGATGCTGCTGCGCGTGCTGCGGTTCAGGCCAAGGCCCAGCTCATCCAGCAAATTGCCCTCAGCAAAGACCCGCTTGCCACAGCTCGCCAACATGCCGACGAGATTGACGAGACCCTGCTCTCGATTCTGGAGTCCAACTTGCAGGCAACGCAGCAACGCGGCGACCGCGAGGCATTCCAAGCCTTGGAGCGTGCTTACGACGCGGTGATGCAGGTCATCGCCGAGCGTCAGCCGCCGGAAATCCGCCTGGTCAACTTGCTGCTCAGCGCGCGCTACCCAGATGAGACAGAGAAACTGCTCGATGAGGTCAAGGACAAGCTTGACGAGCGCTTCATCGGTTTGCTGGCGCAATTTGCGGATCAGCTTGCCCAGGAAGACCGCACTGACCTGAGCGCGAAGCTTACTAAAGTGATGGTCCAGGCACGCCAGATCCTGCCCAAGTACGACCCTGCCAAAGACTCGGCTGTAGCCTCGACTCCAACGCAGCCGCCGCAGAAGCCAATCATCGAGATCGCGCGGCGATAGGAAGCAGCTTTGCTCTCCATCGTCCGCGCTATGGGATGAACACAGGACCGATCAGCGCTAGGCGCAGCCCCGCAATCCCACCAATCTCAACCGCAGCGAGCAGCACACCGAGTGCCATCGGCAACGCAAGATCGCGCAGTGCAACAGCGCATGTGTGCCGCCGCTGCACGACCATCACGATCAAGCTATTGACCACACTCAACAGGGCAACAGCGCCGATGCCACTCAGCGCAGCCAGAGGAGCATAGAGGAAGTCGGGGCGCCATAGATAAGCCCCGAGCGTCAGAGCGATTCCCACGGCGACGCGCCATAGGTCTATCGGACGCTCAATTGGCGCAACAGGCGATGGTGTCTGCCAAGTTGTCTGGTTGAACAAAACAACCAGGAGGACTGCGAGCGCGCTGCCCATCCCTGCGCCCGTGAGCAGACGAAGCCAATTCTGCGGTGGATAAACCAGCGGCTGCCCAGTGACCAGAGCGACATACGAGTTAAACCCATCAGCAGCCCATGCCAGCGCAAATGTGCCGAGGAACAGGATGTAGGGCAGACGAGGGAAACGCGCTGGGCGACCTCGCGTCGTCGCTGTGAACAGCACAAGGGTCAGCAAGGCGCTGCTAAACGTCCCCGTATCGCGTGCACATAATGGCAACTGCGTGCCGCCAACAAAGAACGAGCGTTCAGGGATTCGGTGGCATATTGCGTAGCCCACCAGGTCGAAGGCTTGCACTGCCGAGCGCGGCAAGGCAGCCGCGACTGCCAGGGCAGCAACTAGCCCGATCACAGGCAGAAGTCGCGCCATTCGATCGTCAGGGCTGCCCGCCGCTTGCGATCAGCAACACGAGCAGCACGAGGATCACCGTCCAGATCAGCGCGCTTTCGCTCTCAAGCAGCTCAAAAGCGCGTGCGAACGGTGCACTTAAGCGTTGGAGGGCGGCACCAACAAGCAAGACTAGCATCTGCATGCCCTGCGCTCCACATGCAAGCGCCGCTTGCAGTGCGTGCACTCGTGCCTCGATGCCCGTGCCTTTCACTAACCACCCGCCAGCACAGGCAAGTGCAGTCAGGACTAAGGCTGCCCAACCTAGAAAACTGGTGCGGCTCAGCACCTGAGCCAAGTTGCCGACGCCGAATAGCTCCGCCGCAAAGGTGAAGCCGACTAGCGGCGCGCCAAGCAAAGTGGACTGACCCACCTCAGTTGCAAGCTGCCGCCAGGAGTGTGCCGAAGAAGCAGGCGCATCGGCAATCTCCGTGCGCAGCACCCAAGCGGCAGTTCCAGCGAACGCAAGCGAGGCAAGTAGGGTCAGTCCGGCGAGCGCTCCGCCAAGTTCGGTGTAGCGGTAATGCTCAATCAGCCCGCTGCGCGCAACAAATCCAACGGTTGGGGGCAGCGTGAGCAGCGCTAAGCCACCCGCCAAGCGCTGCACCTGCTGCACCACTGCTGGCGCATTCTCGAGGGGATGCACCAGCAAATGGCTGCCGATCACCCAAGCAACCGCAGCAATCAACAACGTGCCCGAGGGCGACGGCGAACCGAGCACTCCCGGCGCGTTGCCGAACACACCGCAGGTGCTGGCGAAGCCTGCGCCTGCCAAGCTTAGCGCAGCGCCTCGTTCAGACGGAAGGATGACTGCCAAAACCAGCCCTTGCAGCACGCTGACTAACGCCCAGGCGTAGTACCAATCTGGCAGAGCAGACCACCCAATCTCTGCCAGCCGCGCTTGCAGCACGAGTGTGCTGAGCAGGTCGACTGGAACCCCCTGACTCGGCTGGGGCAGAACAATTCGGCTAAACGGCACGAACCCAAGACGTACACCGAGCGCTAGGGCAGGTAACGCAGCAAGCGTGCTTGGAAGTTGGACGAGCGACAAGGTTAGCGTTTGGTTGGCAGTGTAGTCTGCCGCAAATCCAATCAGCAGCACTGCCAGCGCGATCAAGCTGAGCGCAAAACGCAGCACAGGCTGGGTGCGCGCCGCGCTGCGCGCCACCGCCAGCGAGGCTTGGGCATGCAGCAAGTCGGACAGCCCCAGACCAACCAGCAGCGTGATCACGTTGTCGCCAAAGGCAATTAGTGCAAGGGCAGGAAGCTGGAGCGCACGGGAGAGCGCGAGTCGCGCCGCGCCCTCATTGCGCAGCAGTGCATCTAACTGCACGCTGAGCAAGGCGATGATCACGCCTGCGCCTGCGGGCGTGGTGCTCAGCGCCAAGACAGTACCCGTGAGCGAAACGGGCAGCCAGCCGCCGATAACCGCCTCGGCGCGGACAAACAAGACTGTCCACGCCAGCACAAGCGCAGCGAAGGTCGCTGCATGCGGTGCAAATGCACCGACAGCGCTCAGTTTGGGCTGGCGTGGTGCGAGACGGAGCAGCAAACGGTGAGCTACAATGCCGGTTGGCGGCAACACCAGCAGCCCGACTAACGCGACGGAGGGCAGCACGGCGCTGAGTGTAGCATTCGCTGCACTGTTGGTCATGCAGTGGGTCGTGCACCGCTTCGACGTGCTTACCTCGACGATGGATCAATGCCGCGCCTACGCTGAGGCGGGCGCGGTTGAAGGCGTTGTAGTGGTCGCCGACCAGCAGACGCGCGGGCGCGGACGCGCAGGGCGAAGCTGGTACTCGCCCTCAGGACAATCACTCTACCTGTCCGTCCTGCTCAAGCCGCGCCTTGCGCCGCATCAAGTAGGCTGGCTGACTATGATCGGCGCCCTGGCGACCGCCACGAGCATCGAGCGCAGCACCGAAGGAAAGCTGCGCGCCTCGATCAAATGGCCCAATGATGTGCTCGTCCACTCCCGTAAGGTGGCAGGTGTCCTTGTCGAGACCGCGTGGCTAGGAGACACGCTGGAGTACGCTGTTATGGGGATTGGATTGAACGTCAACACCACATTTGAGGGCGCGCCAGAGGAAATTCGGCAGCGCGCCATCAGCCTGCGTGAAGCCTTGGGGGTTTCCCTAGATAGGGAGCAAATGCTGCAGGAGATACTGATGTCGCTCGGTGAGCAGCTTGACCATCTGCCTGCTCCTCCGACCTCTGCTTACGCCACGCGCATTGAGGGAATGGGACAGATGGTGCGCCTTTGCGTTGGCAATGAGATAGTTGAAGGGCGCGCTGCCTCGCTGCGTGAGGACGGCGCGCTCGTTGTTCAGACGGAGAGCGGCCTGCGCGCAGTGGCGCTTGGCGAGCTGTTGGGGTGAGCTGTCAAGCCTCGCGCAAAAAGTCGCGCAGCTTGCGCACGTTTGCTGGCAAGCGCAGGCGGCTAAGCGCCTGTGCCTCGATCTGGCGCACGCGCTCGCGGGTGATACCAAGCTTGCGTCCAACCTCTTCGAGGGTGTAGGTTTCGCCGTCCAGCAAGCCGTAACGTAACTGCAGCACGCGCACCTCGCGCGGCGGCAGGGTGTGCAGGATCTCGTTGATTTGCTCGCGCAGGAGCTGGTTGGTCACCATCTCAGCCGGAGCTGGACTGTCCTCGTCAGGGATGAAGTCACCCAAGACACTCTCTTCCTCGTCGTCGGTTGGTGTCTCCAAGCTAATCGGCCGGCGGGCGACTTGGATCATCTGCTCTGCCTTGCGCACAGTGACGTTCATCGCTTCAGCTAGCTCAGCGACGGTTGGGTCGCGGCCGAGCTCTTGGGTGAGCTGATGGCTGGTGCGCAGCAGACGGTTGATCTGGTCGCCCATGTGCACAGGGACACGGATTGTGCGCCCCTGGTCGGCAATCGCACGGGTGACTGCTTGTCGGATCCACCAAGTGGCGTAGGTGCTGAACTTGTGCCCGCGCCGCCAGTCGAACTTTTTCGCTGCGCGGATCAAGCCGATGTTGCCCTCCTGGATAAGGTCGAGGAAGGGCACACCACGTCCGATGTACTTCTTTGCAACGCTGATCACTAGCCGCGAGTTGGCGTTGATCAAGTGCTCGCGCGCTGCTAGACCATCCTCGACCAGCATCTCGAGGCGTTCTTTCTCTTCGGGGGTGGGCACAGTCGTGTAGAGCAACTCGCGTGCCTCGCGTCCGCGCTCCATGCGTTGCGCCAGATCAACCTCTTGCGGTGCGGTGAGCAGCGGCACGCGTCCAATCTCTTTCAAGTACAGGCCGACTGTGTCATCTGCCTCGATTGCCTCCAGCAGGCTTTCATTGCTGCGATCGTCGTATTCGTCCTCCTCTTCCTCTTCGTCATCAGAGGACTGATCCAAGATCTCATCTTCGCTCGCAACAACAGGGATGCCTGCGTCACTTAACGCATTAAGCAGATCTTCCAGCTGCTCCTGGTTCTTCTCGGCGTCTGGGAAGAGGTTAAGGATGTCCTCATAGGTGACGAACCCCTTCTCACGACCCATCGTGATGAGCTGCTCCTCGATGGTCAACTCTTCAACAACAGCAACCTCCTCGCTCGAAACCGGTGTCGGCAGCAGCATGGCGCGCGCGGGTTCAGTCTTTGGCGTAGTAGGTGCTGACCCCGTGCTCTCAGGCTCAAGTATCTCCTGCTTGCTTGCTCGTGAGCTAGTCGCCTTCGTGCTCTTTCTCACAGTTGTCATCCCCTTGCCTTTGTATGCCCATAGATGAGGACAGCATTAAAGCAGTACTAGCGATCTGCCCTCAGTAGTTAAGATACTGATTCATCGTGCTTACCCGCACCTATCGTAGAAGGAGGGTGAGCTGCTGTCAAGTGCTGAGGGTCTAGTTTTCCGGCGCGGCGGCTATAATCCAGGGGTTATCCCCAAATGTAGAGGCACAGCATGAGACCTCCAAGCGGTGAAGGCGGCAGGGGTAGTTTAGTAGATTTTGCTCTTATCCTAATCTTGTTTTCTTTGGTGCTTATTGCCACGGCTGCACTGCTCGGGCCTACAGTTGCCGACCTTCTCAGCAGCTTGGCTGGGCAGTGAGGCTATGCGTCTCTATGCCTCACTTACTCCCCTGAAACAATGGGTTAGCACGCTCGCAACAGCAGCGCTGGACCTGTTCTACCCTCCTGTATGTGCAGGTTGCGGCGTTGAGGTGGGGACGTGGTGGTGTGCTGCGTGTCAAGCTCGTGTCGAGTGGCTTTGCGGCGCAGCCTGCTGCCGCGCACTTCCGCTCGAGGGAGATGGTACAGAAACCGTCGCAGTCATCTCGGCGGCACGCTACACTGACCCCATAGCGCGGGTGATCCAAGCTTTCAAGTACGAAGCAACCCCTCACCTAGCTGTAGCATTCGGCGCAGCTATGGTCACCGCTCTGCGTGAGAGCAGCCTGGCGGTAGCGACAGGCGCGGTGCTTGTGCCTGTGCCGCTGTATGTGCAGCGCCAGCGTGTGCGCGGTTACAACCATAGTGCACTGCTGGCGCGCCACATTGGACAGGCGCTCGAATTGCCTGTGGACGAGCGTACTCTGCGGCGCGTCCGCAACACTGAGCAGCAAGCGCGCATACGCGACGATGCGACCCGTCAAGCAAACGTCCGTGGCGCTTTTAAGGCAGATCCTCGGTGCGCCAACGCAGCACAAATTATTCTCGTGGATGATGTCTTCACTACAGGCGCCACCCTGCGTGAGTGCGCACTGGCGCTGAAAGCTGCTGGTGCGCAGGCAGTTGCTGCGCTGACGCTTGCACGCGCTCGAGATTAAGCGAGAATGAGGTACGTCCGGTGGCTTCGGCTACCTAACCACTCCAGAGGTTCGGAGGAATGCCATGAACATCACGATCCAGGGTCATAGCATGATCATCAGCCAGCGGCTAGAGAAATATGTGCGCGCCAAAGCTGACAAACTCGACCGCTACCTTCCCGGAATCGAGGACATCCGCGTTGAGTTCACCCGCGAAAGCAGCAAGCACGACGCCCCCAAATCTGTCGAGCTCACCATCCGCCGAGGGCGCACGCTCCTGCGCGTTGAGGAGCACAACACCGATCCCTTCGCTGCCTTCGATGCTGCGCTAGATAAGATGTACCACCGCATCGCTCGCTACAAGGGGCGACGCATTGACCGCAAGCGCAACGGAAGCACTATCCCGCTGGATGCTGCGCTGGAAGAAGCTGAGCCGCTCCCAATTGAGGCACCCCCAGCCGAGCCAGAGCCCAAACTGGTGCGCATTAAGACCTTCAAGATTGTGCCGATGAGCGTTGAGGAAGCCATCGAGCAAATGGAACTGCTCGGTCATGACTTCTTCTTCTTTATGGATGAGGACGGCACGATGAAGGTCGCCTACCGCCGCAAGAGTGGTGGCTACGGCTTGCTGCAGCCAGAGAAGTAGCGCCTCAGAATGACTGCATAGTTTCTTGGCGCGGCTGGCGCGCGTCCACTCGATGAGCCGCTGAAACAGCGCCTAGGCCTGTGAGCGGAGTCTCGTCAGCGTTGCCGCAGACGAGTGTGGCAACGGTGCGGTATCGGTTGAAACTTGACGCACCTGCTGGTAGGGCATGCGCATGCAGGTGTGCCCTTGTTTCGCCCTCTTCGGGTCACTAAACTCAAGGGCATCATCGTAACCTGACGCCGACCGATTGAGTCTTCGATTGGCAAGACGATATCAATCTCACCATCGAACGTCAGCGAGAAGGGTGCAGTATGCGGTAGCCTTTCATGCGCATCACGGCGGCAGCAACGCTGCTCGCCTCTGCTTCAAGAGTTACACCAAAGGCAGTCTGCAACTCGCCGACAGCGATGCCAAGGCGGCGAATTGCCTCTTTCACCTCACGCTGCTCCTCTGCGAAGCGGCGCTGCTCTTCGACGATCAAGGCGTATGGTCTCTTTGAGCTCGCGGATTTCCTCGTCGGTGTGCCGCTGCGCCTCAACTAGCGCGTACAGCCTCGTCAGTCCGGCGCTGTGCTTCTGCGAAGCGGCGCTGTTCCTCAGCGAGCGTACGCACCGTCTCACTGAGCTCGCGCACCAAGGCAGGAAGCTGCAACAGTTCGTCAGTCAGCACCAATCGACGCAGCTCGTCACGCCATTCGGGATGCTCGTAGAGCATATTGATCCAGTCGCGAAAGTCTGCAGCACTGAAACCCATGGTGTAGATCGTCCCGAAGACTATACGGTTGGTGTGGTGGCTTGACCTACGATGGCAAGCGCTTCGTAGTTGTTCTGTCGGTTGGCTGCTCTTGGCACGCAAGTCAACCTATCCGCAAGCAGTACAATTCGAACAAAGCGACGATCGAGGCAAGTACGCCTTTGCAGAAGCGAACAGAGAGCAGCGCAAGTTGCTGAGAGCGCTGTGCGTGGCGCAGGGCGGAATGGGCTCGGGAGCTACAAACTGAACCAGGCATCATGCCTGCAGTAGGGGCGTCGGCACTGCCACCGTTATCAGGCAGAGCGCTCTCCAAGCGCGAACGAGGAGCAGCGAACTGCTGCTCAAAGCAGGGTGGCACCACGGGTCAGGCGCCTCCCGTCCCTGTGCGGGCGGGAGGCGCTATTCGTTTGTGTTTGAGGTGAAGCGATGGCACGATTGAACATTCGACCGTCTCTCGATGAGGTTCGTGCTCTCAGCGAGCATGGCAACCTGGTTCCAATCCACGCCGAGCTACCCTCGGATTTGGACACCCCTGTATCTCTGTTTCTGCGCCTCGCTGCCGATGATCCTGCTTTCCTACTAGAGAGCGTCTCAGGGGGCGAGCAGGTGGCACGCTACTCCTTCATCGGCGTCCATTTGTGCCGAGCGTTCGTGTTCCGGCAGGATAGATTAGTGCGGCGTGATCGAGTAAACGGACAGGTCGCCGAACATCCCATCTTGCTCGACCAGGGCGACGTGCTCGACGCACTGCGCCGCGAGCTATCGCGTTACCACTTTGTCCCTCTGCCGCATTTGCCGCGCTTTTGTGGCGGGCTCGTTGGCTACGTTGGCTACGACGTGGTTCGCCAGTTCGAGCGGTTACCTAACACCGCGACCGATGTGCTGCAGTTGCCCGACGCGGTTTTCCTACTGTGCGATACCTTAGTCGCGTTTGACCACGCGCGGCAGCGGCTGTTGATCATCGCGAACGCCTTCCTGGACGGTGCCACAACCCTCGCGGAGGCGTATGACGATGCTGTAGCCCGCATCAAGACGATCCACGCTCGCCTGAGCGCGCCGCTGCCCACGCTGGGGCTGAACCCAAACGCTGTGTGCACACCACCCAAAGCAAACAAAACCCAGGCTGAATTCGAGGAGATGGTGCGCATCGCCAAGCGGCACATCACGGCTGGCGATATCTTCCAAGTCGTGCTCTCACGGCGAATCGAGCGGCGCACCACAGCCCACCCCTTCGCCATTTACCGTGCGCTGCGTATGTTGAATCCATCGCCGTGGATGTTCTATTTCAACTTCGGCGCGCTATTGGATGAGGACTTGAAGCTGATCGGCGCCTCACCCGAAATGCACGCTCGTTTCGAGGACGGCATTGCCAGTGTCCGACCTATCGCTGGCACACGCCGGCGCGGGAACAGTGAGCGTGAGGATGCTGCTCTGGCGCAAGAGCTGCTCAACGACCCCAAAGAGCGCGCCGAACACGCGATGCTCGTTGACCTCGGGCGCAATGACATTGGGCGTGTCGCCGAATACGGCAGTGTGCGCGTGCCTGAGCTAATGGTCATCGAGCATTACTCGCACGTTATGCACATTGTTAGCTTGGTCGAGGGCAAGGTTCGGGCTGGGCTGGATGCGTTTGACGTGTTGCGCGCCACCTTCCCCGCAGGCACGTTGACGGGCGCGCCAAAAGTGCGCGCAATGGAGATCATCGAAGCGCTCGAGGGCGAGCGACGCGGCATCTACGGCGGCTGCATTGGCTACTTCTCGTTCAACGGGCAGATGGACACCTGCATCGGCATTCGCACGATTGCCATGCGCGGCGATACATGCTACGTCCAAGCCGGAGCAGGCATCGTCGCCGACAGTGACCCCACGGCTGAGTTCCACGAGACCCACAACAAAGCCCGCGCCTTGATGGTCGCCATTGACGAGGCAGAGAGTGCTTGAGCCTTTCGGAGGCGTGAGATGGTTATCGTGATTGACAACTACGACTCGTTTACTTACAACTTAGTCCAGTTTCTCGGCGAGCTTGGCGCAACGGTGCGCGTCTTCCGCAACGACCAGGTCACTCTGGAAGAGCTACAGGCGCTCAACCCGAGGGCGTTTGTGATCTCGCCTGGGCCGGGCACGCCTGAGCAGGACAGCGGCATTAGCAACGACGTGATCCGCACCTTCAGCGGTCAGGTGCCGATCCTCGGCGTATGTCTCGGTCAACAATGCATCGGCTACGTGTTCGGCGGCAAAGTTGTCGGCGCGCCGCGCCTGATGCATGGCAAGACCAGCCCAGTACATCACAATGGGCGTGATCTCTTCCGAGGGCTACCTAACCCTTTCGAGGCAGCGCGCTACCACTCTCTGATCGTTGCTGAGCCGCTGCCTTCTGTGCTCGAGGTGACCGCCTTCACGAAAGAAGGCGAGCTAATGGGGCTGCGCCACCGCCAACACCCCACCTTCGGCGTGCAGTTTCACCCAGAGAGCCTATTCACTCAGGGCGGAAAGCAAATCCTGGCGAATTTTCTGTCGCTCACCTGACAGGCAGCCCTGCACACACTCGTGCTGCGTGCTGGGCGCAAAAACTGACGTTGGCAACGTAGCCCTTACTTAGCGGATCAGTCCGCCGATCTGCACAAACACGGGCGCGAAGACCAACGACACAATGCTCATCAGCTTGATCAGGATGTTCAGCGATGGGCCGCTGGTGTCCTTGAACGGGTCGCCGATGGTGTCGCCGACCACAGCAGCTTTGTGGTTATCCGAGCCCTTGCCGCCGTATTGCCCAGTCTCGATGTACTTCTTCGCGTTATCCCAAGCTCCGCCAGCGTTTGCCATCATCACCGCCAGCACGAAGCCTGACCCTGTTGCGCCGACGAGCAAACCTGCGAGCGGCGCTGGACCGAGCAGGATGCCGACCGCAATCGGGGCGAGAACAGCAAGCACACCAGGCACAATCATCTCGCGCAGTGCCGAGCGCGTGCTGATCGCCACGCAGCGCGCATAGTCTGCCCGCGCTGTGCCCTCCATCAAGCCAGGGATCTCGCGAAACTGACGGCGCACCTCCTGGACAATCTCCATCGCGGCGCGACCAACGGCGGTCATTGTGATTGCGGTGAACAAGAAAGGCAGCATTGCGCCGATCAGCAATGCACCGAGCAAGCGCGGGTCGAGCAAGGTTAGCTCAGCTGCTTGAACTCCCGAGGTCTGCGCATAAGCCGCGATTAGCCCTAGCGCAGTGAGCACGGCTGAGCCGATGGCAAACCCCTTGCCAGTAGCAGCCGTTGTGTTGCCCAACGAGTCCAGGGCGTCAGTACGCTGGCGGACCTCCTTGGGCAGATGCGCCATCTCTGCAATGCCACCAGCGTTGTCGGCGACCGGACCGTAGGCGTCTGTCGCCAGCGTGATGCCGAGCGTGCTCAACATGCCGACTGCTGCGAGTGCAACCGCATACAGCCCGCCATCTGGACCGGCAGGCTGCCCTGTTGCTGCGTTGTTGTAGCCAAGCACGTAAGCGCCGATCACTGCAACAACGACAATTAGGGCTGGCGCGAGTGTCGAGCGCATCCCAACTGCCAAACCCTCGATGATTAAGGTGGCCACGCCCGTCTGAGCGCTGCGGGCAATCCCCTGAGTGGGCTTCTCAGTGTAGCTAGTGAAGTACTCAGTGAAGTAGGCGATCAACAAGCCCGCGGCGAGTCCGAGCAGGATGGCAAAGAAGATCGGCCACCCAATGGTCCCATCCAGCCCGATCAGCAGGGCAATGCCAGGTATCACTAGCGCAGATGCGGCCCATATTGCAGTCCGCAGTGAGCGTAACAGGTCTTCTTGGCTGGCGTTCTCGCGTGTGCGCACCAAGAACGAGCCGATCAGTGCTGCCACGATGCCGACACCTGCAATTGCGAACGGCAGCAGTATGGCTGATGGGCTCAGCTCGCCGCGCGCTGAACCGACGACAGCGACAGCCGAGGCAGCAACAATCGAGCCGACGTAGGACTCATACAAGTCCGCGCCCATGCCAGCAACGTCGCCGACGTTGTCACCGACGTTATCCGCAATCACGGCAGGGTTGCGCGGGTCGTCTTCTGGAATGCCCGCTTCCACTTTGCCGACCAAGTCTGCGCCGACGTCAGCCGCCTTAGTGTAGATGCCGCCGCCGACGCGAGCGAACAACGCAATTGCTGAGGCGCCAAACGAGAATCCGGTGACAGCGTCAATCGCAGCCTGGTTCATTCCGAACAAAAAGAACAGCGCTGATACGCCGAGCAGCCCGATGCTCACCACACTCATGCCCATCACACTGCCGCTGCGAAACGCCACACGCAGCCCAGCGTCAAGCGACTTCATCGCCGCTGCAGCCGTGCGGGTGTTGGCACGAGTCGCAATGCTCATGCCGATGAAGCCCGTTAGCGCCGAGGTGAAAGCGCCAACGATGAAACTCACCGCTGTCTGCCAACGAACGAACACAGCAATTAGGACAGCGACAACCAGCGCGAAGATAACAAGCACGCGATATTCCTGAGCGAGGAATGCCTGGGCTCCTTCGCGCACTGCATTGCTGATCTGTTGCATCGTCTCGTTGCCTCGTTCTGCGGACAACACACTCGCTGAGGCAATGACGACGTA
>JANWZM010000196.1 GCA_025054635.1 Thermoflexales bacterium
GCGTAGTCTTCGCCGAGCTTGCGCGCCTCGTCCAGCAAATGTTCGCCATCTTCCGCCGAGAGGTATTGCAGTGTCAAGCCGACCAGACGCTGACCAATCTGGCGGTGCTGCTCTCGGCGCTCTGCGTCAAGCGCCACCATCCACTGCGCCTCAGGTTGCGCCTCGCTCATGCGCAGGCGGGCGCGCTGGAGCGCTGCTTCCGCCCAGATCACAGGCAGGCTCGGGTCGCGCGCTGCCTTCAAGTGAGCCTGGGCAAAGCGCTCCAGCTCGCTGAGCGCAAAGCGCCGATGCCGACCTGCAGTCAGGCGGCAAGCGATCTGCCCATTGTCCGCCCATCGCCGCAACGTTACAGGATGTACGCCCAACCACGCAGCTGCTTGTTGCAGCGTCAACCACTGCTCCCCCTCCGATTGAGTGCGCCTACCCATGTCCAGTCTAATCCCTTCACAAAGCTAAACAAATCATATCAGCCGTTACGGAGGTGTTGAGAGGTATGTTGAAGGCTATCTTCTCTGGTCAACCGCTGACCGCGCCAGTACGCCTTGTTCTCATCGCTGTGGGTACGCTCACGCTCGGACTTGGCATTTTGGGCACGTTCCTGCCCGGCTTGCCGACAACGCCTTTCATTCTGGTCACGCTGCTGTGCTACGCGCGCGGTTCAGACCGGTTGTATCGCTGGGTGCTCACGCGCAGTTGGCTGCAAAAGCCAGTTCGCTCGGCGCTGGCATTCATGGAGTGCGGCGCATTGCCCGTGCAGGTGAAGGCAATTGCTGTCTCCGTTGCTTGGGGCTCGGCTGTGCTCAGTGTAGTCACTGGCGCTCAAATGGGAGTGCAGCTTGCTGTGTTGGGCGCGGCAGGCGCATCATCGCTAGCGATGGTGCTGATCAAGACCTGGGACGGACGGGTTGGCTAGCCGCCCCTGTGCTGCCTTGCCTGTTCTCTGGCTGCATGCAGCGCGGCTTTATCCAGCGCGGGTGACGTAAGCGCCTGTGCGCGTGTCCACACGGATCACGTCGCCGGTGTTGATGAACAACGGTGTAGTCACTTTCAGCCCGGTTTCGACGGTGACCACCTTCGTGCCGCCGCCGGCAGCCGTGTCGCCTGCAATGCCAATTGGCGCGTCGGTCACCACGAGGTCAACCG
Source organism: Thermoflexales bacterium (assembly GCA_025054635.1). GTDB lineage: Bacteria > Chloroflexota > Anaerolineae > J036 > Brachytrichaceae > DRWP01. The sequence continues at coordinate 1,144 of JANWZM010000196.1, forward strand.
AAGGCGGCAGCTCGATACCGAGCGGCTCGCCGTCGTGGCTGCGCAGCCGCACCTCAAGGTTTTCCTTTAGGTAGGGGAGCGCGTCTTGGAGCATGCCCTCATCCAGAGCAAACTGCTCGTAGGTGGTCATGTCCATGAAGTGGTAGAGGTTGTCCTCCTTGTAGAGAAACTGCGCGTTGCTGGTCTGCACCTCGATGTCCTGCACGCGGTCGCCAGAGACGAAGGTCTTATCCACAATTGCACCCGTGCGCAAGTTGCGCACCTTGACCCGCACTGTTGCGTTGCCGCGTCCAGGCTTGTTGTGCCAATACTCCAGCACTAGGAAGAGGTCGCCGTCCAGCTCGAATGCAGTGCCTTTGCGAAGCTCGTTGACATCAATCATGGCTGCTCATCTCATGTGGCGTTGAGCATACTGCGCTTTGTGCGTGAGCTTTGGAGTGCGTTCGAAACTTGGGGAGACCAGTTAGCCGGGCACAGTGAGCGCGCTCGAGCACGCGCGGCGCAAGCCTTCTCTCAGCAGCACACGTAACTGCGGGGCAAGCTCATCCATGTCTTGGCTATGCTCCTCCGTAGTCCTTGCCTCTGACTTGACGATAATAGAAGGCGTGTTCGAGTCTGCTGGGCAGTCGCGCCTTGCCATTTGGCGGGGTGAGGAAAGTCCGGACTCCGTAGGGCACGGTGCTGGCTAACAGCCAGGCGGGGCGACCCGACGGAAAGTGCAACAGAAAAGACACCGCCTCAGGGCGAGGCGACTCGCCTTGCGGTAAGGGTGAAATGGTGCGGTAAGAGCGCACCGGCGCTGCAGTGATGCAGCGGCCTGGCAAACCCCACCGGGAGCAACGCCAAGACGCGCAGATGAGGCTGCCCGCTGATGCGCAGGTAGGCGGCTTGAGGCGGCTGGCAACAGCCGTCCCAGACAGATGACTGCCTCCGGCTCACCCAGAGCCGAAGACAGAATCCGGCTTACAGGCAGACTCGAACACGCTGCGCTAGTTCACCCCAACTTGGCGCAGGAAGTTTTGCGCCCGCGTGCGCACGTCGCTTGGGATGAACTCTCTGGGCTCGGCGAGGCGCTGCACACGTGCCGAGTCACCGCGCGCGCGGTTGAGCCATTCGTCGAAGCGCTGCCGTTGCTCGTCCTGCAGATCGAACTCGGACAGCGCGCGCTCCTCGCGCCCCTTGAGCAGCAGCACGTAGAAGCTGCCGTTGGACTCGACCACCGCGCTAGGTTTGCCTACTTCGCCAGACGATAGCGCCGTGAGCACAGGCTCGCCATATTGCCGAGTGACATTGCGCTGGCTGATCCAGTCGCCGAGCGTCACTCCTGTCCCGATTGGGGCAGGTTGGGTGATCGCGTTCGTCTCGGAGATCAGCGCCTCAAAGGTAATCTCGCCGTTGTTCAGCCGCTGTACGGCGCGGTCAGCGTTGCTGCGTTCGTTGAAGCGCACGTAGTCGAAGCGGTAGTGCATCGCGCGGGTTGGCGTCTCGTCAGCAAATGCCTTTTGCACGCGCTGCCGATAGAGCGAAGCGCGGATCAGCGCGCGGATGTCCGCGTCACCGAAGCCGAGCGCGGAGTACCCCTCGAGCGCTTGCTGATAGAGCTGCTGAAACTCCGCCTCAGTGATAGAAGTGGGTTGCAGCCGCGGTGTGGGTGTTGGGAAGGGTGTCGGGGTTGCTGTCACAACGGCTGTGGGTGCAGGGAGTGTAGATGCTGGTGCAGCGCTAGTCGGTGTCGGCTGGGCAGTTGCGATCAGCGCTGGCACGGCGCCGGTCGGGGTTAGTTGAGCTGGCGCAGTTGGTGTGAGCGTCAGTGCGGCGCTGGTTGGTGTCGGTTGAGCTGGCGCAGTTGACGTGAGCGTCGGCGTGGCGCCAGTCGGTGTCGGCTGAGCGACTGCAGTTGGTGTGAGCGTCAGTGCGGCGCTGGTCGGTGTCGGCTGAGCTAGCGCAGTTGGTGTGGGTGTCAGCGCAGCGCCAGATGGCGTAGGCGGAGCGGCTGCGGTCGGTGTGAACGCCAATGCAGCGCCGGTCGGCGTCGGTTCAGGGGTGAAGGGCGTCGCCGTCGGGAAGGGGGTGAGCGTCTTGCGGAAGAAGCCGAAGTCGCGCTCAAGCGACTCTTGAACCTCCGCGTCGGTGACCTGGATGCCACGGCGCTCAGCTTCGCGCTGGATCAGGCGCTCTTCGATTAGGTCGTTCAGCGCCTCGGTTGCGACAGACTCAGCCGTGACTTCGTTTTGCAGGCGTTGGAGCTGCTGCTGGTAAAACTGCATTAGGAATCCTGTGCTGCTCTCATCGCCACTCGTGCGAAGCTGCTGCATCTCGTTGCTCAGTTGCTGGTAACGATTCAGCGCCTGGAACTGGACGTAGCGCATTCGCTTCTGCAGCTCTTGAACCGTGATTGGTGTTCCATCCACGACAGCGACAGCGCGCTGCGGCTCAAAGACCAAGAGCTGCAACGCTGCGGCAAGGATCAACAGCAGCGTGATGATGCCAGTTGCCGCGCTGCCGATGATCACCAGGCGGCGCGCGTATTGCTCGCGCTCGTAGCGCGTCATCTGCAGCCGTGTGAACTTATCCTGCGGTTTTGGCGCAGTCGGCGGGCGTTTAAACATGAAGTGCAGTACCCCTCGTTGTTGATTTACATGCCTAGCTCGTCGTCTGCATGAAGCGGTGCGCTTGAGGCAGCCAGCGTCGAGCGTCTTTCGCCCAGGAGCACCATTTCGTTGGCGACGATCTCGGTGCGAACATGGCGTTTGCCAGCGTCATCCTCCCAACTTCGGGTTTGCAACCGCCCCTCGATATAAACCTGTTGTCCGCGCGACAGGTGGTGCTTGCAGATCTCCGCAAGCGCACCCCAAGCAACGACGTTGAACCACTCCACTTCCTCGTGACGCTGTCCATCGGCAGTGACCCACTCGCGGTGTGTCTCGATTGGGAACGAAACCACAGCTTTGCCGCTGTGGGTGTAGCGCAGCTCGGGGTCGCGCCCGAGCCAGCCGATGAGCAACACCTTGTTCAAGCCACGCATGTCCAGGAGTGACTAGTGCGCCGCACAGCAGCGCTGGGCGCTGGCTTAGGCGTCCGTGACTGAAGCCACGCCCTCGTTCAAGGCAGCATCGCGGTCAGTGCTCTTGCCATCCTCTTCTGCGCGAACGAGCAAGTAGCGGATAACTTCTTCAGTCAGCTTGAGGCGCTGCTCGACGCGAGCTACAGATGAGGCATTTAGTTCAACGATGCAGAACACGTAGTATCCCTCGCGCTGCTTGCGAATCGGGTAGGTCAGCGGGCGCAAGCCCCACGGCGTCACTCGCCGCACCACGCCGCCTTCGGCAGTGATGAAGCTCGCCACGCGCTCGATCAGCGCTGTGCGCGCAGCCTCGTCAAGATCGGGTCGGATGATGTAGGTCAGCTCGTACGATCGCATCGAATCTTTCCTCGGTAAGCTGCCCTCGTCAACGTGCGAGAGCGGAAAGAATTTCTGAGTGCGCAACTATAACACCAGGCATGACTGACAAGGCAGCACAGGAGTGAGCGCATGAACGCGTGGCAGAGCTTGTTACATTGCCCTCACCTCCTATCTCCTCTCGCTTGAGGAGATGGGCGCAGAGGCGAGGGCAAGGCAACACACTACGCACTACGTATTCGAGCCCAGACACTCTCGGTAGCGCAGGAGCGAACACATGGATGCATGGAAAGAGATGTCACCCTGCTCTCACGTCTGCGTCCCCATCCCCGAGAGGATGGGTAGAGGCGAGGGTGGAGGCGTTGCGCAGTGTGCTGGCAGTGTAAGAGGCGCTCAGGCACAAACGCATGGCGCGTGGTGAACCGCTCCGCTTGCGCTCAGCGGCACAACTTGCTTTGATGCTCGGCAAATGTCACAGAGAACTGGTGCGTGCCATCGCCGTTGCATGAGGCAACGAAGTAGAAAAAGTTAGTCTCCGCTGGACGCAGCGCAGCCTCTATTGAAGACAACCCCGGGCTTGCAATCGGTCCAGGCGGCAATGCAGGGTTGACGTAGGTGTTGTAACCTGCTGGATCAGCGTAGCGCAGGTCTTCCAGCGTCAGCCCGCGCTTCCACCAGGTTTGTTGGTCGGGCTGATAGCCTAGGGCATACTGTGTCGTTGGGTCAGCCTGCAACGGTTGCCCAATGCGCAGGCGATTCCAATACACGCTTGCAATCAGCGGGCGTTCGCTGCCGATCACCGCCTCGCGCTCGACGATTGAGGCGACGATCAACACGTCGTATGGATCCTTGCCCTGGGCGCGCGCTTGCTCAAGCAAGGGGGCTGCCTTCTGCCCGAAAGCATCCAGCATGCGCAGGATCGCGTCTTGTGCCGTTGGGTTCTCAGGCAATCGGTATGTGTCTGGGAAGAGGAAGCCCTCCAAGGTCGCATCTGGCGGCAGACCCTGCAGGAAGGTATAGCCGTAGGCACTGGCGCGGCTAGTTAGCGCGCGGAATTCGTCAGCGCTGATGCCGACTTGCTGTTCGAGCAAGTCGGCGATCTCTTCGCGACGCTTACCCTCTGGTATGGTGACCTGCACCTCATTGCCGGCGCTGCGCTGCAAAGCAAGCGCAATCTGCTCGATGCTCATGTTCGGGCGCAACGTGAAGCTGCCTGCGCGCAACGTTGCATCCAGCCCGCGCATGCGGACATACAGGCGAAACAGGTTAGCGTCGCGGATCAGCCCTTGTGCCTCGAGGCGTTGGGCGATGCTGCTCACCGACTCACCAGGCGAGACGACGAACAAGCGTGGTGTTGGGTCACTGCTCGCTGGGCGACTGACCTCACCTGAGCGCAGCAGGTCGATGTAAGTGCTGATGAGCCAGCGGTCAAACTCGGTCATCTGTCGCCCTTCGGGTAGGTCAACCCCACGAATGCGCTGCAGCCAGGTGTTGCCAGCGATCCCCAGCAAAGCAAGCGCGATGACAAACAAGATGAATCGAGGCAGATGCGATCGTCTGCGGGTCACAGCCTGAATCCCTCCTCGAGCGCGCGCTGCAGGAGCACGGCTGCAGCAACTGCGTCATCGTGTGCGCGGATTGCTGCGCGCTTCGGCGCGGCAGCCATCAGCGCACGGGCTTCCTCTGTTGTAAATCGCTCATCGAGGAACACAATCGGCACGCTGACAATTGCTCTCAGCGCTTCGGCAAATGCCTCGACCTGCTGCGCTTGAGAACTGATCTTGCCATCGAAGTGATACGGGTAACCGACGATGAGCGCATCGGGCTGATACTCCTGCGTTAAGGCAGCGATCCGCGCGAGCGCGTCTTCGCGTTTGCGGTCAACGATGCACAGCGGACGAGCGACAATGCGCGCAGCGTCGCACACGGCGACACCGATGCGTCGTTCCCCGATGTCTAGCGCCAGCAGCCGCCCCATCTGCTCACTCCCTCAGCACCCTCGCCTCGATGCGCAAGGTCAACAAGGGCAAACGTCCGCTGGTGAGCCAACTTGGCTCAAGCTCGATGCGAGGGCTTTGCCGCAAGGAGAATGTGCGCAGCAACGCGATCTGTGCCTCAGCGAGCGTCTTGCCTCGCGCCAGCTCGCGCACGGTGTTAGGGTCGATCTCTGCGCCTGCCTTGCCGCGCGCAGTGATGTAAATCTGCGTCAGCGACCCCGTTCCCTCCTCGACAACGGCACTGCGAATTTGGTCTATCGAGAGCAGAGAAAAGCCTTGAGGTGTCTTCTTGAGCAACGCATCACGGGCGAGGGCGCGCACATCGCGCGGGTCAATTGCCAAGCCAGCCACCTGCAAGCGCATATTGAGCGTGACTTGGTCTGCTTGCTCAGCGATGAAGCGGTCGTATGTCTCGTCTTGCACGTCGGCGATGAACAGCGTCTCAGGCAGTACGACTAACCCGCTGTTGACGACCTCAGGGGCTTGGCGCATTTGCTCGACAGCGAGTTGGAGCAGGCGCTCGCGCAGCGCCGCGCGCAAGCGGCGGTAGTCGCTTTCCGTTACTGAGCGAACGATGACATCGCCGCCACCCTGCAGGGGCTCGAGGTTGAACACCGTCACTGCCAAGGCAGGCACGCCCTCGACGCGGTTAATTTGGTAGGCAGGCACGTTGCCTCGCGCGCCCTCTTCCAACGCCTCAACTTCGACGTTCGCCTGACCGCCAGGAGGCACTTCGACGTCCGCGAGCGTGATAAATCGAATTGGCGCGCCTGTTGCTGTTGTGCGCACGACCGTGTCCTTGGGCACGGTGTAGGGCGTCACTAGGAAATTGGTGAAGGTCACCAGCCCTCGCGCCTTGAACTTCGGCACTTCTTTACGACCTGTGGTTGGCACCGTCAACCGGTCCTCGACGACGACATCCACACGCTGGGCAGGGATGATCCGCTCTGCCAAGTTGACGGTTGCAGCGCGTGTGTCCAGGGTGGCTTGCACGATGGTTTGGATAGGCTGGCTGGATGCAACCAGGGTGATGCGCGCGTGGGGTGCAAGGATGAGCGCGGCACTCGCTACTATCCCGAGCGCTGCGACAGCGATGACTGCACGCACAACTTGCGCCAAGCGGCTGCGACGGGGAAAGAAACGCCCTAGCGAGTTTGGAATGAATCGGCGCGGCGGCTGCTGACGGCGCAGAGGCTCTGTGTGCTCGGGCGACGACCAGCGTGTGGAAGTTGCCTGTTCGACAGAGGTAAACGCAACCAAGCCTGCCTCGCGCGCTGCGAGGCGCTGGTGAAGCTTGGGGTGCACAACGGCAAGCACAATGCCGAGCGCTTGCGCTGTGCGCTGCAGACGCGCGTAGTCAAGCTCTCGCCACCGCGTCTCGCTCGGGAAAACAAGCAACACGTGCCGCGCCTCCGACCACCTGAGGCGGTCGCATGCGCCAGCGACATCTTCGTTGGGGTCTAAAGCAACGATGCGCCCGCTCATGCGCTCGCGCTGCGTGCCAGCGCCTCACGCAGCAGTTGGTCGGCTTTGGCGAGCGCCTCAGACAGTCGGCTGGGGTCGCGCCCGCCTGCCTGTGCCAGCGTTGGGCGCCCTCCGCCTCCGCCGCCGACAAGCGCTGCCGCCTCGCGCACGACTTTGCTGGCGTCTAAGCCGCGCTGGGTCAAGTCGGACGACAGTGCGACGAGCAAAGCTGGCTTGTCTTCAATGACAGCACCGAGAGCGACTGCGCTGCGAGGATGCTTGGCGCGAAACCAGTCGCTCATCTCGCGCAGCAAATCGGGCGTGTCCGCGCTCACCTCAGCCACGAGCAGCGCAACGCCGTCAACGGTTTGGGCACGGCGCATCACCTCGTCGAAGCGCAGCCGAGCCAACTCGCGGCGAACCTGCTCCAGCGCCTTTTGCGCCTCCTGGAGCTGGATCAGCACCTTGCGCGTTTGCTCCACAACACGCTCTGCTGGCACGCCGAGGAGCTGGGCTGCCTCGCCCAGCAAGCGCGCTTGGTTTTGGGCGTAATTGAGCGCGTAGCGCCCTGTGACAACTTCGATGCGGCGAATGCCCGCGCTGAGCGCGCCTTCGCTGACGATGAGCGCGCTGCCAATATCGCCGGTGTATTCCACGTGTGTGCCGCCGCACAGCTCTAGGCTGAACGGCTGCTGGTCTAGTGATCCGACGCGGACGACCCGAACGACATCGCCGTACTTCTCGCTGAAGAATGCTAAAGCGCCAGCCTGGATCGCTTGTTGATATGGCATGTAGCTCGCGGTCACAGGAAGGTTGTCCAGGATGGCATCGTTGAGCACTTCTGTGACTTGCTGCAGTTCACTCTCGGAGAGCGGCGCGCTGTGCGAAAAGTCGAATCGCAATCGATCGGGGGCAACAAGTGAGCCTTCCTGGCGAACATGCGTTCCGAGCACCGCGCGCAAAGCCGCTTGCAGCAGGTGAGTGGCTGTGTGGTTGCGCATGATCGCCCAACGGCGCGCTTCATCAACCTGCGCAGTGCAGGCATCGCCGACTGCAGGCTCGCCCCACTCAACGATGCACTGATGCACGACCAGCCCAGCAATTGGTCGGCGGGTATCCTTCACAGCCAGGCACCAGGCAGGCTCTTCTTCGGTGTCGGGGTTCGTGCGCGCGCAGATCAAGCCTGTGTCGCTGACTTGTCCGCCGCTTTCAACGTAGAACGGCGTCTCTTTCAACACCACTTCGACAGTTTCGCCTTTGACCGCGCTGCGCGTCAGCTCGCCATCGCGCAAAATGCCGGCAATTTGGGTGTCCAAGGTCAAGCTGGTGTAGGGGTCGTAACGCACGCCCTCGGCAGGAAGCAAGCCATCCGCTTTCAGCACGGCAAGAGCCTCCTGATACGCGAGTAGGCGTCCGTAGTCGCCCTCGAACAAGCCTTGGGCAGCAGCGCGGGCAAGTTCCTTGGCGCGCTGGCGGGCAGCTTGAAAGCCTGCCTCGTCCACGCGCAACCCAAGCTCGCGCGCCTCGTCACGTGTGATCTCTAGCGGCAGCCCGTAGGTGTCGTAGAGCTTGAAAGCAGCTTCGCCCGAGATCGTCCTTGTCTCGCCCTCTGCCAACGCAGAGCCATCCTGGAGCATCTCGCGCAGCCGCTCTAACCCCTGGTCAAGCGTACGGGCGAAGCGCTCTTCCTCCCGATGGATGGTGTCTAGGATGTAAGCGCGCCGGGCGCTCAGCTCAGTGTAATAGCCGCCCATCTTGTCAATTACCGCATCAGCCACCTGATAGAGGAAGGGCTGTGTCAAACCGATCTTGCGGCCGAAGCGCATTGCTCGGCGCATGATCATGCGCAAAACATAGTTTCGCCCTTCGTTACCTGGCAGCACTCCATCGCCGATCAAGAAAGCCGAGGCGCGGGCGTGGTCGGCGATGACGCGGTAGGGCACGATGTTTTGCATGCGCTGTTCGTTGGTGTGCCCAGTCAGCGCCTGAATCCGCTCAAAGATGTCAATGAACAAATCGCTGTCGTAGTTGCTGTCGCCGCCCTGGATCAAGCGCACTAGGCGCTCGAAGCCCATGCCCGTGTCCACGCCAGTGCGGGGCAGGGGAGTGAGCGTGCCATCCTCGCTGCGGTTGAACTGCATGAACACCAAGTTCCACACCTCGGAGGTGCGCTCCTCGGGGTCGTTGTCGTTGTTCACCCAGCGCGCGTCGTTGTCGCGCAGGTCACCCGTGTAGATGTGGATTTCGCTGTTTGGACCGCAAGGCCCGGTCGGACCCATGCTCCAGAAGTTGTCCTTCTCACCGAAGCGCAAGATGCGCGAGGCGGGGATGCCGTGCTTCTGCCACAGCGTGTAGGACTCGTCGTCCTCCTCGAAGATGGTGAACCACATCCGCTCGCGCGGGAAGCCATACTCCTTCTCGAGCAGCTCCAACGCAAAGCCCATCGCCTCGTCCTTGAAGTAATCGCCGAAGGAGAAGTTGCCCAGCATCTCAAAGAAGGTGTGGTGACGGCGGGTGTAGCCGATGTTGTCCAGGTCATTGTGCTTGCCGCTGACGCGCATGACCTTCTGCGCGGTGACGGCGCGAGTGTAGTCACGCTGCTCCAAGCCGAGGAATACATCCTTGAACTGATTCATGCCAGCGTTAGTGAACAGCAGCGTGCGGTCGCCGTAGGGAATCAGGGACGAGGATGGCACGTGGCGATGTCCGTTGCGCACAAAATAGTCAATGAAAACCTGGCGGACCTGGTTGCTGAGCATCGGCTGGGGATTATACGGAGCAGACTGCGCCGAGGTTACGCTTGGGCGTGTCTGGGCTCGAATACGTGTTGCGTAGCGTGTCACTTTGCCTCACCCCTGCGCTCACCCCTGCGCTCCTCTCCCCAAGAGCCTCTCATCACCCACATTTCAGCCAGCTCGCTGGGAGGAGCGCAGGGGGTGCGCATTGGGTGCGCCGTGCGCGCCCCTACAACGGCTCAGGTCGGCAGGCGCGTAGGGGCGCATTGTGTGCGTCCCGCCCCGCGCAGCGTTGTGGGTAGTGGATAGCCCCAAGAGAGAGGGGATGGGGGTGAGGGCGGTGTGACAAGCCCCGCCATGTATTCACGCAGTCACCATACCTTTGGGAGGTGCCCAGCTCAACCTGTGTGGACACCCCCTCATGCCCGAGCGTATCTTGGTGGGAGCTCGGTTAGTCTAGTTGTTGCCACCCTGCGCTGTCGCTGGCAACGCAGGCATACACCTTTGGGGAAAGCCCTGTGCGCTGGGGGTACTCACGCATGATGCGCTCTGAAGCGAGTGAGACTGCCCGAGTCTCGACCAGTGCAATCGCGCAGCCGCCGAACCCCGCACCGGTCATGCGCGCACCGTAGACGCCGGGGACGCTGCGCGCGATGTCTACTGCAGCGTCCAAGGCGGCACTGCTGACCTCGTAAAGATCGCGCAGGCTATCGTGCGATTGATTCATCAGCGCGCCTAGGCGTGCGACCTCGCCGAGGCGCATTGCCTCGACAGCCTCCAACACGCGCGCGTTCTCATACACAACGTGCGTTGCGCGCTTGGCGAGCAGCTCGGTCAGCAGAGAACGATGCGACTCGAACACTGCGGGTGAGAGGTCGCGCAGCGCCTTGACCCC
>JANWZM010000197.1 GCA_025054635.1 Thermoflexales bacterium
CCACGCAGCTTGGTCGAGGTTCCAGAACAGGTCTGTCGGGGAGTCTGCGCCGCGCGTAGTGTACACATTGATAAACCCGTTGCGCATGAGGATCACCGCGCCGAAGGTGTAGGTCTGTCCGCGCGGGTTGCTCAGCGTCCACCCCGTCAAATCAACGGGTGCATCACCCTCGTTGACCAACACAACTGCCTCGCGCGTGCGCTGACCGGGGTAAATCACTTTGCTGATACGTACCTTCACCTCGGAACGATGGGGCGACTCGGGGGTACTCGGGGCAGGCAGGGTTAGCTGCGCGGCTGGCACTGGCACAGACGTTGTTGCTGGCGTGCGTGGTTCAGGCGCCTCAGACTGGCTTGCTGCGCCAGCCGCAAGCTCAGCCGCAACTTGGGGCTGGCTGTAGGTTGTGGTCAGCACTCGCACAACCAGGAGCGACGTCACGGCTGAGACTAAGACATTCGCCAGGATGAACAGCATCCAGGTCGTCCAGCGCAGGGCAGGCATGGGGGTCTCCTACAACGCCTCGGTCAGAATGGCGATGCGGGTTTCGCGGTTGAACGCGACAGGGTTGCCGCGCATGCTGCTCGCTGCGGCTGCCTTGTCAGCGAGTTCAGGAATATCCTCCAGGCGAATGCCGTAGGCGCGCAGCGGCGGAATGGACAGATCGGCGCACAAATCGTGCAACCAGCGCGCGCCATCCTCGGCGGATGCTTGAGGATTTCCAGTCAGCAGGCGCGCTATTTCGTCGAAGCGAGCGAGGACAGGCGACTCAGGCTGAGTCGCGCGCAGGGTGCGGACGTTTGCTGAGAAGACAAACGGCAGCAACCGCGCGCATACCGCGCCGTGCGGCGCAACGAACATCCCGCCGATCGGCGCCGCAAAACCATGCACTGCACCCAACCCGGCGTTTGCGAGCGCTAGCCCGCCGAACAAGCTGACCAAGCTCATCGCTTCGCGTGCAGCGTAGTCGCTGCCGTCATAATAGGCGCGGCGCAGCGCCCACGCCGCACGTGCAATTGCCTCGCGGCACAGCGTATCGGTCAGCGGCGTCGCACGCGATGAGACAAACGGCTCAATCACTTGGGTCAGGGCATCCATGCCTGTAGCAGCAGTCACTGAGGGCGGCATGGACAGGGTGAGCCGCGGATCAACGATGGCAACCGCCGGCAACAGCCGCAGGCTGCGCAGGCTGGCTTTGACGCGGTGCTCTGGCGAAGAAAGCACCGCGTTGCGCGTGACCTCAGCGCCGCTGCCCGCTGTTGTTGGCACAGCAACACACGGCAGCGGTGGCTTTGTCAGCGGCTGTGCCTTGCCGATGACCTCCATGTAATCCAGCACGTCGCCAGGGTTTGTCGCCATCGCTGAAATTGCCTTAGCAGCGTCCAGGGCTGCGCCGCCACCGATGCCAAGCACAAGCTCGCATCCTGCGCGGGCGCGCAGCGCGCCCGCGCGCACAATATGCAGGGTCGGCTCGCCGTTGACCTGAAACAGGTCAAGATGGAAGCCCTGCTCGCTAAGTCGGTGTAACAGCGGCTGCACCCGCTCAGGGTGTCCACCTGTGACAACTAGGATGCGACGACCAAACTCAGCTGCGATCTCACCGAGCCGGTCAGCTACGCCTGCGCCGAACAAGATGCGCCTCGCTGTCGAAAACTCAAATGCGGCAGATGCGGAGCGGCTCATACTGGTCTGGCTGGGTCGCTGAGGCATGGAGTGCAGAAGCCCCTAGCTTGACTTGCAGTGGACATACGTTTGTCTTTGTCTGCCCCGCTGAGAGGCATATGCTAGCCGTCGCGCAAGGCCTCCTTGCCGACACATGTGCATCTGCATTCTACTTGTGCCTACTAGACAGGAGGCGAAGGGGCGCCTAGTTCGCAGAAGGCTGCCTCACGGTCAGGCAGAGTGACCGTCTCCATCCTCTCGGGCAGCACCGCGTAGTTGACCGCCAGCATCTCCAGCCAAACAATACACAGCAGCGAGCTTTGCCGATGTGATACCGCTCAACCCCGGCATCCATGGATGGGCAACGAGACCCAGCTTAGTCATGCTCGGACGACCAGCATTCGGGAATATGCCATTTCCTGTTCTAGGGTGCTATGTTAGTTCTCAGGCTACCCAGCTCAACATGCTCGCCGATCTGGCAGCTTGCAGAGCAGAGAGGTCGGTCACGGGACGAACCCACCAGAGAAGAAGGGGAGCTGAAGATAGGGCAACACGTCTCATCATGTGTGCGCGGGGCTACTCTCAGCAAAACAGGGCACCTCTTGACGGTGCCCTGCTTACTTTGTGCCCAGGACAGGATTTGAACCTGCAAGCCTTTCGGCACTACCCCCTCAAGATAGCGTGTCTGCCAATTCCACCACCTGGGCTTTGTTCTGGATTATAGCAACTTTGCCGCGCTGACGTTCAGGGGAGGAGTGACTCCATTGACGTGATATGACGTGCCAGAGCTTGTCACACTGCCCTCACTCCCATCTCCCCTCCCTTGGGAAAGGGGCACAAGGGCGAGGGCAATCAACACACGGCGCACCACGCATCTGAGCCCAGACACTCCCTCGGGGAGTGTCTAGGCTCAGCAATTGAGCTATCCACGCCGCCGTTACCCACACGCTGCCAAGTGTGGCAACAACGACCGCGGTAACACGCCGCGATACCGACGCAGGGATCGCTTCTGTCCCTCGAGACTTCGTCTCAGCTCTCGTCTAATCACCTCCCAGCAGTTCGTGACACCTATCGGTTAGGTATAATCTCGTCAAACAAGGGTGACCACCGGGATGTGGTGCCGAGCGGCATCGCATCCCTTTTTCGTTTTCACCCAAGCGCAACCGAGGAGAAGAACACCATGACAACCGAACTTCGTGACTTTCTACAGCTCTCATACGCTGAGCTCGAGGAGCTCAACTTGGCTGCAAAAGCCCAGCGCATGGCACGCGTTCCTGTCAGTCAACTGCGCGAGGAGCGGATGAAGTACTTGGCTGACGAGAAGCGGATCAAGGCGGTCACCATTCTGTTCTCGGACTTGGAAGGTCGCCTGCACATGCTGGACTACGACAAGAAGTTCCTGCTCAAGGCAGTGGACAACTTGACGTTCGATGGGTCTTCCATTCGTGGCTTCACTGTTCAGCGCGAGAGCGACTTGCGGTTGGAGGTTGACTGGAGTGCCTTCTACTGGGCACCAGCAGACGTCTTTGGCCCTGGGAAGGTGCTGGTGTTCGGGAATGTGCTCGACAAGGACGGCAGCCCGTACGCGGCTGACACGCGCGGCATCCTCAAGGCATACACTGAGAAGATGTACGCCGAGAAGGGCTACACCTTCAACGCCGCCAATGAGATCGAGGGCTTCTTATTCAAGGGCGAGAATGCAGAGCGGGAGTACCACAGAACTGGTAAGTTCGAGTTCGTCAATACAGGCGGCTACTATCACTCGCTCCCAGGTGACCCGCTGCGCTTGTTCATTGACACGGTCGCCGAAGTGCAGCGCGCGATGGGGTTCCAGAACGAGAAGGATCACCCCGAAGTCGCCCCGTCGCAATT
>JANWZM010000224.1 GCA_025054635.1 Thermoflexales bacterium
GGAAAACGAAGATCTCTCCCTCGCCGATAGAAGAAACTCGCGCGTAGTAATCGCTTAGCCTCAACGCGCTGTTAACCAAGGGACATTCCAACCAGTAATCTGCCACACCATATTCGGGCATCTCATCAGGCTTAAGTAGCAGCTGTCCGATCCCTGAAGCAGCAAGGTCGAGGTCAATGATTACGACACGCTCGCCAGCGCAGGCACGCTGGGCAGCAAAGTTCGCCAGCGCGGTGCTACATCCTGCCCCGAGTGCTTTCGTGAATCCTGATCTTGTCTGCACAAGGTCTCGCCTCTTCCCAGAGGTCATCCAGAACCCTGCGATCCACATTGCTGAGACTAGGTTCGGCGAAGAGCCACAAGCCTCCCCAAAACGGGCCTGCGAGCTGGGCGAATTCCGCCTCAAGCTCTTGGCGCTGCTTTTTGGCGGGCTTGCGTTCCAGCCACAGCGCAACACGCACGCGGGCAAAGACGTCTGGCGCGAGGAGCGCGCGCGCAATCGTGTTCTCTGTTTGGACATGCGACTTCAGTTTTTCTAGTACAACTTGGCGTACTTGGTCGAGGTGGTTCATAGCGACATTCCTCCCAAAGCCTTAAAAGTCATGAAGTTTTCATCTACATGGCATCGGCTTACACCACATATTATAGCTCATAATAAGCTGTGGTAGGTATGGAGCTCGTCGAACACGATAAAGCGCAACGCGCCTGTGTCCAGCAGCTTGCGGTCTTCAGGGCACACCATGTTTAGCCGCTCCCATGTGCCGTTCTTGCGCCAGCGACGAAAGTCGTGATACCCCAGGCGGGGAAGTCGTGCGGCAGCATGGTCATGAACAGCCTGTGCGCAGCACGTAGAGGATGGCGTTGAGGATCTGGCGGGGCGAGTGGATGCGCTTGCGACCGCGTGGAGAGGCGCGCTTGGGGAGATGTGGCTCGATGAATGCCCACTGCGTGTCAGTGAGGTCGGTTGGGTAACGCTTGCGCTCCGACATGGCTCTGTTCTCCTTTACATCGAATTGTAAGACATGCTCTGACCTCACTTTCTATCAAGACGCGCCCTAGAAGACAAGCCAGCATCCGCTCCTTAAATTAGCTCATCAAGGGGTATTGACAAAACCAAAAAGGCTTTTATAATTAGGTCAAGTCAGGAGGTATGGAAATAGCTTTGACTGGCTATCAGGACGAAATCTCTCCATCCATGGGGAGAGATGAAGACAAAGTCGGTCTCGCACGACATTTAGCGAGGCAAATCGCGTCTGTTTGCACCAAAATGCGGCTCGGATGCAGACTCCAAACACTGAAACAAAGGCTGCAGGCACTCAGCCAGCGCCTTGGAAGAGCCGTGGAGTTGGCCATTCGGCAGCTCGTTGAGGCAAAGCCGAGCACTGTAGGCGCAGCCATACTCGCCCTTGTTCTCTGGTGCGCCTCGCTTGGGATGATTGCCAGTGGCGTTGCCGACCTGCGGTCGGGAGCTTCCCAGCGTCCGTCCCCTCGCCAGGGCAGCGTGCTCAACCCGGTAACGCTCCCTGTCGCGTATGCCAGCTCGTCCGACGAATGCGCTGGGCATGCGCACTCGCTCACCGCGGCTGCTTTCAACACCCTAGCAGAGCAGCTTGGTGAGGCGCAAGCGCCTCGTCTGGCGCTTTGGGTAACAGCCTCCGTTGTGTCGCAGGATGGCCTGCTCACAACGCTGGCGTCCAGCGCAGCGCAGCGCGCGCAGGAGCTTGGCGCTGACCTTGTGGTCTACGGCGTGCTGGAGTGCGCTTCGCAGTCGCTCAACGTGTCGTATTTCCTATACGTCGCACCGAGTGCGCTCAGAACAGAGGGTAACCTGGCTGGCGCTTATCGCTTGCATACCTGGGTGCAACCGAAGGGAGCATCGCCCAGCGCGGAGACCGATCGCGCCATGGAGGCGGCTGCCCTCATTGCGCGCGGTCTGCGCCACTACATGCTGGGCAGCTACGATGACGCGCTAAGCGCGGCTAGCGCGTTCGAGGCTGCGCTGCGCAGCAGCGTTGTCGCTGATCTACAGCTCCGCGCTCTGCTTAGCCACATGGTCGGCAACGCTTACGTCCAAGCTTCTGTCCGAAGCTGTGCGGAGACTACGCGGCGCGCCTTGCTGCAGACTGCAGAGGGCTTTTACCTACGCGCAATTGACAACGCGCCCAGGCTGGCAAATGCACACTTGATGCTCGGGCGCTTGTATGCCGAGCTAGCTCCAGTTGATGCAGAGGCAAGTGAAGTGGATCGCTGGCTTGCGCGCGGCGAAACCCATTTCTTGCACGCGCTCAACGCGCGTCCTCAGCCTGACCTATGGGGCATCGAGATGCGCGTCATGGTCGGGCGCGCCCATGCCCGACTGATCGAGCACCACGCCCGAGGCTTCAGCGGTGAGCAAAGCCCCTCGCTGGCTGCGGGTGACCTGTTGCTGCAGAGCGCGCTAGGGCAATACCGCGCCCTGCCTGAGACCAACCGCGAGGCACTGCGCGAGGAGGCAGCGCGCAGCTACTTGCTGCTCAGCCAAATCAGCAAGGCGCGCGGTTGGAGGCAGGGCGCCATTGACGCGCTGTGGCTTGCCGAGAGCCTAGCGGCAGAAACCGAGACGCGCGCAACCGCAGCGTCGGCGCTCGCTGAGGCACTCACAGCAGATGGCGACCTATGCGTCGCTGCGGCAAAAGCGCTCATTGCCACGCAGATGCGCTGCGAACCTGCGCGCGTGAGCTTAGCTGAGCGCGCCCAAACGCTGCACCTGCAGTGCCGACTGAGGCAGGATCAAGCCCGTTGAACCCAGATGATGCCCACCAAGGCAGGTTTGGGCAGACTAGATGATCCCGTCCTCGCTTCCAGGTGAGGGTCTGAGACTACAAAAGTCTCATCTCCTCACCACAAGCTCGGCTCTTTTGGGCAGCCTAGTTCTCTTGCAGCACAGTTGGGATCCAGACGCGCGGACCACGAGCGCTCAGGCGAAAGATCGCGCCGGTGAAGTAGCTCGCCACGTAGATCTCACCTTGGGCGTCCTCGCCAAACGAGGAGAGCCCAGAGACAGCCCCTGGTCCAAGCACAACAGCGCTCACAAATGGGGCGCCAGGCGCCGGAGACCACATTGCCCAGATTCGCCCAGAGCAGTAATCGCCAAAGAAGTAGACGCCTTGAAGGTATGGGTGCTGCTGACCGCGATAGACGTAGCCTCCCGTAATCGAGCACCCCATGGAATGGTCATACTCGATCACGGGGAACGTCACCCCCGTCGTCTTCTTTGGACAACTGTTGGCGTAGTTCAGCGTTCCTTCAAAGCTGCTCCAGCCAAAATCTGTGCCTGCAGGCGCGCTGGGCGGAAGGTAGTTCACCTCTTCGCGCGCGTTTTGACCAACGTCGGCGATGTAGAAGGCGCCCGTCACACGGTCGAATGATGCTCGCCATGGATTGCGCAGCCCGTATGCCCAAACCTCAGGGCGCTGAGAGGGTGCGAACACGTTGCCCGCAGGGATGGTATAAGTGACTTGGTTGACGACGTTGATGCGCAGGATCTTGCCACGTAAGTCATCTGGGTTTTGACCCACGCAGAAAGGATCACCCGCTCCGCCACCGTCGCCGACGGCGACGTAGAGGTTGCCGTCTAGCCCGAAGCCAATCCACCCGCCGTTGTGGTTCTCATAGTCGGGATGAGGGATCGTGAGCACCACTTGTCTACTTGACGGGTCAGCAACGTTCGGATCACTTGACACCGTGTAACGCGCCACCACTTGATCGCCGCTGGGGTTGGTGTGATATACGTAAAACCGTCCTGTGGTTGCATAGTCCGGCTCAAACGCCAACCCGAGTAAGCCCTCCTCACCGCAGCACTTGACGATGCTCTGGATATCGAGAAAGAACGTTGGCAGCAGCGAGCCGTCATGCCAGATGCGGATCGTGCCTCGCTGCTCCACGATAAACAGACGCTCGTCTCCTGCATGAGTGATAAAAACAGGTTTGTCTAAACCAGCGGCAACAGGCACGAGCTGATAGGTGACGTGCGGTGGTGTTGGTGGGACGATGGGCGTGGACGCGCCGCCTGCAACACCTACAGATGTGTTTATGATGACAACAAAAGTAAAAACTACAAGCAAAACCGGTCGCAACGCCATAGCCTTTATCATAAGGGATGTCGCCGCTGCGTTGCCGCTGGAATGATCATTCCAAGAGTGCCAGAACTTGGACATGAAGTGCCTCCCAGCCTGCTTTGCTCCCTGCCTCTGCACTCTCGGAAGTAGCGGGGGTCAGAAGTACGGGGTCGAGGCAACAAGCTCTGTTCAACTTGTGTTCATGCAGTCGCTCCAAATACCCCTCTCCGAACACCTATAATCCAATGCGGCGCACGGCTGGCGAGCCGAGAGCGCCTGCAGCTATGCCAAACGCCGCAACTGAAAAGCTGCTCAAGATCCTCAAGCTCGAGGCGCAGACAGGCTACCAAGACAAAGCAGTGACACGTGGCTTGAGCGCGTTCGTCAGCGCTTGGCTGGCGGATGCAGAGCGGGCAAATATTGACCCTGACTGGGCGCAAGCGATTGCACAGGAGATGCGCGAGTACAGCGCTTGCGAAGACCTCTCCCGCCGCCGTGTGATGCTGGACGCCATCGTAGGGCGGCTGCGTGCGCCTGTGCTGCGCGCAGCGCCCGTGGCAACTGCACCGCCGGCGAGACCTAGCTTGCACTCTCAACCTGCAGCAGAAGCCCCCCCAGAGACGCCGACACCTGCTCGCAGCACGGCTGCGGCTCGCCCCGAACGCTCCGCGCCAAGGCAACCTGCACGACGACTCGGCGAAGGCTTGTCGCTCGATTCCCCAGTCACCAAGATCAGTGGCATCGGCGAGTTCAACGCGCAGAAGCTGGCGCGTCTCGGCGTGCACACCATCCGCGATCTGCTGTACTACTTCCCAACCCGTTACGACGACTACAGTGCCCTGAAGACGATCAACCAGCTTCGCTACGGTGAGCAAGTCACCATCGTCGGGCGGGTTGCCTCGGCGCGTCCGTTCAAGACACGCGCTGGGCAGGTCATCGTTCGCGTCGTCATCGAAGATGCCTCGGGCGCGATCGAGTGCTCCTGGTTCACCACCGAACGCTTCGCCGATGGCTTGCTTAAGCAGTTCACCGTCGGACGCGAGATGGTGATCAGCGGCAAAGTGACTGAATATCTAGGGCGACTCACTTTCCAAAACCCGAGCTACGAGCCAGCAGAACGCGAATGGATCACCGGCGGCAACATCGTGCCCGTCTATCGCCTAACCGAGGGACTACAACCGTTGCTGTTGCGCCGCGTGATGCGCCGAATCGTGGATTACTGGCCCGCCCGCGTGCCCGAGCATCTGCCCGATTGGGTGCGTCGGCAAGCTGGGCTTGTCCCGATTGCCGAGGCGCTGCGCGAGATCCATTTTCCGCGCTCGATGCGTTCGCAGGAAGCAGCGCGGCGGCGGTTGGCGTTTGACGAGCTGTTCAGCCTGCAGCTTGCTGTCTTGCGTCAGCGCGAGCTGTGGCGCAGCGAGCCAGCCTTGCCCCTTGTTCCACCAGAAGGCATGCTGGAGCGCTTAATCGAGGCGCTGCCGTTCAAACTAACAGGCGCGCAGCAGCGCGCGATCCGCGCCATCGCAGAAGACCTGAAGCAGCCCACGGCGATGCACCGCTTGCTTCAAGGCGATGTCGGCTCAGGCAAAACCGTCGTCGCTGCGCTGGGCATGGCGCTCGCAGCGAGCACAGGGGCGCAAGCCGCCTTGATGGCGCCGACGGAAATCCTAGCGGAGCAGCATTACAAGAACTTCTCCCGCCTGTTTGCCGCTTTCATCGAGCGCGCTGGGCTTCCGCCCGTGAACTTGGCGCTGCTAACGGGCAGCCTCAAGCCAGCCGACAAGCGCGCCATCCAGGAAGGCTTGGCTAGCGGTGAAATCCGTATCGCCATCGGCACACACGCCTTAATCCAAGAGGCTGTGGCGTTCAAGCAACTTGGCTTCGTCGTCGTGGACGAGCAACATCGCTTCGGCGTCGAGCAGCGCGCCGCGTTGCGCCGCAAGGCGGGCGAACTCAACCCGCACACGCTGGTGATGACCGCGACGCCAATCCCGCGCACCCTGGCGCTGACGTTGTATGGCGACCTCGACCAGACCGTTCTGGACGAGATGCCCCCGGGTCGCCAGCCCATCGAGACGCACTGGATTCCCCCTACCGAGCGCGAACGCGCCTACCAGTTCGTCCGTCATCAGATCGACCAGGGCAGGCAGGCGTATATCATCTGCCCGCTGGTCGAGGAGAGCGATAAGGTCGAAGCAAAGGCAGCCGTCGAGGAGTACGAGCGGCTCAGCCGTGAGATCTTCCCTGGCTACAAGCTTGGCTTGCTGCACGGCAAGATGCGCCCTGCTGAGAAGGAGGCTGCGATGCAAGCCTTCGCCCGCGGCGAAACCCAAATTCTGGTCTCGACAGCAGTCGTCGAGGTTGGGATTGATGTGCCAAACGCGACCGTGATGCTGATCGAAGGCGCGAATCGGTTCGGGCTGGCGCAACTACACCAGTTCCGCGGGCGCGTCGGGCGTGGGGCGCACAAGTCATACTGCCTGCTCTTTGCCGACAGCAGCAGCGACCTCGCTGACCAGCGTCTGCAAGCTATCGTCAACACGCACGACGGCTTCAAGCTGGCTGAAATTGACCTGGAGATCCGCGGGCCGGGTGAGTTCTTTGGCACGCGTCAAAGCGGTGAGCCTGAGCTAAAACTCGTCGGCATCGGCGACCGCGACCTGCTCGAGACCGCGCGCGAGCTTGCGGCTAAGCTCATCGCCCAGGATCCTGATCTGCACGATCACCCGTTGCTCGCGGAGAAAGTCGCGCAGTTTTGGCGCGACCACTCGGGCAGCGAGGCAAGCTAGGCGACCCATGCCCTCAATTACAGCTCTCTTCCCCGGCACGTTTGACCCATTCCACAACGGTCACCTCAACATCACCCTACGCGCACTTGCTCTGTTTGACCAACTAGTCATCGGCGTCTACGACCTGCCAGACAAGACGCTGCTGTTCTCGCACGCTGAACGTATCGCCTTGATTGAGCAGTGCCTGCAAGAGATTGACGCGAACGGGCGCGTGCGAGTGATGGGCTACAGCGGCTTGACGGTCAACTTCGCCCGCAGCATTGGCGCCAAAGTGCTCATCCGCGGATTGCGCAACAGCGTTGACTTCGACTTTGAGCTGCAAATGGCGCAGACCAACTACTGGCTCGCCGAGGATATCGAGTATCTGTGCCTGTTTGCAAACACCCCGAACCACTTCCTCAGCGCGACGCTGATCCGGCAGATCAGCGCCCTCGGCGGTGATGTCACCGGATTGGTTCCACCGGCTGTGGCGCGCGCGTTGGCAGAGAAGCACCCCCGCCTGCCTCCAACAGATACGACCGCCGTGCGCCAGACGCGACGCCGTTAGGCAAAAGCTGCCTTTTGACCCTGAATGTATCCACGACGCGCACCTTGCACTCAGTCTTGTCTCCATGCCTCGAAAGTGACAGAGGTGAAGGCTCAGTCATACGTCGAAAGCCTCGATAGGCTTTGGCTTGAGCGCGTCCCTGCGCTTCGCGCTCTATAAGCGGCATGGTAGCATACCCACAAGAACCAAAAGGAGCAGTACTTCACCATGACAACAATCGAACGCACAAACGAGCTGACTCTGAAGGGAAACCCGCTCACTGTGATCGGCCCAAGGCTGCAGCCCGGCGACAAGTTTCCAGCCGTTAAACTGACTGCGCCGGACTGGAGCGCAGTTGACCTCGCGAGCTTCAGCAACCACATTCGCTTGATCAGCGTGGTGCCTTCGCTCGACACCGGTATTTGTGACGCACAGACCAAGCGCTTCAACGAGGAAGCAGAGAAACTGGGCGACCGCGTCAAAGTGATCACCGTGAGCGCTGACTTGCCCTGGGCGCAGCGCCGCTGGATGAACGATGCTGAAGTCAAGAACATCACGGTGCTCTCCGACCATGCAGAGATGGCTTTTGGCGACGCGGTCGGCACACACGTCAAGGAGATGCGGATCGAGCAGCGCGCTGTGTTCGTCGTTGACAAGGACGACACCATCGTTTACGCCGAGTACGTCCCAGAGATCGCGCAGCACCCCAACTACGATGCTGCGCTGGAGGCAGTGCACAAACTGTTGAGCCAATCGTGAGCCTGCCGAGCGACATTTAGATGAGCCTCCAACAAGATGGCGGGCGCGCTGCGCTGCTCGATGGAACAGCCAGCAGCGAGGCGCAGCGCGTCCGCCTGGTCGCAGCACGACTGATCGACAACGTCGCGCGCGTGATCGTGGGCAAGCGCGACGTGATCGAACTGGCGGCGATCTGTCTGCTCTGCCAAGGGCACTTGCTGATTGAAGATGCCCCCGGCGTCGGGAAGACCGTGCTCGCTAAAGCCCTGGCGCGATCCATCGGCGGCGTTTTCAAACGCATCCAGTTCACACCAGACATGCTGCCCTCCGACATCACCGGCATCTCGGTCTACAACCAGAAGACGGGTGAGTTTGAATTTCGCCCCGGCCCAATTGCTGCGCAAATCGTTCTCGCCGACGAAATCAACCGCGCGACGCCCAAAACGCAGTCCGCTTTGCTCGAAGCAATGGAGGAGCAGCAGATCACCGTAGACGGCAAAACCTACCCCCTGAGTCAGCCGTTCCTCGTGCTGGCAACTCAAAATCCCATCGAATACGAAGGCACCTTTCCACTGCCAGAAGCACAGCTTGACCGCTTCCTGATGCGGATTTCGCTTGGGTATCCCACCGTTGATGAGCAGGTAGCAATCCTCGACGCCCAGCAGTTCGATCACCCAATTCGCACGTTGGCGCAGGTCACACACACCCAAGAGCTACTCGAAGCGCAGCGGCTGCTCAAAGGAATCTTTGTTGCTCCGTCAGTCAAGCGTTACATCGCAGAAATCGTTGAAGCAACGCGGCATCACCCCGATGTGTATCTGGGCGCAAGCCCACGCGGAGCGCTGACGCTATACCGAACAGCACAAGCCCGAGCCGCGTTGCGCGGACGGGATTACGTAACCCCAGACGACGTTAAGGCGCTCATCCAACCCACCCTGGCTCACCGCATCATCCTCAGCCCAGCAGCGCGCATCCGAGGCGTCGCAAGCCGGGAAGTTCTCGACTCAATCTTGGCGCAGGTCATACCGCCTGGTGCGCGGGTGCGATGAGCCGCCAGCGCGTTCTGTGGCTGCTCACCGCGCTGTCGCTGCTCGCTGGCTTTGCCAGCGGACGAGAGATGTTTTTTGCAGCGGCTGGCGCAATCTTGGCGTTGATAGGGATCACCGCCATTTGGGCATGGAGTGGGGTCAACTGGCTGCGCCTCTCGCGCCGCGCCGCGACTCGAGTGACACAGGTCGGACAGGTGTTCGAGGAGGAGCTTCGGTTGATTAATCTGGCTGCCTTGCCCAAGTTATGGGTCGAAGTGCGCGATGCTTCAACGCTGCCTGACCATCACGCAAGTCGGCTCATTGCGCTGATCGGCGGCAAGCAGTGGCGCGGCTGGCGCGTGCACACGCGCTGCACGCGACGTGGACGCTTCACACTCGGACCTGTGACCGTTCGCAGCAGCGACCCACTCGGGATCTGGCAGATGCAGCGCCAGCTCGGTCAACCGTACTCACTGCTCGTTCATCCGCTAACGGTCGAGCTGCGAGATTTTCCGCTGCGACACAGCCCGACGGCTGGTGGTGAGGTGCTGCGCCGGCGTACGCCTTATATCACAACAAACGCCGCGGGCGTGCGCGAATACGCGCCAGGAGATAGCCTGAATCGAATCCACTGGCGCACAACGGCTCATCGGCAGAAGCTAATGGTCAAGGAGTTCGAGCTTGACCCACTGCTCGACGTGTGGATTGTCATTGATGTCGCTGCTGCCTCTCGTGTCGCAATTGAAGCGCCCCTGGCAGGCGTCGGTTCTGGATTCTTACCCCCCGACTCTTTCGAGTATGCCGTTGCAGCCGCTGCCTCGATTGCCAGCTATCTGCTGCGTCAGCAAGGGCGCAAGGTGGGTTTGATCGCCCATGGCGCGCATCGTCTGGTGATCCAACCCGATCTCAGCGACCGCCAGCATGCCCACATCTTAGACACGCTCGCCGTCTTGGAAGCAGACGGCAGCCTGCCTTTTGACGCTGTGCTGAGCCACGAAGCGAGCTGGTTGTCAAGCGGCGTTGCACTCGTCGCAATCACCGCCTCGCCAGATGTTGCCTGGGCACTCGCGCTGCGCAACCTCGCCCGCGGCGGTATGCAGACCGTCGCTGTTTGGATCGATCCTCGTTCGTTCGGCAGAGCATGCGCTGAGGGCAACGTCATTCGTCAAGTGCTGTCGCATCCAAGCCTATCTTTGCGTGTGCTGCCTCTGGGCTGCTCGCTCAACACTGCGCTGCAGACTGCACCCGCGCCAACCGCGCTGTCGTCTTGAGGGAGCTCGGGCAGATTGCGACGCACAGCGCCTCTGTAACCATTCGGCGCTCAGTTGCCTCGGACGCATCGGTGACGCCGAGGATGTGGACTCACCGCACCTGCAGTGGCAAGGTTACGGCATCGCGCCCGTCAGATGTCTTCAAGCGTTGTAGGGAGTGCATATCGTAGAGCACAACGATCAACTGCCCTCCATTGCCTGGCGGCTCTCGGAAGGTTACTTGGTGCTGATCCTCGATGAACTCGCCGTTGACCCAGGAGGTCGTTGGCAGATGCGCGGGCGGATGGTCGCTCTGACCGATCAGCCGCCCTGCAGCGTCGAGCACTTGGACAGACGCGACATACTCCTGTTCAATCGGGCGAGGATTGAGGGCTTGCCACACCAGCGACACGACCATCGTCTGTGAGGCAGGGTCGTAGGGCTGCACGATTGTTGCCCCGACTAGCTCGGCAACTTCTGGATAGCGCGTGCCGACCCGTTCGGCAAACTCGGGCGGGTCGAACCGACGCGCGCGCCCGCTGATGGCGACCTCGCCAATCGTCAGCGCAGCGCGCCCCCCCAGCGAACCTGGACAACAGCGCTGCCCGGAGACGTCTCGGGCGGAATCAGCACGAATCGGCGCTCAAGTACTGGAAAGCCTGCTCGCCAGGCAGAAGTCGGGAAGCGCCCGTTCCCTGCGTGAGAAACGACAGCGCCAAGCACCCGGTCATTGCGCGCAACTTCGACTGCAATCGGCTCATCAGCAAGCGCCTCGCGCTCAGCCGACAAGAGCAGCACGACAGGCAATCGCTCGCCTGGTGCGATCTGCGTGACCGGAAGCAGCGCGCCGCGCAGCGTTAGCCCATCGCCCAACGGACGCGCTTCATCGCTCGGGATACCTCGCAAAGTCTCGTAGGGGTCGGCAAGCCTGCGCGGCAGACGGACGTGCACACTGCCTATCTCATGCGATTGACCAGCTGGGTTTCCAGCAACGTCGAGCACATCTAGATGCTGCACGATCTGCCCGGTTTCCTCGTCCTCCTCGTAGAGCTGAATCGCCAACCGATACTGTCCAGGGGGCGTGCCGAGAGGCACAGGCACAACGTGATACGTTGTCGTGCGCAGTCCAGCCTCCCAGCGAAAGGTGTAACGATGCCGTTCGTCCATCAGCAGGATATCTCGGTTGCTTACCACCCGACCTTGCTCATCCGTCAAAGCAACCGCGACCTTGTAGGCGTGCTGTGTTGGTCTGAGCACTTGCCACGACAAAGCCACGGTTACACCTTCGCCTGCGTGCGCCTCTGGGTCGCCAAAAACACCGTGCAGCAAAAGCTGATTGCTGAAGTTGACCTGCGCA
>JANWZM010000254.1 GCA_025054635.1 Thermoflexales bacterium
GCCGCATGTTGTCCCGATCCAAAGCCTCAAGGAGTTCCTCGCCTTCAGCCGCCCGAACTGTGAGAAGCTCGCCATCAGCCTGCGCATCGAGCCGACAGGTCATCCTGCCCGCCAGCGGCTCGTGCTGGAGCACCGCACCCACGCGCTCGACGCTGAGGCAGGGCGCAAGTTTGCTGCCTACTGGCTCGGCGCGCGACCAATTGGCACGCTTGCCGCGCGCGAGTTGTTGGCTGTGATCAAGCGCCGCGCGGAGATCATCGCCAGTGAGCCGTGTTAGGGCATGCCTCACCAGAAAGCACAGGGCGCAGGTCACATCCTGCGCCCTGGCAATGTTGTCGCGCCCGGTGCAGAGCTTTCAGTAGCCCTTCTTGGGTGCGTTCTCCATCAGGATCTTGTTGGCTTCCTCGACCGCCTTGTCCAGCTCCGCCTTGATGTCGCCCTCGCCCTTGACAGCGACCTTGCTGATCAGCTCGCCCATCAACGTGCGCACAGGGTCGTAGCCAGCGACAGGCGCCTCGACGCGACCAAAGACGCCCCTGTCCTCCAACAGCCATCCCATCGGCTGCAAGCCGAGCGCCTTGAGCGCGCTGTTGATCAAGCCGATGTCGGGGCTGTATAAGCGCGCCCACACGGCTGCAGTGGCAACCGTTGAGGTCACCCATGGCAAAAACATCACCACGCGGAAGAGCGCTTTGCCGCGGATCTTCTGGAAAAGCAAATACGCTGGGCTGAGCGCAAGTGTGATCTGAATCGGAACTGCCAGCAGCGAATAGGTCAGCGTTGCGACCAGCGCGGGCCAAAACTCCGATCCGGGCGCCAGCGCGCGCAGGTAGTTGCCTAACCCAACGAACTCACGCGGCCCAACCCGCCAGTTGTGCAGGCTGATATAGGCGCCGAAGGCGATCGGGAAGAACGTGAACGCGAGAAAGAGCAGCAGCGCGGGCAACAGCAAGAGGTAGGCAAGCGCTATCTCTTGTGCAGCCGCACGGCGCAGTGAACGCTGAGGACGCATTTGCAGGGACGCGCTCATGCCATCCGCATTCGTCGTTGAAAGTACGCGCGTTTGTTTAAGTGTGTTTGAAGGGGTGATGCAAGCAGATCGATAAGGATGCCGCGCACCAATCCAACGCGCGCTGCATCAAGCCTGCGCATCCTATCCGTCGCTGCAAAGCGCCTGCAGCTAGGTTAGAGCAATTGTCTCAATCCAGCAGGACAGCACTCAGTCCACAGCAGCGTGCAGAGTGTCCCCCCTGGCTGAGCGGCTAGTTGTGAAACAATTCACAAGTGGGATGTGCACAGGCTGCATCACCTGCACCATTTGCACTGTCGGATGTGTGCACAAGCTGCACATGTCGTAGCACAAGAGGTGTAGTGTGATGGCTGAACTGCTCACAACGCAGCAAGTGCAGAGTCTGCTCAAGGTTGACCGCACCACGATCTACCGAATGGTGGAGTCAGGGAAGCTCCCTGCTGTGCGCGTCGGCAAACAGTGGCGGTTTGACCCTAGCGACATTGAGCGATGGCTAGGCAAGAGCCTTACTCCAAGTCATGCTTCTGGGTCGAATGGCAAAACAGAGGGTTGGCTGCCCAGTGAGGTTGCTCAAGTCATCCAGGACGCCTTCGCTGAGGCGCTGGGCGTGACCCTGGTTACGACAGATCTGAGCGGCGCGCCTTTGACGCGCGTGAGCAACCCCTGCCCGCTGCTCAGCGTCTTGCTGCGCACGCCTGAGGCGCTGCAACACTGCATCTCCACCTGGCGGCGCCTTGCCGACAGTCTCTGCCTAGAGCCGCACTGGACGCCTAGTGAGACTGGCTTGCTGTGCGCGCGCGGGCTCATTCGTGTCGGGAGTGCGCTGAAAGGCATGGTTATTGCCGGCGGCGTTGCGCCGCCAAACTGGCCTCCCACAGAGCCTGAGCTGCGCGCACTCGCAGCCGTGTTCAGCGCTGACGAAGCTCAAGTGCTGGCGGCTGCTCAGCAGGTCTATCGCCTAGATGCGCACAAGCAAGCCCAGGTGCTGCGCTTCGTGCAGCGCGTCGCCGACATCCTAGCCGCAGTGGCTTCGATTCACCTAACAAAGGAGCGCGAACGATGAAACGCTTGTTGATCCTCGGCGCAGGCACGGCTGGGACGATGGTCGCCAATCGCCTTAGCCGCACGTTGGACCGCGATGAGTGGAAGATCACCGTCGTTGACCAGCACGACACGCACTATTACCAGCCCGGCTTTCTGTTCATCCCCTTTGGGATTTACACCAAAGCCGACGTGGTTAAGCCGCGCCGCGACTTCCTCCCGCCTGGCGTTGAGCTGATCCTCTCACCAGTCGAGGTGATCGAGGCGGAGCGGAACCGCGTGCGCTTGGCACAGGACAACCGCTGGCTGGAGTACGACTTCTTGGTCGTTGCCACAGGAGCTCAGATTCGCCCAGACCAGACACCGGGGCTGATGGAGCACGAGTGGCGGCGTTCGATCTACGACTTCTACACCCTAGAGGGCGCACTGGCGCTGGCAAAGCACCTGCGCACTTGGAAGGGCGGGCGGCTCGTCGTCAACGTTGTGGACAACCCAATCAAGTGCCCAGTCGCGCCGTTGGAGTTCTTGATGCTGGCAGATTGGTTCTTCCACGAGCAGGGCATCCGCGACCGCGTGGAGCTGATCTACGCCACCCCGTTGTCGGCAGCCTTCACCAAGCCAATCGCAGCGAAGCGCTTGGGTTACTTGCTCGAACAGAAAGGCATCAAGGTCGTGCCCGACTTCATGGTCGAGCGGGTCAACCCCGACGCGCGCAAGCTGATCGCGTACGACGAACAGGAAGTCGAGTATGACTTGCTCGTGAGCGTGCCGTTGAACATGGGCGACGAGGTCATCGCTCGCTCTGGGCTTGGCGACGCGTTGAACTTCGTCCCAGTGGACAAGCACACCTTCCTCTCGCCGAAGTATCCCAATCTGTTTGTGCTGGGCGACGCAGCCGCTGTGCCAACGTCTAAGGCAGGCTCGGTAGCGCACTTCGCCGTCGAGTGCTTTGCTGAAAACTTCGTCCGTTATGTTGAGGGGGCGGAGATGAATGTGCGCTTCGACGGGCACGCTAACTGCTTCGTCGAATCTGGCTTCGGCAAGGGGCTGCTGATTGACTTCAACTACGACACCGAGCCGTTGCCCGGGCGCTATCCCCTCCCTGGCATCGGTCCGATGACGCTGCTCGAAGAGTCTGAGGTCAACCACTGGGGCAAGCTGATGTTCCGCTGGATGTATTGGCACATCCTGCTCAAAGGCAGAGACCTGCCCCTGCCTGCACTGATGAGCATGGCAGGCAAATGGCGCAACAACTAGGAGGACGCCATGGTCGAATTCTCAGTGAAGTCGAACGGAACAGACGCGACAGCCGAGGTGCTGGCTGAGCTTTCGCGCAAGCTAGACGCGCTCAGCGCGCAGATCAGCCAGTTGAACGAGCAGCTCCAAGCGGCTGAACGCGAGCGCCGGGCACACGAGGAGCTGCTGCATGACCTGTCGCCGATCGCCAAGCGCCTCTTTCAGCAGGCAGTTGACGAACTAGACGCAGTCCAGCCTCCCCTCACGGGCGAGGATCTCGTGCGGCTGCTCAGGCGGCTGCTGCGCAGCGTGCGCGCCCTCGAAGGCGCACTTGAGCAACTGGAGAGCCTGTCCGACCTCGCAAGCATCAGCGCGCCGATTACTCGCGAGGCATTCGACAAGGCGGTTGCCCTCTTCGCCGAGCTGGAGCGCAAGGGCTACTTCGCCTTCGCCAAGGGCAGCCTGCGCATTCTGGACAACATCGTGACCTCTTTTACGGAAGACGACGTGCGGCAGCTTGGCGACAACATCGTGCTGATTCTGCGCACAGTCAAGGCGATGACGCAGCCCGAGGTCATGCAGTTCTTGAATCGCACGGTGATCAGCGTCGAGCAGGAGGCGGAGCAGCCCGTGGACATCTCGCTCCGCGGCTTGCTGGCGCAGATACGCGACCCGAACGTGCGACGCGGCTTGGCGTTGGTGATGCGCACCTTGCGCACCATCGGCGCACAGGCTTCTGGCGCACAGCCCCCGCTTCCGAGACGAGCTTGAACTAGAAAGGAGCAGTGCACTATGACAACACGAGTGCTTTCTGGAATGACCGTTGAGGTCAACGAAGAGGGCTTTTTGCTCTCACCCGACGCTTGGACGCCCGAATTAGCGGTCGAGATCGCCCGCGAGGAGGGCATTGAGGAACTCACGCCAGCCCACTGGCAGGTGATTGAGTGGTGCCGCAAGAATGCTGTGAACGGCCGCTCACCAACGCTGCGCCAGATCACCGCCGGAACTGGCTTGAGCACCAAGGAGCTGTTCGCGCTCTTCCCCAAAGGGCCTGCCAAGAAGGTCGCCCGCATCGCCGGACTGGGCAAGCCTGAAGGGTGCGTGTAGTGAGAGCCTCTCGTCAACCCCTTGTAAGAGCAGGGTTGGGGTGAGGACTAACAGGAGACAGTGCAATGGTCAGCAGCAATGGTCACACCAGCGACACGCGCAAGATGGCGTTTGTCTGCACGAAGGGCACGCTCGATATGGCGTATCCTGCCCTGGTGATGGGATGGGCTGCCCTGGGCAACGGCGTTGACGTGACGATGTTCTTCGCCTTCTGGGGCTTGGATATCATCCGCAAGACTCGCCAAGATCACCTTGAGATCGCCCCTGTTGGCAACACCAGCATGAAGCTGAGCATGATGGGCATCCACGCAGACAACCTGGGCATCCCGAACGCAGTTGGGGTGTTGCCAGGCATGACGGCGCTGGCGACGAAGCTGATGAAGGACAAGATGAAAGCGCTGGGCGTGCCAACTGTTGGTGAGTATGTCCAAATGCTAATTGACGGTGGGGCGAAGCTCTACGCCTGCAAGATGAGCGTGGACATGATGGGCATCAAGCGCGAGGACTTTGTGGACGGCCTCGCCGGCATCGTCACAGCCAGCGACTTCATTGACATGACCGAGGGAGCGCAGATCGTCTTTATCTGAGCAAACCCTCAAGGTGCCTTTCGATCAAACCAAAGGCAGAGGTTGAGTGCCTCAACCCCTGCCTTTGGCGTTTTTGCTTGCGCGCTTGGCAGGCAGCGCGCTATGCCTGGTGTGCCAGGCGCGGAAATCGCGCCTGCTCTTGGCGCGATGAGTGGTGATCCCGAGTGCACGAGCACAAGGAGCGCAGCAGCGCGTCTGCTCCTGTATTACAATTGATAGTGTTCGGATAGCATTCCTGCGAGATGCCTCTGAGCAGGAGTGCATGCCGCAAACAGACCAGTAGGAAGGACTCAACCATGACACAGGCTTTCCTCTCCCTCTCCGACGCTGGCAAGAATGCCGCTTGGCGCTACATCGTGGGCATCGCTCTGATCGTGGTGTTCTGGCTTCTAGGAGGCTTCATCACAAGCGCGATCTCTCTTTCGCTTGGGTTGGTCAATCCGGAAGCTGGCATCGCTGGCATGGGTGAATCCCCTCTCGCCCTCGCGCTCTCGCTGCTCAGCTTTCTGCCGATGCTGGTGATGCCATTCTTGGTCACCCGCTGGCTGCACGGGCGTCCTGCAGGGACGCTGCTGGGCGTCGCGCGGCGCGTGCATTGGGGGCGTGTCGGCTCAGGATTCATGCTGTGGGTCGTACTCTACGTGCTTGCTGCGCTTATCCTCACCCTCGCAGGGGTTTCACGGTACGAGTTCAACCCTGACTTTGGGCGCACGTTGCCGATGGTGCTCGTGGGGCTGCTGCTGTTGCCAATTCAGACCAGCGCGGAGGAGGTTTTCTTTCGGGGTTACCTGCTGCAAGCCACAGGCCGCTTGACGCGC
>JANWZM010000002.1 GCA_025054635.1 Thermoflexales bacterium
AAGGCAGGCAAGTGGGACTTTGCCGCGTTCAAAGAGGTCGCCGAAAAGGTCAATGCGCTCGGCGGTGATATCAAGGGCTACGGCATGAACGCCTGGTGGGGACCTTTCGGCGCGTTCATGAACGCTGCCGGTGGTGGCTTCTTCAACGCAGAGCGCAACGCCTGCAACCTCACCTCGAAGGAATCCCTGGAAGGGCTCGCGTTCTTGAAGCAGCTCTACGACGAGAAGCTGGCTGTGCCCTACGGTGAGGATAGCGAGCCGCCCTTCCGCGCGGGCAAGGTCGGCATGTTCCAAAACGGTCGCTGGGCAACACCGGGCATCAGCACCGTGACATTTAACTGGGACGTGGTCGAACTGCCCAAAGGGCCGAGCGGGCACATGGGCAACTGGCTGTTCTGGGGCGCCTACGTGGTGAACAAGAACACCAAGTACCCCGAGCTGGCGTGGAAGCTGGTGGATGCCCTCACCCAGCCCGAGATTCAAGCCCAGGTCGCTGCCCGCGGCACCAACATCCCCAGCCGCCGCGGTGAGGCTGTCTTCGCTGAATTCCTCAAGATTCTCCCCGAGAAGAACAACCAAGCCTTCCTGAACGGCCTGGCGGACAAGCCAACGGCTGAAGGCCCACTGTGGACAGGCAACTGGCCCGACTTTGACCGCGCAATGGGCGCCAAGGTGAGCGATCTGCTTACCGGCAAGATCACGTTGGAGGAGTTCGCCCAAACCGCCTGCGACGAGGCAAGCAAGGCGTTCAACAAGTGACCAGCGTGCCCTTCTAGCGCGGAACTTCTTCTCGTTTACCCTAGCCTCGCAGGTACTCCGCCGGCGGTTTCGTTCGCTGCCGGCGGAGTGCGCATACGAGAGGCTAAGCCAAAATGGTGAACATGCAGGTCGCACTTCAGAACCCCGTCTACCCAGAGCGCTTCGCGCTTGCGCTGCTAGTGTGGCACAGCCTGCTGGGGGTCGGGTTGCTGCTAGGGAGCGCGCTCTGGCTAGCGAACAACCTGCCTGGCGTTGACATCGTACGCGGCGCTGCAGCGCTGTCTGCTGGGCTGATCGGCATATGTAGCCTGGTTGCCGTTGTCTTCATCGCGCGTCGCGACCATCTCGGTCGAACCCTCTCGCTCACGGCGAATTACTGCGTCTTCCTTGCCTCAGCGATCGGACTTGCAAGCGCGCTCGACTTGTTCGCTGGGCTGGATAACCTTGCTGACTACGCTGCGCAAGGGACACCCTTTCTGATGGGGCTGGTCGTGATACTCGGTTATGCACTGGCGAACATCGAGTGGCGAGGGCGCGTCCCGTCGGCGCTGCGCCGTCGCCTCGGGCGAGGCGTTATGGCTGCCGGCAGCATTGGTTTGGCGTTGATGCTCGGCATTGTGCCAGCGATCCTTTCCCTGCCTGGCAAGCTCGTCGCCAGCGCGCCGCTCTCGATTGGCTTCTTGTTGTTGATCGCGCTCACCCTCGCCTTGATGCGCCTAACAGCGAGCCGATCAGTAGCGCGCGCGTTTGGGGCGAAGAACATCCACAGCGAGCGCTTGAGCGGATGGCTCTTCCTCTCACCGAATCTGCTCGGCTTCCTGCTCTTTTTCGCTGGCCCGCTGCTGTTCTCCCTGTACGTGAGCTTCACAAACTGGGATGCCTTCAATCGCCGCGACTGGATTGGGCTGGAAAACTACCAGCGCGCCTTCGGCTTGATTGTCCAGCCGCTGGCGTCGCCTGATCAGCCGGCGCGTGAGGCGATAGACATCCGTACCTACTCTGAGCTGCTGCGCGTGCATTTGCCGGGGCAGAGCTACCTCGTCGGTGCGCGCGACCACCTGTTTTGGATTTCGCTGCGCAACACGCTGGTCTTCGGCTTGTTGGCAGTGCCGCTCTCGGTCGTGCCAGCGTTGTTTCTAGCTGTGTTGCTGAACAGCCGCCTGCCCGGGATGCGGATATACCGCACGCTGTACTTCATCCCCAGCGTTGCAGCCGTAGTTGGTGTGGCGCTGATCTGGCAATGGATGTACAACTCGCAAGTCGGCTGGATCAACTATTTCATCTCGAGTGCAGTTGACCTTGTCAACCGGCTGTTCGGGTTGCGCCTGCAAGACCCGCAGATTCGCTGGCTCGCCGACAGCGACTACGCGCTGCTCTCAGTCGTGATCATGAGCGCTTGGCAGTGGACAGGGTTCAACACAGTGCTGTTCTTAGCCGGCTTACAGACCATCCCGCGCGAGCTATACGAGGCAGCTACTGTTGACGGCGCTGGTCCGCGCCAGCAGTTCTTTAACATCACCCTGCCAATGCTTGCGCCGACTACCCTCTACGTGCTGATCACCAGCAGCATCCAAGCCCTACAGGTGTTCGACCAGGTGTTCGTCATCAGCAACGGCACTGGCGGGCCGGGCACCTCGACACTAACAATGACGCTCAACTTGTATCAGAACGGCTTTCAGAGCTTTCGTCAGGGATACGCCAGCGCCCTGGCTTGGGTGTTGTTTATCGTGATCTTCGCCTTCACGCTCTTCCAGTTCCGCCGCCAGCGCCAAGCTAGCGGAGCATACGACCTGTAGGGGGTCACATGAGCTACCGACTGATCCGACTCTTCCGCGCGGCTGTTGTCTATGTCATTCTGACCCTCTTCGCAGGGGTGATGCTCTTTCCCTTTCTAGTCATGGTGTTCACCTCGCTGAAGACGCCAGCGGACACGTTTAGCTATCCACCACGCTTGCTGCCAACGGAGCAGGTGACCGTCGAGCTTGCTGGCTACGACCGCCCCCTACCCTTGCACTATGTCGAGCAGGCGCCA
>JANWZM010000216.1 GCA_025054635.1 Thermoflexales bacterium
TCAGCCAAGCAGTGCTAGTCGGGGTCGTGCCCGCAGCGATGGGCGGCACAACGGGCGCAAGTTACGCCTTCGAGGACACAGTGCCCGCAGACGGCGAGTGGTGGTACTGGCTGGCAGATGTGGACACGTCAGGGGTTGAGACCGTGCACGCGCCGCCGGTTCGCGCCTCGGTTGGTTTGCCCGTGTATCGGCTGTGGCTGCCGATGGTAGCGCGGGCGGAGTGACAGGGCACCAGCAACGCTCCCTGCCTCGTTGCTAAGCTCAGGGGCGCCTAAGTAAGCAGGCGCCCCTGTTCGTGTGCCCTGTCAGTTGCAGCGCGCAAGCGGGCACTGCGCCACGGCAGCGCCGAGCGAACGCGAGCCTAGCCCTCGTCTGACATCGAAGAACGCAACAAGCCAAACGCAGTGCTGAGCGTCGCACCGAACTCGCGCAGGTGATACCACAGCGCCGCCCTGTACGGCTGCCGGTCAGCTACGTACCCCACAGACCGAATCCCCACCCCTTGGCAGGCGAAGAGCGCGCGGTCGAGATGGTACGCCTGAGTGACCAAGACCGCCTCTTCAACGCCGAGCACCGACCGTGCACGGCGGCAGGTGGCAAGTGTGTTGTAGCCTGCGGGGTCCAGAGTGATGGCGGATTCAGGAACGCCTAAGCGCAGCGCGAGTTGGCGCATTGCAGCAGGTTCATCGCGATTGGAGAAACGACCATCGCCGCTGAGAACAAGGTGCTGCACCGTGCCGCGCTGGTAAAGCTCGACTGCCGCTAGAACTCGGTCGCGAAGGATCGCGCTGGGGGCTCCGTTGCGCACGCCTGCGCCAAAGACGATCGCGGCTGGCTTCGGTGTGACCGCCTGAGGGTCAGTGTAGATGCGACCCCGGGCAGCCAGCGCCGTTGCCAGGCGCAGGCTGACCGCCCCGCTCCCTGCCAGGAACAGAATCAGCAAAAGCCCTGCAAGCATTCGCCTCATCCAAGGCTTTGGATTGTATGAACTTGAGAGCTAGACCTGAGTTGTGTACGATGACAACTAGGTTAGAGATGTCCACCCAAGTTTCTGACACGCGCGGTGAGGTCGAAGCTCTGCAGATCATGCTGATTCGACAGATGCCGACATGGAAACGAGTAGCAATCGTGGAGAGCTTGACCGAGATGGTCAAGCTCATGGCAATCAGCGGCATCAGGCAGCGACACCCAGACGCCACGACCGAGCAGATTCACCGCTTGCTGGCAGAAGCAATGCTCGGCGCGGAGCTCGCGCGCAGAGTGTACGACCATGAGCGGAGAGATTGCGCGGGTGACGCTGCGCGTCACACAGGCGTTTGAACAGTTGCAGGTTCCCTACGCCATCGTTGGCTCGTTGGCGAGCGCTCTACACGGTGTTATGCGTGCCACGTTGGATGTGGACATCGTAGCCGACATGACACTCGCGCACCTGCCACCCCTAGTTGAAGCCTTGTCGGCGGAGTTCTACACAGATGATGAGATGATGAGGGAAGCACTTGAATAGCGAGGCAATTTCAACCTTATCCACTACGAAACCGCCTTCAAGGTGGATGTGTTCATCTGCAAGTTGCGAGCCTTCGACCGCCTGGAATTAGCGAGACGGCGCAGGATGACAATCACAAGCGAACCGTGGACTGAGGCATATGTTGCAAGTGCGGAGGATATCGTCTTGTCGAAGCTCGAGTGGTACCGTGTAGGCGGTGAAACGTCTGAGCGACAATGGCGCGATGTGGTTGGTGTGCTCAAGGTCTGCGCCAACATCCTTGACTCGGACTATCTGCACCGCTGGGCGACAGAGCTGAAAGTCGGCGACTTGCTCTCTCGCGCATTACGAGAGGCAGGGCTGTCGCAGTAGAGCGCGTGGCTTACCCTCGCTGCTGCTCTCTCCGCAGGCTAATTTGTGCAATGTAGCCAAAGTCGACCTGCACGCCTAGCCCTGTGCCCTCAGGCACGGAGAGTGTCCCATCGGGGTTCAGTACGAAGGGCGGGTCAACAACATCACGCTCATAGTAGCGCGCGCTCGCGCTAAGGTCACCAGGCAGGGTGAAATTGGGCAGCGACGCCAGCGCCAGATTCAACGCGCGCCCGATCCCAGTCTCCAACATCCCGCCGCACCACACCGGAACGTGCTGAGCCTGGCACAGGTCATGGATCTCGACCGCCTGAGTCAGCCCGCCGCTGCGCCCCTGCTTGATGTTAATGATGCGGCACGCACCCAATGCAAGCGCGGCGCGCGCATGGTCCGGTGAGTGGATGCTTTCATCGAGGCAGATCGGCGTCTTGAGCTGTGGCTGGAGCAGGCTGTGCTGGTAGATGTCGTCGTAGCCCAAAGGCTGCTCAATCATTAGCAGGTCGAGATCGTCCAGTTGCTTTAGGACCGGGGCGTCGTCGAGGGAGTATGCGCTGTTCGCGTCAACCATGAGCAGCGCGTTTGGGAACGCCTGCCGCACTGCGCGGGCGTCGGCGATGTCACGCCCGGGCTTGATTTTGATCTTAATGCGTCGGTAGCCTTGTTCGAGATAGCGCCCGACCTGCTCCACGAGAGCCTCGGGCGAGGGCTGTATCCCGATGCTAACGCCGACAGGGACGCGATCGCGAGTGGGCTGCCTTGTGACTGCGCTGAGGAAAGCGCGCAGGCTCACTCCCGCGCGACGCGCTGCGATGTCCCACAGCGCGGCTTCAAGGGTGGCTTTAGTGATGTTGTGACCGCGCACCGCGCCGAATCGCTCGACGGCGGAGCGAGGGTCATTCCAAGGCGCCTTGAGCGCCAGCGGGATGAGGTAGTCGTTCAAGATGTGCCAGGCGGTCTGCACGGTCTCGTATGAGTAGCCTGGTCCGTCGCCTGCCCACTCGCCCCATCCTTCCAAGCCGTCCGCCGTGATCGCTCGCAGCAGGATAGTCTCGCGGTCTGTGGTCACACCGAAGCTTGTGGCAAACGGCGCGCGCAGCGGGATGCGGATGTGGAACAGCTCGATGGTGTCCAGGGTGAAGGGATTGTCCATGTGACTCCTCAGCAGGAAGGTTCATTCAACGGGTGGAGCGGCGCATGACTGCGGAGGATGCGCACTGCCTCTTCGGCTGCGGCACGCTGCAAACTGCGCAGCGCGTCCTCGGAATACCAGGCAACGTGTGGCTGCAGGATCACGTTTGGGGCTTGGCGGATGGGGTGATCGAGCGGCAGAGGCTCAATCTCGAACACGTCAAGTGCTGCACCTGCGATTTGCCCTTGGTGCAGGGCATACGCCAAGTCCAGTGTATTGACGACAGGCCCGCGCGCGACGTTGATCAGCGCTGCCGTTCGTTTCATCTTTCGAAGCGCCGCAGCGTTGATCAAGCCGCGCGTCTCG
>JANWZM010000228.1 GCA_025054635.1 Thermoflexales bacterium
GTGCCGAGGCAATCGCGCGCGTCGGCTTGCTCGACGAGCAGTTCTTCATGTACGGTGAGGACTTGGACTGGTGCCTGCGGATCAAGCAGGCTGGCTACCGGGTGGTGTATTACCCGAGCGTAGTCATACACCACGTCAAGCGCGCCGCAAGCCGCCACAGCCGCAAAGCGCAGTATGAGTTCCAACGGGCGATGTGGCTTTTTTATCGCAAGCATTACCGCTCCCACACGCCTTGGCTGGTGGACAAGTTGGTGGTCGCTGGCTTGGCGCTGCGCGGGGGACGCCAGTTGATCAGCGAAATGCTGCGCAAAAGCACTTGAAGGTCGAGTAGGAGCTGCGCGCACAACTGCAACATGCAGACCAACCCATGCAGAAATTTCCGAGAGGGGGTTTCCCTTGACAAATCGGGCGTTTTGCGTATCATGCTGCCTCAACTTGGACAAGTAAATAGCCCTTGAGCGCACTCTTATCCAGAGAGGTGGAGGGACCGGCCCTGTGAAACCTCGGCAACCTTGGTAGCAAGGTGCCAACTCCGGCAGCGTAGGCTGGAAGATGAGAGGAGGACGCACACCCGATGTGAAGAACGCCCTCTTGTCTGCCAGCGCAAGAGGGCGATTTACTTTCCAGAGCGAGCTAGCTGCTTTGGGCGACGCGGGTTAGCTCGCTCTCAGCGGTTGTGCGTCGCCCGACAAAAGGAGCAAGGAGCTATGTCCAACTCAACTCAGCCAACGTTTCACTTCGACACGCTGGTGCTTCATGGAGGCACGCAGCCCGACCCGACAACAGGTTCACGCGCTGTGCCGATTTACCAGACGACCTCGTACCAGTTCCGCGATACAGACCACGCAGCGAATTTGTTCAGCCTAAAAGAGCTGGGCAACATCTACACGCGGATCATGAACCCGACCAACGACGTGGTCGAGCAGCGCCTAGCAGCATTGGAGGGTGGTGTTGGTGCACTCGTGCTGGCATCGGGTCAAGCTGCGGAAACCTTCGCCATTCTTAACTTGGCGCAAGCGGGTGACCATATCGTCAGCTCAGCTTCGCTGTACGGCGGCACCTACAACCTGTTTCACTACACGCTGCCCAAGCTCGGGATCGAGGTCACCTTTGTTGACCCCAACGACCCGGAGAACTTCCGTCGCGCCATTCGCCCAAACACCAAGGCAATCTACGGCGAGAGCGTCGGCAACCCGAAGCTGGACATTTTCCCGTTTGAAGAGGTGGCGCGGATCGCGCACGAAAACAGCTTGCCGCTGATCATTGACAACACCACACCGACGCCATACCTGCTGCGCCCAATCGAGTGGGGTGCGGACATCGTTGTCCACTCCACGACGAAGTACATCGGCGGTCACGGGTTGAGCATCGGCGGTGCGATTGTGGACAGCGGCAACTTCGACTGGAGTAAGAGCTGGCGGCATGACGCCTACTTCAACAAGCCTGACCCTAGTTACCACGGCTTGGTTTACTCGCAGCTCGGGCGCCCTGCCTACATCCTGAAAGCGCGCCTGACGTTGCTGCGTGATATCGGCGCCGCTCAAGCGCCGTTCAACTCGTTCTTGAACATCATCGGCTTGGAGACGCTGCATGTGCGAATGGAGCGCCACATTCAAAACGCTAACGCTGTGGCTGCGCACCTTGCGCAACATCCGCACGTGTCTTGGGTGATCCATCCTAGCCTGCCCGACTACCCGTATAAGGATCGGCTGCAGAAGTACGCGCCGAAGGGTGTAACGGCGCTGGTTGGTTTTGGCATCAAGGGCGGGCGCGAGGCAGGTCGGCAGTTCATCAACCACCTCAAGCTCTTCTCGCATGTGGCGAATATCGGTGACGCCAAGTCGCTCGCAATCCACCCAGCGACGACAACGCACTCGCAGCTCACCCCTGAGGAGCAGCTCGCTACAGGCGTCACCGACGACTTTGTTCGCCTGAGCATTGGCTTGGAGGACATCCGCGACATCCTCTGGGACTTGGATCAGGCGCTTGAAGCTGCCGTGTCAATTGCAGGCAACGGGCGCAAGGTCGTTGTCTGACCAAACCAATACTCTGTCTAGCCCCCTCCTCCATGTGGGGAGGGGGCACAGACCGACAGCCGCGATGATTGTCCAGACCCAATACTTCCACTATCCTGGCGAGATCACGCTGCAGAGCGGAGCGACGCTCGGCCCGCTGACGATTGCATACGAAACCTACGGCACGCTCAACGCTGACCGCAGCAATGCCATCCTGATCTGTCACGCCTGGAGTGGAGATGCGCACGCTGCGGGGCGGCATTCCCCTGATGACCCAAAGCCTGGCTGGTGGGATGACGCGATTGGACCGGGCAAGGCGTTCGACACCAACAAGTACTTTGTGGTGTGCTCGAACGTCATCGGCGGTTGCGGCGGCAGCACCGGCCCATCGTCTATCAATCCAAAGACTGGCAAGCCGTATGGGTTGAGCTTCCCGATCATCACCATCGCTGACATGGTTGAGGCGCAGCGCTTGTTGACTGACCATCTCGGCATTGAGCGCTGGCTGACGGTCGCTGGGGGCAGCATGGGCGGGATGCAGGCGCTGCAATGGACGGTCTCATATCCAAACCGCGTGCGCAGCGCAATTCTGCTGGCAACGACAGCGCGCCTCTCGCCGCAGACCATCGCGCTAAATGAAGTGCCGCGCCAGGCGATCTACGCCGACCCGAACTGGAACAACGGCGACTACTACGGCAAGACGCCGCCAAACGCGGGGCTAGCCGTGGCGCGAATGATCGGGCACATCACTTTCCTCAGCGACGCCTCAATGCGCGAGAAATTTGGGCGGCGGCTGCGCAATGGGAATGCCTACGGCTACTCGCTCAAGCCCGAGTTCGAGGTCGAAAGCTACTTAAACTACCGCGGTCACTCGTTCACCAAGCGCTTCGACGCGAACTCGTTCATCTACCTCAGCAAAGCCATGGACTACTTCGACTTGTCCTACGGCTTGCCGTCGTTAGCGGATGCTTTCCGCAAGGTCACCGCGCGCTTCTTGGTAGTGAGCTACACCTCGGACTGGCTTTACCCGCCGTGGCAGTCCAAGGAGCTGGTGCGGGCGCTGCTCCAGAACGACATTGACGTGACCTACGTCGAGATCGAGAGCAACTACGGGCATGACGCCTTTCTGCTTGAGGTCGACCGGCTGGCGGAGCTGACGCGCGACTTCCTCAAAAGGCTGGAGTAGTGTATCCTCTACGTCTAAATCCGAAGACTCAAGAGGAGCAGAGCCGATGTGCGTTCCAGAGTGTCAGAAGAAAATCGCAGAGACGCTTAGCCGCCGCCAGTTCTTGAAGGGTGCTGCTGCTGGTGCTGCCGCGACAGCCGCGTTCATGGCGACGCCCGTCAACGCCAAAGAAGAGCTGTTTCGCCCGATGCAGCTTCGCATCAGCAAGGTGGTTGACCTCACCTACCCCCTGCCGCCCAACTTCCCGACCTTTGGTGGAGCGCAGCAGCTCACCATCAAGAATGTCTTCAACCTGAAGGACAATGGCTACAACCTGAACGAGTGGGTGCTGAACGAGCACACCGGCACGCACATGGATGCGCCGTTCCACTTCTCCGACCAGCAGACCGCCGATCAAATTCCCGTGGAAAACCTGGTCGGCCCGCTGGTGGTGATTGATATCCGCGAGAAGGCAGGGCGCGACCCCGACGCGCTCGTGACCGAGGCGGATATCCGCCGCTACGAGCGCCGCTACGGGCGCATCCCCTTCGGGGCGATCGTTGCCATGTGGAGCGGGTGGGATGAGTTCGTCAAGACGCCAAAATTCCGCAACGCCGACGCCAAGGGCGTGATGCACTTCCCGGGCTTTGCCCTCGACGCGGTCGAATTCCTGCTCGCCAACCGCGAGGTCAAGGGCATCATGGTGGATACGCTCAGCCTGGACCACGGCCCTTCGACAGACTTTGCGGTGCACTACAAGTGGCTGCCGACCAACCGTTGGGGGATGGAATGTGTAGCGAACCTAGGCAAGGTGCCCGCGCGGGGCGCAACGGTGATTGTCGGTAGCCCAAAGATTGTCGGTGCGACTGGCGGCCCAAGCCGCGTGATTGCGCTGATCTAGGCTAGGGCGCGTTCCCCCATTACGCCTCGCCTAGCAGGGAGTGCATAGAGCCGAACACGTAGCGCGTAGTGCAGTGCCCTGTCCTCACCTCTGTGCTCCTCTCCCCCGAGGAGAGGGGATAGGGGTGGGGCAGGGCTTATGCATCAAATAGGTGAGTGGCTGGCTGTTGAGCCGCTCGCTGCGCACGCTGAGCAGATTCAGGACTTTCGCCCCGCCAAATCGCAGCAGCTAGCCCTAGCCGCCCTCAAACTCCTCAGAGGATGGGCGAATCTGCACATCAGCTTGATCGGCAATATGTTCCTCTGCTTCACCCTCTAGAACCATAAGGGAAGACATCCTCGTTTGCATCAGTCAGAACAGAGGGACGCTACGCGAGCGCGGATGGGATCATGGGGGCATTCGTGTATTGCTCATACAATCCGCAGGGATGAGCACTCTCGAAGCCGTCCAAGAGCGCAACTACTGGGCTGAGACCGCAGCAGCGCCACGCATCACTCAGCGCGATTTGCCGCCTCGTGTTGATGTCGCTGTTGTTGGCGGAGGCTACACTGGTTTGGCGGCTGCGCGCGAGCTGGCACGCCGAGGGGCGCAAGTCGCCGTGCTGGAGGCGAAGAGTATCGGCTGGGGCGCAAGCTCTCGCAACGGCGGGATGGCGCTCACCGGAATGAAGCTCAGCGCCAGCGCGCTGGTCAAGCGCTTCGGCTTGGCGCGCGCAAAGGCGATGTTTTGCCTCTCGATTGAGGCGCTGGACTACGTGGAGCAGCTCATCCGCAGCGAACGAATTGACTGCGAGTTCAGTCGCTGTGGTCACCTCGAACTCGCCTGGAAGCCTAGCCACATGGAGGGTCTGCAGCGTGAAGCTGAGCTGCTGCAGCGCGCATTCGACCACCCTGTGCAACTCATCCCGCGCGAAGCGCTGAGCACTGAGACTGCAACGGAGGCATATCACGGCGCGTTGCTGGATCCACGCAGCGGCGGGCTACATCCTGCGCGCTACGCGGCTGGGCTTGCCGAGGCAGCCGACCGCGCTGGCGCGATGCTCTTCGCGCACACGCGCGTCGAGCGCATAGACCGGGCGAGCGGGGGCTTCACGGTGCACACTGCGCGCGGCGCGCTCGCGGCAGACCATGTCTTCGTCGCAACAAACGGCTACACCGACCGAATTGTGCCTTCACTCAAACGGCGGATTGTGCCTGTCGGCTCGTATATCATCGCGACCGCGCCGCTGCCCGAGGACATCGCACATGCCATCAGCCGCCATCGGCGCATGATGTATGACACGAAGCACTTTCTCTACTACTACCGCCTGTCCTCAGACAATCGGCTGATCTTCGGTGGTAGGGCAGGCTTCGTGCCAGAAGGGCCGGATACACTGCGCGAAAGCGCAGCCATCCTGCGCAGAGGGATGGTGCAACTCTACCCGCAACTTGCAAACGCCAAAGTGGAATACGCTTGGGGCGGAACGTTGGGATTCACGTTGGACTTCCTACCGCACGCAGGTCGGTCGTCTGAGGGGGTGCACTACGCGATGGGATGCGGGGGGCACGGCGTTGCACTGCTGACCTATCTGGGTGCGTGCATGGGGCGCATGATCTCCGGTGAGCCTGTGAATAACCCGTTGTTCGATCTGCCTTTTCCTGCTGTGCCCCTGTATGACGGCAATCCGTGGTTTCTGCCGCTGGCTGGCGCATACTACCGTCTGCTCGACTGGCTGCAGTGAGGGGGCGCTGTGAATGTCTCTCGCGCACACTTGGCGCGTTACTTTCTGCGCCTGGGGCTGATCGGCTTCGGCGGACCGCCTGCCCACATTGCAATTATGCGCGCTGACTTGGTTGAGCGGCGGAAATGGCTCACCCCCCAACAATTCGAATCAGACCTGGCAACAGCAAACCTGCTGCCTGGACCAACTTCGACTGAGGTCGCAATCTACATTGGTTATCGCCTAGGCGGTGTGAGTGGCGCGATCCTTAGCGGGGCGTGCTTCATTGCGCCGACGCTTGTCATCATGCTCGCCCTGGCTGCTCTCTACGTCCACCTCGGCGCGGTTCTGCCACTCCATGAGGTGCTCTACGGGGTCAAGCCGCTAGTGCTTGGCGTCGTGATTGTCGGCACCGTCTCGCTCGGTCAGCCGGTGCTGCGCAGTTGGCGTGAATGGGCGTTGTTCTTCACCGTGCTCGCTGCGCTTGCCCTGACATCAGCGAGTGTTTTGCTCATCCTGGTCGGTTCGGGCTTAGGTTTGCTGATCCTCTCAGGGCAGCTCAAGGGCAGGGGGGGTGCTTGGGCGTTTGCTGCGTTGCCTGCGGCGGCTGCAGGTGGGCTAGACCTGGCTGGGCAGATCTTTATTAAGTTCCTAACCATCGGCGTTATCGCCTACGGCGGCGGCTTTGCTCTGGTCGGTTTTTTGGAGCGCGAGATCGTCTCGGGCACGGGTTGGCTGACCCGAGAACAGTTGCTCGATGCAATCGCGCTTAGCCAAAGCGTCCCCGGCCCATTGTTCACCGTCTCAGCGTTCATCGGCTATCTTGTCGGCGGGTTGCCGGGCGCGTTAGCCGGTGTGCTCGGGATTTTCGCGCCTGCTTTCGTTATTGTCCTGGCGGAGCGCAAGCTAACCGCGGTGCTCAGGGATGAGCCTGTTGCCCAAACCTTCCTGCGCGGCGTTGTGGTTGGCGTCACCGCGATGCTCACGCTGAGTGTCGCCAGTTTGGGCAATGCTGCATGTGTGGACGTGTGGACGACGTTGCTTGCGGTAGCGACGCTGCTGACGCAACTGCGCTGGCGAGTCGCCCCTCACTGGATTGTGCTGATCGGGTTTGCGATCGGGCTTACTCGATTCGCACTAGCTTGAACACAGTCGGTCCGTTCGGCGTCATCACTCGCACCCGCGCACCGACACGCTTGCCAAGCAGTGCCTGACCGAGCGGGGAAACGTTGGAGATCTTGCCGTTCATCGGGTCTGCCTCTGCAGCGCCGACGAGCTGGAATGTCTCTTCGTCGCCAAACCCTTCCTCGATGACCGTGACACGGCTGCCCATGCGCACCTCGTCGCTGCTTGCTGCCTCATCAGGCAAG
Organism: Thermoflexales bacterium; assembly: GCA_025054635.1. Taxonomy (GTDB): domain Bacteria; phylum Chloroflexota; class Anaerolineae; order J036; family Brachytrichaceae; genus DRWP01. The sequence goes on from JANWZM010000228.1 coordinate 7,151, forward strand.
ATGATCGCCTCGGCGAGCATGCGCTCCAGCGCCAGAATGCGCCCTTCAAGGAAGCCCTGCTCCTCTTTGGCAGCGGTGTAATCAGCGTTCTCGGACAAGTCACCCTGCTGAATCGCAGCACGCAACCGTGCAGCAAGCTCTGGGCGTTTCACATCGCGCAGATAGGCTAGCTCATCGCGCAACTTTTGCGCGCCCTCTGCGGTGAGAAAGACCTTGTTCGAGTCCTGGTGCTGTTCCATGTCGCCCCTAATTCTACTTGGGAAGGTTGACCTGTGATAGTTGGCAAGGAAAAGGCGAACGCTCCAGTTAGCATTGTCGCCACTCCGCCCTACTGTGAACCAACTTTCAGCGCACGGTCAGCGCTTGGCAAGTTGTCCCCTATGAATTGAGGGAAATTCGTAAGATATAATTCGCCTGTATCCGATTGCCGATACCATCCTCGTGATTGCCGCCCGACTTATCAAGCGGAGGAGATGCGATTGTGGAGAAGAACCCAGCCCTTGACACCCAATCAGAGTCGCTGTTTGCGACTGATGCCTCCTCTAACGGTGAGTCGGCTTCTCACCTGCTAGGTCGAATCCGCGACACAGACATTGACCGTGAGGTGCGCGGGGCGTATCTCGACTACGCCATGAGCGTGATCGTCTCGCGCGCGCTCCCCGACGCCCGAGACGGCTTGAAGCCTGTTCAGCGCCGCATACTTTATGTTATGCACGATACAGGCGCGCGCGCGAACGCGCCGTATCGCAAGAGCGCTCGCGTGGTTGGCGACGTGCTCGGTAAGTATCACCCTCACGGCGACAGCAGCGTGTACGAAGCCCTCGCCCGCATGGCGCAGGACTTCTCCATTCGCTACCCTCTGATAGATGGTCAGGGCAACTTTGGCAGTGTGGATGGCGACCCGCCTGCGGC
>JANWZM010000011.1 GCA_025054635.1 Thermoflexales bacterium
TGACTGAGAACGGCACGTTCATCATCAATGGCACCGAACGCGTCGTCGTCTCACAACTGATCCGCTCGCCGGGAGTCTATTTCAGCGTAGAAGAGGACCCAGCTTCTGGCCGCCCGCTCGGACAAGCTAAGCTGATCCCCGATCGAGGGGCTTGGATGGAGTTTGAAACGCGCAAGAGCGACTACATCGTGCTCAAGTTCAACCGCAAGCGCACCATCCCTGTCACCATCCTGCTGCGCGCGCTTGCTGCGGTTGATGACGGCGTGAGTGGAAGCGTCCTGGTCAAGGGCACAAACGAGGAGATCTTGTCGCTCTTTGCTGATGTAGACACCAATCCCGACCATAGATACATCGAAGCAACGTTCAAGCAAGAGCCGGAATGGTCGAACAAGCCCTCGCGCCCGATTTGCAACGAGGCGCTGGTCGAGTTCTTCCGCCGCGTTCGCCCAGGTGACCCGCCGACGCTTGAGAACGCGCGCAACTTCATCTTGCAGCAACTTTTCGACCAGCGTCGCTACGACCTTGAGCGCGTGGGTCGCTACAAGCTCAACCAGCGCCTTGATCTGGATGACCGCATCCCGCGCACCCACCGCACCATCACGAAGCTCGACATCATCGCGCTGCTCAAGCACATCATCCAGATCAACAACGGCGTCTACGGGCCTGATGACGTGGACCACCTGGGCAATCGCCGCGTCAAAACAAACGGCGAGCTAATCCAGAACAAGCTGCGCGTAGGCTTGCGGCGCATGGAACGCATGATCAAAGAGCGCATGTCCATGCCCGACAACGACTCGCCCTCACCCGTTAACTTGATCAACATCCGCCCTGTCGTTGCCGCGATCCGCGAGTTCTTCGGCTCATCGCAGCTCTCGCAGTTTATGGAGCAGACCAATCCGCTGAGCGAGCTGACCAGCAAGCGCACCCTCTCCGCGCTTGGGCCTGGCGGTCTGCGTCGCGAGCGCGCTGGCTTCGATGTGCGCGATGTGCATCACAGCCACTACGGGCGCATCTGCCCGATTGAGACCCCTGAAGGTCCAAACATCGGCTTGATTGGTCGCTTGGCGACGTATGCGCGGGTGAACTCATACGGCTTCCTCGAGACGCCCTATCGCCGCGTGAAGAAGGTCATCGCCAATGACCCTGCCCAGACAGAGGGTCGCACCCTGCGCGAGGACATCTTCGATGAGGCAGGCAATCTGATTGCCATGGCAGGCACTGTGATTGACCGCGAGCTCGCGCAGCGCATCGCAGCTATCCCTTCGCTGACTAAAGTGCCCGTCCGACCGTATGTCAGTGACGAAATCGAGTACATGTCCGCTGACACGGAGGACCGCTTTACGCTGGCACAGGCGAACGCGCGGCTGAACGAGAGGGGCGAGTTTGTTGATTCGCGCGTCTCCGTGCGCCGACATCAGAAGTTCATGTTCGCCAGCCCAGAGCAAGTCGACTTCATCGATATCTCGCCCAAGCAGATTGTCGGCATCAGCGCGTCGCTGATTCCGTTCGTCGAGCACGATGAGGCAAGCCGCGCACTGATGGGGAGCAACATGCAGCGGCAGGCGGTGCCGCTGCTCCAGCCCCATGTGCCGATCGTCGGCACAGGCATGGAGCAGCGCGCGGCGATGGATAGCGGTCAGGTGGTCATTGCCGTTGAGGACGGTGAGGTCGTCAGCGTGACGGGGCGGCAGATCGTCGTCCAAGGCAGCAGCGGTCGGCGCGTGTATGCGCTGCGCCGCTTCAACCGCAGCAACCAGAGCACCTGCGTCGATCAGCACCCAATCGTCGTGAAAGGTCAGCGCGTGAAGAAGGGGCAGGTTCTGGCGGACTCGTCCAGCACCGTCAACGGTGAGCTTGCGCTAGGTCAAAACGTCCTCGTTGCCTTCATCTCGTGGGAAGGGGGCAACTACGAGGATGCGATCCTGGTCAGCGAACGACTGCTGCGCGAAGACTTGTACACCTCAATTCACATCGAACGTTTCGAGGTCGATGCGCGTGAGACAAAGCTCGGTCCAGAGGAGATCACGCGCGACATCCCAAACGTCGGCGAAGAGGCGTTGAAAGACCTAGACGAGTCTGGCATCGTCCGCATCGGCGCTGAGGTCAACCAAAACGACATCCTCGTCGGCAAGGTCACCCCGAAAGGAGAGAAAGAGCTGTCGCCAGAGGAGAAGCTGCTGCGCGCGATCTTCGGCGAAAAGAGCCGTGAGGTGCGCGACAACAGCCTGCGCCTGCCGCACGGCGAGCACGGCAAAGTGGTCGAGGTTAAGGTGTTCGAGCGCGATGAACACCGCGAGCTGCCCGCTGGCGTAAACAAGATGGTGCGCATCAGCGTTGCCCAGCGCCGCAAGCTCACCGAGGGGGACAAGATGGCAGGTCGCCACGGCAACAAGGGCGTCGTCTCGAAGGTTGTCCCCATCGAGGACATGCCCATGCTTGAGGACGGCACTCCAGTGGACATCATCTTGAATCCGCTTGGTGTGCCCAGTCGCATGAACATCGGTCAAATTCTCGAGACGCATCTCGGATGGGCAGCGAATCGCCTTGGGTTTTACGCAGTAACTCCTGTGTTTGATGGGGCGACTGAGACAGAGATCGAAGCTGAACTGTGTCGTGCCTGGATGATCGACCGCGCCTACAAGGAGATCACCGATCGCGCCTGGCAATTCCTGCGCGAGCGCGGCATTTCCACCGAGGACATGCGCGATGAGCATGACGCGCGCATGGCATACCTCTCCGAGTGGATGGACGGCAAAGGCTACGACTTGGAGCTTGCCGCTGTGGATGAGGTCTATGCTCGTCGCTCGGTGCTCGATGCCTGGTTGCGCGAAAAGGGATACGATCCGCAAGCGATCCTGGTTTACGAGAACGATCCGCGCAAGCCAGACGAGCGCGCAATTGCTGACCAGAAGGCAATTGATGTCAGCCTGCGCCTGTGGGCAGAAACCCAGGGCTATGACGCCAGTGGTCTGAGTGGTGATGCGCTGCGTGAGTTCGTGACCAAGATCAGCCTGGAGACCAACGTCCCGCCGCCGCACCTGGGTATGATGAGACTGATCGACGGCAAGACGGGTGAGCCGTTTGACCGTCCAGTCACTGTGGGCTACATGCATGTGCTCAAGCTTGCCCACCTCGTCGAGGACAAGGTGCATGCCCGCTCAACAGGTCCGTACTCATTGGTCACCCAACAGCCGCTGGGCGGAAAGGCACAGTTTGGCGGTCAACGCTTCGGCGAAATGGAGGTCTGGGCGCTGGAAGCGTATGGCGCTGCTCACACGTTGCAAGAGATGCTCACTGTCAAGTCAGACGACGTGCAAGGGCGCGTCAAGACCTATGAGTCCATCGTCAAAGGCTTGCCCATCGAAGAGCCAGGCATCCCTGCCTCATTCAAAGTGTTAGTCAAGGAGATGCAGTCGCTGGGCATTGCTGTTGAGGCGATCAACGATGCAGGCGAGATCATGAACTTTGGTCGTGAAGAGGAACGCCGTCAACTGCCCAAGCTTGGCGGGATGGGCTTGCTTGGTCTTGACTCAGGTGAGTAGAAGCTGCCTCTGGCTACAGGACAGCCTCGCCCTCGTTCTCTCCCGAGAGGACGAGGGCGAATTGTTTCGCTTTAGCTAGCCTGAACTGCGCGGATAGCGTGATGAACAGGGCGCAGCGCGGCATACAAGTGCTGATACACCTCAGTGTACAACCGTTCGTAGCGCTCGATGCCCAACGGCATCGGTTCGATTTGCTGAGTGTGAAGAGAGGAACACACTGCGGAGATTGCCTTGTGGGCGTCTTCGTAGACGCCAGCGGCAATGCCAGCAAGCATCGCCGCGCCGAGAGCCGCACTCTCTGCAACATCCACGATGGTGATGGGCTGGCGGAACACCTCTGCCTTGATTTGCATCATCAGGCTGTTCCGCGCGCCGCCCCCAGTGGCGATGATCTGCGTTGCCTGCGGGACGTGTCCTGCCCGCAACAAGGGCTCTAACATGCTGCGCATCTCAAAGCACAGCCCTTCCAAGATGGCGCGAAAGACCGCTGCGCGGTTGACCTCTGCGGTCAGACCAACGAGCGCGCCCATTGCTAAGGGGTCATTGTGTGGTGTGTTCGCCGTGCGCAAGTGGGGCAGAAAGACCACGCCATGGCTTCCGATGGGTATTTTTGCCGCGCTCTCGACGAGCGTGGCGTAATCTGCGTTCTCTGCCAACAAGTGTCGAAACCATTCCACAGAGACGCCGGCTGCGAATTGCCCGCCGAGGATGTAGTAGCCACCTGCCACGTGAGCGCCTTGAGCGTAGCCCATACGGGCTAGGACGGGGTCATCAATGACGGCAGAAATAGGAAAGAACAGCGCCTCGGCTGAGCCGATGGAGTCCAGGGCTGTGCCGGGCTGCACCACGCCGAGGGCAAACGCTGCGCAAATGTGATCCTGTCCCCCCGTGGCGACGACAGTGTGAAGCGGAAGTCCAGTTTGCTCAGCAACCTCAGCGCGCACCTTTCCCAGTGCTGTCCCGCTTGGCAGTAAGCTGGCTAACATGGAAGGGCGAAGCCCTGCGTCCGTGATGAGCGGCACATCCCAACACAACTGGCGCAGGTTCATCATCAACATGCGCGAAGCCAGGGAATAGTCCGTGGCTGGGACGCCGCACAGCCGGTAGGCAACGTAGTCGCCCATGTTGAGCCACTTGTCTGTGCGCGCGAAGGTCTCTGGCTCGTTATCGCGCAACCAGCGCAGTTTGCAGATCCCGTAGATGGGATACAAGTCCAGCCCAGTGACTGCGATCACTCGTTCTCGCCCAAGGGTCTGGGCAAGCAGCTCGGCCTGCGGTTCGGTGCGCCGGTCGAACCAAGCGATAGCGTGATACAAGGGGCTGCCCTGAGCATCAATTGGGACACCCGCCTCGCCCATGCTGGAGCAGGCAATGCCAAGAATGCGCTCAGGATGTTCGATCTGAGCGACAGCAGTGCGAATCGCCTCGACAAGCGTGTTCCAGATTTCTTCCGGCTCGTAGAATGCCCAATCGGGGCGAGGATAGTGCGTCGGTGTCGGTCGGTGAGCGTGAGCAACGACTCGCCCTGCGCAGTCAAAGATGACGACTTTTAGGTTTGTTGTGCCAACGTCAATTCCAGCGAGCAGGGGCGATTCGACCATCGGGCTAGCCCTTCACCGCGCCCAGCGTCAACCCGCGCACGATGTAGCGCTGGGCGAGCAGCGCCAAGATAGTGGGAGGGAGCAGGGTCAGCATCGTGCGCACACCGACAAACCAAAACTGTACGCCACGGGTGTGTTCCGCGCCAGCAATGATGACGGGCATTGGGATACCGTTCTTGGTCGTCAGCGACAGCGCAAACAAGAACTCGTTCCAACTGAACGCCATAGAGATGATCCAAGCAGCGACAAGCCCGGGTAGCACCAAGGGGAGCGCAACTTGGGCGAAGGCTTGGAACGCGCTCGCGCCATCTACGTAAGCTGCCTCCTCTAGCTCGCGTGGCAGCTCGCGGAACATCTGGCTCAGGATGATCACAGAAAAGGGCAGCGTAAACGTGGCGTTCAGCAGGATCAGCGCGAACACGCTGTCGAGCAACTTCAGTTCGCGCATGATGAGGAAGAAGGGGATGACAAACAGCACTGGCGGCAGAATCCGTTGCGACAAGAACCACGTCGTGAAGAAGCGGTTGTTAGGACGCTTAAAACGGAACCGCGCAAGCGCGTAGGCAGCCGGCGTGCCGATCAGGATGGATAGGGTCGCTGCGCCAACTGCAATCAGCGTGCTGTTCAGCAGGGCTTGGCGTGTCTCTGGGATCGCAATCTCAGCAAGCCAATGCTCGAGCGTTGGCTGGAATTGCAGGAAGGGGACGAAGGAGTTGACGAACGTATCCGCTGGTCGCTTGATCGAGTTTAAGAACGCCCAGTAGAAGGGGAAGATCACCCACGCGAGCGCGGCGACAAGCACGCCGACAAGCAGAACCTGAGAGACGAGCGATGTGCTGCGCACCCTCATGGCTTACCTCTCTAGCTCGTAAAGCTGACCGATGCGGCGGAACAGGAGGGCGACAATCACGCTAACGATCACCAGCAGCAGGAAGCCTTGTGCGGCAGCGTAACCGTGGTCGAAAAACCGCATTGCCGTTCGGTAGGTGAATAGGCTGTACACCTCAGTTGCGCGTCCTGGACCACCGAGGGTTAGGCTCATCGGAATATCGAAGACCTTGAACGATTCCACCAACCTGAGCAGAAGAATCAGAAACAGCGTTGGCGCCATCAGCGGCAAGGTAATGTGGCGGAAGGTTTGGGCGGGTGAAGCGCCATCAACCTCAGCCGCCTCGTAAAGGTCAGCGGGTAGCGCTTGCAGGGCAGCAAGCGAAACTAGAAACACGAACGGCGTCCATTGCCAAATGTCCACGATGATCACAGCCACCAACGCCCAGAAAGGATTGGACAGCCAGGGGATGTTTGCAATTCCGAGCGAGCTTAGGAACGAGTTGACAGGACCGTTCTGCTCGTAGAAGACCGTGATTCCCAGATACCCCACAGCGACAGGCGTTGCAAAGAGCGGAAGCGTCATGATAGCGCGGAACACGCTCTTTCCGCGCAGCTCACGGTTCAAAATCAACGCAAGCGCAAATCCGAGGATCATCTGCACCAGCACGGTGACGATAACGAAGGTTAACGTCACACGCAGCCCTGAGTGCAAGTTCGCATCGGTGAACAGGCGCTCAAAGTTGCGCAGCCCGATGAACTCGTTGATCCGCCCAAATCGGTAGCTGTGCAGGCTGGTGTATAGCGCGTAAAGCAGCGGAAAGATGGAGAACACCAACACCCATACGACAGCAGGCAACAAAAAGAGGCGCCCAGCCATGGTCTGCCGCCGAGTTTGCCTGGCTGCCTTTTGAGCGAGGGAGGCAACTGCTGTTGTCATGCCTAAACGCGAACTGTGCAATTGAGAGTGACCAGAGAGGCTGACACACCAGCCCTTCAGCAGTGTTCTGGGCTGATGCGTCAGCCTGGATGAGGTGCTCTCAGCACCAAGCTAGGTTACTTGAGGCCTAGCGAGGTGACGTAAATCTCGCGCTGCTTCTCGCGACCCAGGCGGTCTGTGATCGCCTCGAAGTCAGCGACGGTGGCTTTCAGCGCTTGCTCTGGGGTCTTCTGCTTGGTTGCTGCCTCGGACAGGTGGATGTCCAGCGCAGTCCAATACTCGAAGGTGCCAGGGATGCGCAGGTAGGGGAACTGCAGCTTAGCGCTGAAGTTGTCGAAGTAAGCCTGGGTGTAGTCGCGGATGTCCTTCTCGTCCCAGCCGGCTGCCAGGTAGTCGTCAATCTTGGCTGTGCCTGCAGGCGGCAGGTAGTGGCTGAAGCGACCTGGGTCGACGCCATCCCAGCCACGTGCTGCATAGATCAACGACTTCTCCTTCGTCGCCATTAGCGCCAGCAGGTAGTATGCTGCTTCAGGCGCCTTGGAGAACTTGGAGATCACACCCGCCCACGAGCCGCCTGTGGTGTTGCCAACGCGATTGATGCCGTTCACCTTGACCCACTGACCTGTCTTGATGTTGTAGTACTCGGTGGTGCCAGGCAGGATGGCAGCACCAGTCTTGCCTTTGACGCGGCTGCCCTCTTGCTGCGCCAATGCACCCAGGTCGCCCCAAGTGAAGGTCAGAGCAGCCTCACCGCGCAGGAAGTGATCCCAAGCCTCACCGAGGCTCCAACCCATCATCGCCTCTGGACCGAACTGGATCAGGTCAACCAGCGTCTCAAGCGCGCGCAGATGACCAGGGCTGTCCACAAGTGGCTTCATCGTCTCGGGGTCGAACCAGAACAAGTTGGGGTTCTCTGGACCGATGACGAAAGGTGCAGCGAAGGACATGAAGTGGAACATGCCTTGCCCACCGACTTTGAGGTGCATAGTCAGCCCGTCGTCGGGCTTGCCGTCACCGTTCAAGTCCTTCCCATCGAAGTATTCCGCCACATCGCGGAACTCCTTCCAGGTCTCTGGCACCTTCAAGTCGTAGCCGTACTTCTCCTTGAAGGCAGCCTTGTGAGCTGGGTCTTCGATGAGGTCGCGGCGGTAGTACATCACTTGACCGTCGTGGTCGTTCGCCACCATGTACTTCTTACCGCCGTAGGTCAGCAGCGAGCGCGGGCCGGGCTGCACGTCCTCGATATCCCACTTGGGGAAGCGCGGGTCGTTGTACCACTCGTCGTAGTTCAGGATGTAGTCACCACCGACGAGGTCGCCGAGCCACCACGCGCCAGCAACGGAGATATCGTATTGACCACTCCCTGTGGTGAGGTCGGTCATCAGCTTGGGGAAGTGCTCAGCAAAGGGCACCTCTACGATGTTGAGCTTGGCGCCAGTCGCCTGCTCAAACTCCTCGCGCACCTCGTAGAACGGGCCGGAGATAGGACCTTTCTCACCAGCAGCGTTGACGATCACGGTGACAGTTTGCCCCTTGAACGGGCAGTTGTCGCCACACGGCTTCACCAGGACAGGTGGCTTCAGCTCACCCGCCTTCACGGTTTGGGCGACGTTCTCCTCTTGTCCAAGCGGCGTTGGTGTTGGAGCAGCAGCCTGTCCGCCGGGTTGCGGAGTGGCTGCGGGCACAGCGCAAGCGCTGACAACCAGCATGCTTGCGACGACGAAAGCAGTGGACTTCCACGTCTTGGTGAGATTCATGACTTGATCTCCTCCATCAGAAACTAGGTCTAGGCAACACATTCACACTTGAGCGGAACGTCTCGGGTAGATCAATTGGGCTATGGCTAGGCTTTTGTTCAACTTGCTTCAAGATCACCTCCTGGGTTTGTAGGGTGTGCTCAGTGCAGCGCGGGCACTGGCTGAGCGATTTGCAGCGCTTGTGCCACGCTGTCACCGCCGTGGATGATTTGCCTCAGGGCGCGCACGACGCCAGCCGTGTTGCCACTTTGCCAGATGTTGCGTCCGAACACCACGCCAGCCGCGCCTGCATCCATGGACGCAGCGACGACATTCAGTGCCTCCTCTAGAGTGCTCATGCGCGCGCCGCCGGCAATCAGAACCGGCACTGGGCAGTTCTCCACAACTTGTCGAAAGCCTGCTACCGAGCCTGTGTAGTATGTCTTGACTAGATCAGCGCCGTGTTCAAACGCAATTCGTGCCGCTGAAGCCATCGCGCGGGCATCTTTCGCATCGGGAATGCGTTCGCTCGGGCAAGGCAGCGCCTCGACCATTAAGGGCAAGCCGGCGTCCATGCATGCGCTCGCAACGCGCGCGACAATCCGCAATGTTTGAAGCTCGACTGCGCCGCCGATGAAAGCCATCACGACAACACCGCTTGCGCCAAGCCTGACTGCGTCCTCGACCGAGTGAAGAAGATCCCACTCGGTGTAAGCCAGCCAGTCCTCGCGGTATTGACTCGAGCCGCCATCCAGGCGCAATATGACCGGCACTCGGTCGGCGATCAACGTGCGATAGCGCTTCAGCACACCAAACGTAGTCATGATGCCGTCGGCACCCGCGCTGATCACGTCCTCGATGACCTGATCAGGGCGCTCCAACCCTTCAGTAACGCCAAAAGTGCGCGCGTGATCCATAGCGACGATGACCGCGCGACCATTGCTAGACAGAAGTCTATTCTTCGCTAAGCTCGTGGTGTCAGAGAGCGCCTCTTGTGTCACGTTGTCACCTCACCAACTCCTCCTATTCTAACTGAGAGCGCTGAAAACGTTGTCGGTCAGTCAGGAACTTTGATTGCAACACGTGCACAGACACGTGCTCAGGGCACAAGTGGTATCCGGCAAGGCATTCCCCTGTCTCCCCTCACCAGGCAAAGGAGAGCAGAAACGAGGGCAAAGCGCACTGCGTATGCGTCAGCGCCTTCCGCAGGCATGCCAAGCCTAGCGACGGTATATCATCTGCAGTCACGATGTCACACGCCGACTCGCCGCTACTTGTGGATCTGCTTGAGCAGCGCATCCTCATCCTCGATGGGGCGATGGGGACGATGATCCAAAGCTACAAGCTTGAGGAGGACGACTACCGCGGCGACCGCTTCCAGGATCACCCTGTAGAGCTGAAGAACAACAACGAGGTGCTCAACCTGACGCGCCCGGAGCTGATCTTGGACATCCACCGTCAATATCTGGAGGCTGGTGCAGACATCATCGAGACCAACACCTTCAACGCGCAAGCGATCAGCTTAGCGGACTTTGAGATGACCGACCCGGCGCTGATACGCGAGATCAACCTAGCGTCAGCGCGCTTGGCGCGCCAAGCGGCGGACGAATTCACCCGGCGCAACCCGTTGCGCCCACGCTTCGTCGCTGGCGCACTCGGGCCGATGAACCGCACGCTCTCGCTCAGCCCAGATGTCAACGACCCTGGCTTTCGCGCGGTCACCTTCGACGAGGTGATGCGCGCTTACTACGACCAAGCAAAAGCGTTGATCGAGGGCGGGGTAGACATGCTGCTGGCTGAGACCACCTTCGACACCCTCAACCTGAAGGCAGCGCTTTACGCCATTCAGACTCTGTTCGCTGAGGGCGTGCGCCGTGTGCCCGTGCTCGCCAGCGTGACAATCACTGACCAGAGCGGACGAACGCTCAGTGGTCAGACGCTAGAAGCATTCTGGGCAAGCATCCATCGCGCGCCGCTGATCAGCATTGGGATCAACTGTGCGCTCGGGCCGCACGAAATGCGCCCGTATATCGAAGCGCTGGCGAAGACGACGCACACTTATGTCTCGTGCTACCCGAATGCTGGCTTGCCGAATGCGTTCGGCGGCTACGACATGCCGCCTCAAGTCTTCGCCGACGCTGTCGGCGAGTTTGCTCACGAGGGCTGGGTGAACATCTTGGGCGGGTGCTGCGGCACAACGCCGGCACACATCGCCGCGGTGTGCGAGGCAGCGCGCGGGGCAAAGCCGCACCGCCGCAACATGCCGCGCCCGCGCAGCTACTTCAGCGGGCTGGAACTGGTCAGCACAGAGGGCGTTCAGCCCGTCCGAGAGGGCAGCACCAGCTCTACGGCGCTTAACCCTCACTTTCTCATCATCGGCGAGCGCACTAACGTTACTGGCTCGCCGAAGTTCGCTCGCCTGATCCGCGAGGGCAAGTTTGAAGAAGCGCTTGGCATCGCCCGTCAGCAAGTCGAAAACGGCGCTCACATCCTGGACGTGAACTTCGACGAGGGCATGCTGGACAGCGAGGCGTGCATGACCCGCTTTCTCAACTTGCTGATGGCAGAGCCAGACATCGCCCGCGTGCCGATCATGATCGACAGCTCCAAGTGGAGCGTGATCGAGGCAGGGTTGAAATGCGTGCAGGGTAAGTGCATCGTCAACTCCATCTCGCTGAAAGAAGGCGAGGCGGTCTTCAAGCAGCACGCTGAGGAGGTCAAGCGCTTTGGCGCAGCCGTAGTGGTAATGGCGTTCGACGAGCGCGGACAAGCCGACACGTTCGAGCGCAGAATCGAGATCTGCAAGCGCGCCTACGACCTCCTGGTGAACGAGGTGGGCTTTCCACCCGAGGACATCATCTTCGACCCGAATGTGCTCACCGTGGCGACGGGGATTGAGGAGCACAACAACTACGCAGTTGACTTCATCCGCGCGGTGCGCTGGATCAAAGAGAACTTGCCCGGTGCGCGCACCAGTGGCGGCATAAGCAACATCTCGTTCAGCTTTCGTGGCAACAACCGCGTGCGCGAAGCAATGCACAGCGTCTTCCTCTATCACGCGATTCGCGCTGGACTAGACATGGCGATCGTCAACGCCGGGCAGCTTGCGGTTTACGACGACATCCCGAAGGACTTGCTCGAGCACGTCGAGGATGTCATCTTGAATCGCCGCCCAGACGCGGCTGAGCGGCTGATTGCTTTTGCTCAGACGCTCAGCAAAGAGGGCGCGCACAAGCACGCTGAGGACACCAGCCTAGCTTGGCGCGACCTCGATGTGGACAAGCGCCTCGAACATGCGCTGATCAACGGCTTGGACGAATTCATCGAGGTTGACGTAAAAGAGGCGCTTGCACGACACGGCAGCCCCCTAGCCGTGATCGAGGGCCCGCTGATGGCAGGCATGAACGTCGTTGGTGATCTGTTCGGCGCAGGCAAGATGTTCCTGCCCCAAGTGGTCAAAAGCGCGCGGGTGATGAAGAAAGCCGTCGCCGTGCTTGAGCCCTACCTGCTCGCGGAGAAAGCGAACGGTGCAACCCACAGCGCAGGCAAGATCGTCATCGCTACCGTCAAAGGTGACGTACACGACATCGGCAAAAACATCGTCAGCGTGGTACTAGGCTGCAACAACTACGAGGTGTACGACCTGGGGGTGATGACCCCAGCGGAGAAAATCTTGAAGACAGCGCGCGAGGTTGGCGCTGATCTGATTGGGCTAAGTGGTCTGATCACGCCCTCGCTGGACGAGATGGTGCATGTGGCGCGCGAGATGGAGCGCAACGGCTTCACTGTCCCGCTGCTGATCGGCGGCGCGACAACGAGCAAGGCACACACCGCACTGAAGATCGCGCCCGTCTACTCCCATCCTGTGATCCACGTGCCTGACGCCAGCCGCGCTGTTGGCGTTGTCGGGGCGCTGCTCAGCGCAGAGCAGCGCGAGGCGTTCATCCAGCAAAACGCTGAGGAGCAGCGCCGCTTGCGTGAACAGTTCGCACAGGCGAAAGACCGCAAGCCCCTGCTGCCGCTCGAAGAGGCGCGGCGACGACGCTTTGTATGGACGCCTGAGACGCATGACTTTGCAAGTGAGCCAGCATTCATCGGGGTGCGCGTGATAGAGCCAAAGCACATGCCGCTGCGCGAGCTGGCTGAGTTCATTGACTGGACACCGTTCTTCCAGGCTTGGGAGCTAGCAGGGAAGTTCCCCGACATCTTGGATGACCCGATCGTCGGCGAGCAAGCGCGCCGGCTGTACGCGGACGCACAGACGTTGCTCAGACGCCTGATCCAAGCTGATCTCAACCTGCGCGCGGCACAGCACCGCCCAGGCGCCGTCAGCCGCGAGGAAGCGCTGCATGCGCTTCAAGCGCGCGCAGTGTACGGCTTGTTCCCTGCCAACAGCATCGGTGACGACATCGAGGTCTACGCCGATGAGTCGCGCGCCCGAGTGCTTGTCACCTTTCACATGTTGCGCCAGCAGATGGACAAAGGCAGCCGTGAGGGCGCCTACAACTTCTGCCTGGCGGACTTCGTCGCGCCGAAGGAGAGCGGCGTGGTGGACTGCATCGGCGCGTTTGTCGTTTCCATCCACGGCGCAAAAGACCTCGCCGAAGAATACAAGGCGAAGGGGGATGACTACAGCGCGATCCTGGTCGAGGCACTCGCCGATCGCCTTGCCGAGGCGTTCGCTGAGCGCCTACACAAGCAGGCGCGCGACGACATGGGCTACGGCTTGAGCGAAAAGTTTACAAACGAAGACCTCATCGCCGAGAAATATCGCGGCATTCGCCCTGCGCCGGGATACCCTGCTTGCCCAGACCACAGCGAAAAGCGCTTGATCTGGCAGTTGCTTGACGCTGAGCGTCTGACCGGCGCGCGCCTCACCGAAAGCTGCGCCATGCTGCCCGCCAGCAGCGTCTGCGGTTGGTACCTCTTCCACCCGCAAGCCCGCTATTTCGGCATCGGCAAAATTGCTCGCGATCAGCTTGAAGACTACGCTCAGCGCAAGGGGATGAGCGTCGAGGAGGCAGAACACTGGTTGCGCTCCATCCTCGAGAGCACAGCTTGAGTTAGCAGCACTACTCGCGATTGCCGAGCTGCGCGCGCAATCGCGCGAGCTCTGCTTCCAGTTCGGCAGCGCACTGCTCGGCTGCCTCAGCGCGTCGGCGCTCTATGTCGCGCTCGTGTTCGGCTCCCTCGGCACGCTGACGTTCCGCCTCGGCGCGTTGGCGCGCTATCTCAGCGACTTCATCCTTGTTTGGCACGAGCTGACCCTCGCGGTCGTATAGCCGCAACCATCGCGCCCGCACCCGGCTATACTCCCCGTCCCATGTCCCAAGCCATGCCTCCAGCACCTCGCTCCACACCCATCCGCGCTCATTCACAGATTTAGGTTGATACCCTCTCGCCATCAACTGCCACGCATGTAGCTCGACCTCAACTGCGCCTTCCGTTGGGTCCGGTCCGTAGCACACATACTCCAGCACCCTCAGCTTCTGCTCGTAGGTTGTCTTCTTGCTGCCCAAGTCCTCTTTGCGCGTGCGCTCCGACAGTAGCTCAACAACGAGGTCAGGCGAGCGCTCCTCATTCCACACCACCCAGCGCTTGCGCGGGCGCGTGCCGTCCACGTCACGGACGACGAACAGGTCTGGACCTCTGAATTCCAGAGTCTGCGCTTGGGTAGGGCTGTAGAACACAAACATGTTGACACCGATGAAGTAGTCGGTGCGTCCGTGCCAGTGCTGTTCGATGCACTCGCGCAGCAGGGCAGCTTGGAGGTAGTGCCACTGGTTTTCCAAAGGCTCACCATCCTCTGCAGGGAGCTGGAGCGCCATCAGCGCTGACAGGTCAGGGCGCTCGTCGTCTGTGATGATAGCGGCTTGGGGCGTAAGCTCAACAGTCGCTTGCTCTGACATTGTTCACGCGCAGTTGGTCAACGTCGCACAGTTGGCAGATAGAGGAAGTTCGGGCAGCGTGCGCCGACAGGTTCTTCAGGCTGCCGCATCAAGCCAAGATAGGGCTGTTGGGCGTATGCTGGGAAGACCACACCAAGCTGGGTTGGGGTACGCCCCATGCGCACGGTGAGGATTTCGCTCAACACGCAGCGATAGTCCGTCGTGATGGAAAGGTCAGCGCCTTGGTAGAGTGCACCGTTGGATAGACCAGGCCATTGCCCGTACACCTGTCCGCCGCGGACGGTTTTACCCAGCACAAACATCACGCTGCCGTGCCCATGGTCCGTACCGCCGCTTTCATTCTCTCGCAACCGTCGTCCAAACTCACTCATGACTACAGTTGTGACGCGGCTGTTGTGGTCGGTTGATCCTGCACAACCCTCCAGGTCAAGGTGGAAAGCATAAAGCCCTTGTGCCAGTTGCGCAAGCAACGCTGGCATTGGGCTGTTCAACGCAGTCGCGCCTTGGCTGCGGTGCGTGTCCCAACCGCCCAGGTCAACAGTTGCTGCACACAAGCCGACCTGTGCCTTGATGAGCTGGGCAATCAGCCTGAGGTGATTGCCAAAGCTTGTGTTCGGATACACAGCCCCATTCGCGGGGACGTATGGGCTGAAACTCTGCTGTTGGATCGTGTCAATGGCTCGAATTGCCTCGCGTCCAGCAGCCTCCAGCCAGTCGTTGGCGTCGTCGTACATTGCGCGGAGCGCGTTTAGTTGTTGCCCTCTGTAACGCGAGTTGCCGCCGATGCCGAAAGAGCTAAGGCTGCCCGTCACCAGCGCGTTGGGGAAGCTGAGCAACGATTGTGGACGCGATGCCCCAGTCGCAAGCGCAGTGAAAGGCGTCTCTTGACCAGGCGCTACCAGCGTCTGCAAGTAGCGTGTGAGCCAACCTGTCGGCGTTGATTTTGCGCCTGGCGTCCCTAGTTCCATATACGCCATGGCGTCGAAGTGGCTGCGCGTGTCGTGTGTGAGACCGCACGCATGGACAATCGCTAGGCGCTGCGCTTGATATAGGGCATGAAGCGGCGCTAGAGCAGGATGCAAACCGAAGAAACTATCCAGCGGCAGCGCGGCACCTACTCCGCTTGACGGAATGCGCAGCGTCGGTCGCGCTTGCTCGTAGAAGCCTCGGTCGGCGCTCACAGCAATCGGGGGCACAACGTTGAGCGCGTCCCATCCGCCGCGCAAGAAGATCACCACCAGCACCTCTGGGTTTTGGTGCCCGATCGCAAATGCCAACTGTCCTAGGCGCGACCCTGCCATCGCAGCGATAGCCGCGGAGCAGCCTTGCAAAAAGGCGCGGCGTGTGAATCTGCGAGCCATCATCACCGCTCCTCTGTCTAACGCACTTGGAACTCAGGCGACATGGCAATGACGGCTACCATCCTCGGCAGGCGGTCTCGGATGTGTGTCGCACTCATTGCGTCGTTCGGTCCGTAGATTGGCAATACCGAAGTTGAGCTGTTGCCGCTGTTCCAACCCTGCATCATGCGCATGACTTCCTGCCGATGAGCAGGGGAGTCCATCGGACGACCAAGCACGCGCTGAATCCAGAAGTCAGCGATCGTGCTTGGGGTGTTCAACCCGCCTGTGACTGCAATAAGTGCGTTGACGTCAACGTTGACACCTGTGCCTGAAGACCAATAGGCGTTCTCCATGACGCTATTGAACAACCGCCAGCGATTCACCATCGAATTGGTATGTGTCCACGCCGCGCGCTCGTCTGGGTATCCATCGGGGCTGCGCCGACCGAACATGTGCTGTCCCATTGCGTCGTATTGTCCCCAGAACGAGCTGATCCCACCGCTAGTGCCGACGATAACTTCTGCGCCAACTGCGCGCAAGAAGCTGTATGTCGCCTCGTGTGGTCGCTTGAACTTAGCTCGCCAGCTTGCCTTGAACTCCGGTGAGGTTGCCAGAATGCGGACAACCTCGCGGATTTGGTTTTGTCCGTTGGGGTGGTTGGGATTCCACAGCTCTAGCCACTTGGCGACAGCAGCGTCGAATGTAGTGTTTGAAGTCGTCGGTGGGGTGTCGCTGATCAGACGTCGCCAGAGCTTTCGCACAATGTGGCGCGCGGTGCCTGGATGTCGGGCAAGCATATCGAGCACCTGTAGCCCATCCGCCATGTCAGCCTGGTCGGGGGGAAACCAAACGCCGAGCACCAACTTGTTGGCTCGGTCGTGCCAGCTTGGTTGGTAGTAAAACGTGCCGTCGTTGCCCGGCGCGCCCAGTCGCCCGTCGTTCACTCGCCACCCTGTAAAGCAACGGGCAACTTCATAAACGTCGTTGTCCACGTAGCCAATTGCCATCCCGATGGCGGTGTCGAACGGAACGCTGCTTGGCTGAGCAGTGCCGTAGTAGTGGTCTGTGCCGAGTGTGTGTAACTCGAGCAGCTCGCGTGCCCAGTTCTCGTTGAAGTTCGCCCCGCGGCTGACGTAGTTGTCGAGGTAGTACAGCATGGCTGGGCTCTTGGCAACGGCTTCAAGCATCTGGCGGAAGTTACCCAGGACATGGGGTCGGATCACGTCTCGGTCGTAGTGCACCCATGTCGCGCTGGCATACTGACCGTCCCAGCCGAACACGCTGAAGTGGTTATGCCAGAAGTCAACCATCACTTCGTAGAGCTGACGGCGACTGTATAGCGCGCGCAGCAGGGTTACATTGCGCGTGTCCGCAACTGGACGTGTGCGACTCCCCGAGCCAACCATGTGAGCAGCCCACAGGTCAGCTAAGGAGAGCCCCAGCGTGGGCAGGTTGCTTGCTGACGCGCTGATGCGCTGGTCGCTCTCGTCTGGCTGGGCGAGAAAGGCAGGATCAAGCTGCTGGTCAACCCAGTTTGCTAGACGCACATCGTCAGTGGTGCCAAGCGCGTTGAACGCCTCGATGCTGGTGTGTGAATCACCAGGACGCGGCCCGAAAGCCAGCCGACTGAGGGCATGCAGCGCCATCGAAGGGGGAGCTGAGTGGGTGTCGAGATCGCCAGACGCTTCTTGTGAGGCAGGCTCAGGCATCAGTGCGCTGCTTGGAAGCCGTCTGCGGCGGGCTACGAAGTGGTTAGCCTCGGTGTAATCCACGACAAGCCTCTCAACTACGGTGATGAAACAACTATACCTGACAGCGCTGCCTGTTCGCGCTTGCTTTGTCTCGCCTGTCGCGCAGCAGCGCACGAAGCTAACCACGCCCAAAGCCTGCAGGAATTCGTGCTGCGCTCG
>JANWZM010000027.1 GCA_025054635.1 Thermoflexales bacterium
CACATCCATAGCTCTAGGTGCTCCGCCTTCCGCGTGAAACACCGCGTCTGCCGACCCAATCGCTTCAGGTAGTGCCTCAGCTCAGCGTTGTTCCCCTCAACTGCATACGTCTGCGACTTGCCAGGCGCAACGACGTGCCCACCCCCCGATAGTTCAGCTCCTGATACACCGAATGCCCATCGGTGCAATACGTCGTCATCTGTGGCGCGCTGTCGATGAGCTTCTGCATTGACTGAGCACTTAGCTCATCCGTCACCACAAAGCTCAAAAAGCACCGCGTCTGCCGTTCAACGTTGGTTGCGAGATAAAACCGACTTTTTTGACCTGCAAAAGTATGCAGTTCGTCTAGTTCAGCGATACTCCCACGCTCCTCACTGGCAGGCAAGGGCAGCCCCCGCGTTTTGGCTGCATTGTCCGCTGCCTTGACCCAGTTCGCCACAGTCTGATGGTTGATGTTAAGTGTCCGCGCAATGCTGCGGTTGCTGTTACACCAGCGGCGAGGGCAAGGGAGGCTCACGCAGTTCAGGGGGGTAGCCGCGTGGTTTTGGATTGAAAACGTGGAAATCATGGCAGTCCTTGCATCGGTAGCGCGGCGTGTTACTGCCGTAGTTCTTGCCATACCTGACGAGGTGAGGGCTGTTGCAGTGTGGACAGCTCATTCACTGAATTATAGTCACTCCCCAAATGCGAGTTGCGGCTGTCTGCTTGCTACAATCATGGAGCTTTGGTGACGACCGCGCTGCCGCCGCTGGCGCTCCGCTTCGTTGGCGGAGCGCTTGTTGTGTCAGTCTCGGTTGGGTTTGGCTGGCTCGGCGGGCTGTGGTTCACAGGATTCGTCGCCTTGGTGATCGTGCTGGCGGGAGTCGAGATGTGGCGCCTGCTCGTGCGCGCAGGTCACGCAGCCTCAATTGCGATTTTGCTTGCCTCGGCTGGCGCTGCATTTATCGGCATTCGCTTTGCAGAGTTCATTGAGTCTGCCTTCGCGATCTCATTGGTGCTGCTTGCCTCATTGGCGCTGCAATTGCGCCGTTGGCGCACGCGCACTGTCGCCGATTGGGCGGTGAGCTTCGGCAGCGGGTTCTACCTCGGCTGGACGGGGGGGCACTTGGCATTGCTGCGCGAGGGCGAGGGTGGTCTGACCTGGCTGCTGTTCACCCTGTGCACGATTTGGTTCGTGGACAGCGCTGCGTTCGCGGCAGGGCATCTGTTCGGACGCCATCGGCTAGCGCCAAACATTAGTCCAGGCAAGACGTGGGAGGGCTACATCGGCGGGTTGTTCGCTGGAGTCGTCAGCGGCGCGAGCATTGGCTCGCTCACATCAATTGGGCTGTGGATGGGCGGGCTGTGCGGCACATTGGTCGGTGCGCTAAGTGTGCTGGGTGACCTGATCGAGTCCATGATCAAACGTTGGGCACATGCCAAAGACTCCGGACATCTGATCCCTGGTCACGGTGGGGTGTGGGATCGGATCGACTCGCTGTTGTGGGCAGGAGTGATTGTGTTCTACACCCGACTGTTTGTCGGGACAGTCTAGGCGAGGGCGATCAGAGCTGGTTTTTGATCGTCTCGGCAACAGCGCGCGGGACAATCTCCGCCAGCGCCTCGACACTCGCCGCGCGAATCCCCTCGATTGTGCCGAAGGCGGCAAGCAGCTTGCGTCGGCGTACCGGACCGACGCCGGGCAGCGCGTCGAGCTGCGAAGCCATCCCGATGCGCGCGCGCTGGCGACGATGGCTGCTCAAGCCGTAGCGATGCGCCTCGTCGCGGATGCGCTGAACCAAATACAGGCTCTGCGCATCTCGCGGCAGCAGGATTGAGTCGGCGCGCCCAGGCGCGAAGATCTCCTCCTTCTGCTTCGCCAGCGCCACCACTGGGACGATGTGCGTTAGGTCGAACTGGCGCAAGACCTCCAGCGCGACACCAAGTTGCCCCTTGCCGCCGTCCACGATGATCAAATCTGGCAGGATCGCCCATGCTGGGTCACGCTTGCGCTGCCCAGGCGCGGCGGGCTGCGTCGGCTCTGCCTGGGCGGCTTTCCAACGCTCGAAGCGTCGGTGCAACATCTGGCGCATGGATTCAAAGTCGTTCGGCCCTTGGATGTCGCGGATGTTGAAACGGCGATAGTCGCTCTTCTTCGGCGTGCCGTGGACGAACACGACCATGCTGCCGACGATAGCTACGCCCTGAGTGTTGCTCACGTCGTAGCATTCGATGCGCACCGGCAAGCGCGGCAGATCAAGCGCTTCCTGCAACTCGCGTAGGGCTGCCTCCTGGCGCAGAGTGTCCTCGCGCCACTGCGCACGCAGCACAGCGAGCTGTTCGCGTGCGTTTTGCCGCGCCAACTCGACGAGTCCTGTGGCAGCTTCACCTTCTGGCGCGCGCAAGTAAACTGCTGCGCCGCGCTTTTGACGCAGCCAGCTTTCGATGATGCTTGCTTCCTCTAGTCGTTCTGGAAGGATGACTTCCTGCGGCACATATGCCGCCTCGTCGTAGAAGCGCTTGATAAAGGCATCGAGCACAGACTGGTCGTCTTCATCCTCGGCGCCATCGAGGATGAAGTATTCCTGACCGAGCAGCTTGCCATTTCGGATGAACAGCACTTGGACGCACGTCTCGCCTTCTTCGCGGGCGAACGCGATCACATCTTGGTCGCCTCCGCTGGGGTTGACGATGCGCTGTTTCTCGACCACGTGCTCGAGGGCGCGCAGTTGGTCGCGGTACTCAGCCGCGCGCTCGAAGTGCAACGCCTCTGCAGCGCGCTCCATGCGCTGACGCAGATCGGTCATCACTGCGTCGCTCTTACCCTCCAGAAAGTCGCACAAGCGCTGGATGGTGGCGCGATACTCCTGGCGCGAGATCGCGCCGATGCACGGGCCGCTGCACAGCTTGATGTCGTAATACAGGCAGGCGCGGCTGTCCTGACCGGTGATCACGCGGTCGCAGGTGAGAAAGGGGAACATCCGCCGCAGCGTGTCGCGCGTGGCGTAGACGGCTTTCGCATCAGAGTACGGACCGTAGTACTTCGCGCCATCGCGCTCAATCCGCCGCGTCACGACCACAGTGGGGAAATCGTCCTGCCACGTCACCTTCAAGTATGGGTAGCGCTTGTCGTCCTTCAAGCGGATGTTGTAGCGCGGGCGGTATTTCTTAATCAGCTCGGCTTCCTGGATCAGGGCTTCTAGCTCGCTGCCGCGGACGACAAACTCGATGCGATGGATGTGCCTGACCAGCCGCGCTGTCTTCGGCGAGGTGCGCCAGACGTTGGGGTTGAAATACGAGCGCACGCGGTTGCGAAGGTTAACCGCCTTGCCAACGTAAATCACCTCGCCCTTGTCGTCGTAGAACAAATAGCACCCCGGCAAGGTAGGCAAGTTCTTGACCGTTGCTTCGAGATGCTCTGGAACCACGCCGGGGATTTTAGCGAGGTAGGGAGGGAGTGTCTGAACCCGACCATTGCCGCTCACTCGGTTCTGGCAACGCCTCAACCGTATAATCCCAGTCGGTGCACGTCGCAATTGCGGCAGACCACGGCGGATTCGAGCTGAAGCAGCAGCTCGTGGCAATGCTCCGTCAGGAGGGTCATCAAGTTATCGACTTTGGGACACATGCCCCTGAGCGGACAGACTATCCCGACTATGCTTTGCTGGTCGGGCGCGCCATCCAGCAAGGACAAGCAGAACGCGGCATCTTGATCTGCGGCAGTGGGGTAGGCATGTCAATTGCAGCCAACAAGCTGCGCGGCATCCGCGCTGCCGTCTGTCATGACACTTACTCGGCGCGACAAGGCGTCGAGCACGACGACATGAATGTGCTGGCGCTCGGCGGTCGGGTGATCGGCACTGCCCTCGCGATTGAGGTTGTGCGCGCCTTCCTGTCAGCGCAGTTCCTCAACCGCGACCAGTACCTCGCTCGCCTGCAGAAAGTGCAGCACATGGAACAGGAGCTGAAAGAATGAGCGCCTGTCGCATCAAGCGGCACGGCGCGCAGGAGCGCTCACGATGACGAGCACGCAGAACGGAAACCCAACCCTTGAAGTCCAACGCTACGGACAGAGCCTTTGGTATGACAACATCCAGCGCAGCTTGATCGCTACCGGCGAGCTGCAAAAGCTGGTGCAGGAATACGGCGTGTTGGGGCTGACCTCGAACCCCGCGATCTTCGAGAAGGCGATCACAGGCAGCGCCGACTACGATGAGGACATCATCCGTCTGGCTGAGGCTGGCGCAGACGCTAACGCGATCTATGAAGCACTCGCCATCGCTGATATCCGAGCCGCGGCAGACGTACTGGAGCCGATCTACGAGCAAACCAACGGTCTAGACGGGTATGTCAGCCTTGAGGTCTCACCGCTGCTGGCGCACGACACTGAAGGCACCATCCAAGAGGCGCGTCGGCTGTTTACCGCTGTCGGGCGCAAGAACCTGATGATCAAAGTGCCAGCAACCCCTGCAGGGGTGCCCGCCATCCAGCAGCTCATCACGGAGGGGATCAACATCAACGTAACGCTGATCTTCTCGTTAGAGGATTACGAGGCAGTCGCGCGTGCGTATCTAGCTGGCTTGCAAGCACGCGCTGCGCAAGGCTTGCCGCTCGATGTCGCCTCAGTCGCGTCGTTCTTTGTCAGTCGAGTGGACACACTGATTGACAAGCTGCTCGACGAGAAGATCGCGGCTCTGCCAGCCGGCGAGGCAGAGGCACGCGCACGGCTTCAAGCCCTGAAGGGAAAGGCTGCCATCGCAAACGCAAAGCTGGCTTATGCCATCTTTGAGCGCCTGTTCCAAGAGGAGGCGTTCCGCGACCTTGCCCAGAAGGGGGCACGCCCGCAGCGGTTGCTTTGGGCGAGCACTAGCACGAAGAATCCAGCCTACAAAGACACCTACTACGTCGAAGCCCTGATCGGCAAAGACACGGTCAACACCGTGCCGCCTGCAACACTCAAAGCCTTCCGAGACCATGGCGTAGTCGCGCCGACATTGCACCAGGGCTTAGACGAGGCGAAGCAAATTATGGCTGAGCTGCAGGCTGTCGGGATCGACCTCAAAGCAGCGATGGAAACGCTCCAGCGCGATGGGGTGCGCTTGTTCGCTGAGGCGTTCGAGTCGCTCTTTAAGGGCATCGAGCACCGTCGAACTGCAGTTCTCGCGCGCGGCAAAGCTGTCAACGTTAGCTCGGCGCTCGGCTACGTCGAGGAGCTGGTCAAGATGCGCGCTGCGACGCGAGTGTGGCAGCGCGACACTTCGTTCTGGACAGACGAACCAGAGCATATCAAAGTCGTCAGCAGCCGTCTAGGTTGGCTTTCCGTTGCTGAGCACATGCGAGCGCGCGTGGAGGAGCTGGTCGCCTTTCGCGAGGCGGTGCTTGAGATGGGGCTGACCGATGCTGTTGTTCTGGGCATGGGCGGCAGCTCACTCGCGCCTGATGTGATGCGCGCGACGTTCACCGACTGCCCACGCGGGCTGCGCATGCACGTCTTGGACACCACTGACCCAACCACGATCCTGGCGCTTGAGCGCCAACTGGACTTGCGGCAGACGCTGTTCATCGTCGCCAGCAAGTCCGGCACCACCGTCGAAGTCAACGCTTTCTACAAATACTTCCGCGTCAAGGTGGATGAGCTGCTCGGCGACGCGGGAGGCTCGCGCTTCGTCGCGATCACCGACGAGGGCACGCTGCTCGAGCGCTTAGCTAAAGAGGAGAAGTTCGGGCGCGTGTTCATCAACCCCAGCGACATCGGCGGGCGCTATTCGGCGCTGTCGTTGTTCGGGTTAGTCCCTGCTGCCTTACAAGGGATTGACATCGCTGTGCTGCTTGAACGCGCCCTCCAAATGATGAGCTGGTGCAAGGCGGACAGCGCCGCCAACCCTGGCTTGTATCTCGGCGCGCTGATGGGCGGGATGGCGCTGAACGGGCGCGACAAGCTGACGCTGATCCTCTCACCGCAAATCTACACCTTCGGCTTTTGGTTGGAGCAGCTCATCGCCGAGAGCACAGGCAAGCGTGGGCGCGGCATCGTCCCTGTTGAGAGCGACCTGACCTACCAAGGTCGTCCAACGCTTGACCCCGTGGAGATCGCCCAGCTCAGCGAGGATCGCTTGTTCGTCCACATCAAGCTAGACGGCGACACAACGAATGAGGCGCTGGTCGCTGCGCTTGGACAAGCTGGGCGCCCAGTGATCACCCTGACGATGAGGGACCTATATGACCTCGGCGCAGAGTTCTTCCGCTGGGAGTTCGCCACTGCTGTCGCTGGCGCGGTGATTGGTGTAGATCCGTTTGACGAGCCAAACGTCACGGAGAGCAAGAACAACACCCGTCGCCTGCTTGACGGCTATGAGGAGACTGGCGAGTTCGCCAGCGAACAGTCGAGCCGCTCGCCAATGGCGCAGCTCAACAAGTTCTTGCGCCAGGCGAAGCCCGGCACGGACTACATCGCTGTTCAAGCCTACCTGCCCTACACTCAAGTGGTTGCTGAGGCGTTGGCTGAAGTCCGCGCGCTCATCCGCGAGCGCACAGGCGTGCCCGTCACAGTCGGTTACGGTCCACGCTTCCTGCACAGCACGGGTCAGCTTCACAAAGGCGGCGCGAACAATGTGGTCGCCCTGCAATTGACGTATGACCCTGAGGAGGAGTTGTTGATCGCGGGTGAGCCCTTCTCGTTCGCGGCGCTAATCCGCGCCCAAGCATTGGGCGACTTCGAAGCGCTGCAGGCGCACGAGCGCCGTGTGATGCGCCTTCACCTCGGGCGCGATCTGGAGGCAGGGCTGCGCAAGCTGATCAACACCTTGGCTGGCAGCCGCCAAGCGGCGCGTGCCCGTGAGTCGGACGAGGAGTAGTAGGTAGGCTCATCGCCCCCTTTGAGATGCTGAGGTGCAGCATATCCCTGCGCCGACGCCAAGCCTGTTAAGCGATCTGACCGAACGCGACGCTTCAAGGAGCAAAAGATGCAAATCGGTTTATTTGGACTTGGGCGCATGGGCGCCAACATGGCACGCCGCTGGCACCGCGACGGACATGAGGTCATCGTATGCAATCGCAGCCCGCGCCCGATTGACGAGCTGAAAGCAGAAGGGTTGCGCGGCGTCTACACGCTGGAGGAGCTTGTCGCTGCGCTCACGCCGCCGCGCGCAGTTTGGGTGATGATCCCTAGCGGCGCACCAACCGATGAGGTGATCCACAAGCTCCTCGACCTGCTCTCGCCCGACGACGTGATTGTGGACAGCGGCAACAGTAACTGGCGAGACAGCAAGCGCCACTACGCAGAGTGCAAAGCGCGCGGCATCCACTTCGTGGACCAAGGCACCAGCGGTGGCATCTGGGGACTGCAGAATGGTTACTGCTTAATGATCGGCGGCGATGAGGCGATCTTCAAGCGTCTGGAGCCTGCGTTCCAGTCGCTGGCGCCCGACCGCAGGCACTACTTGCACTGCGGACCAGCCGGCGCAGGGCATTTCGTCAAGATGGTACACAACGGGATCGAATACGGCATGATGCAAGCCTACGCTGAAGGCTTTGAGATCATGCAGAAGAGCGAGTTCAACCTTAAGCTCGACCAAATCGCTTGGGTGTGGGGCAAGGGCAGCGTGGTGCGGTCCTGGCTGCTCGAGCTGCTCGCTGATGCCTTGAAGGAGGACCCAACGCTCGCTAGCGTGCGCGGCTACGTCGAGGACTCCGGCGAGGGGCGCTGGACCGTGCAAGCAGCCATTGACGAGGACGTGCCCGCGCCAGTGATCGCCCTCTCGCTCTTCCAACGCTTCGTCTCGCGCCAGGAGGAGTCGTTCGCTGCCAAAGTGCTGGCGATGATGCGCAAGGGGTTCGGCGGTCATGCCGTAAAAACAGTTACGTCAGACTGAGGAGGGTGAATGCTTTTCAAGAAACCAGAACCTTGCATTATGGTGATCTTCGGCGCTTCGGGGGACTTGACCTACCGCAAGCTGATCCCAGCGCTCTACGACTTGGTCGCGGATGACCTGTTGCCGTCGGAGTTCGCCATGATCGGCTTTGCGCGCAAGCCAAAGACCAATGAGTCCTTCCGCCAGGAAATGCGCGCGGCGGTGGAGGAGTTCTCGCGGCGGAAGCCAATTGATGAGCGCACCTGGGAGCGGTTCGCCCGCGCGTTGCACTATCAGCAGGGGGACTACGGGTGCGCCGAAGACTATCGCATCCTGTGTCAACGCCTTGAGGCGATCCGCCATGCCCATGGCAGCGGTGGCAATCGGCTGTACTACTTAGCGACGCCGCCAGAGGTGTACCGCACCATCATTGAGCACGTCGGGTCCATCCTGTGCCCCAGCGCGCCCGACTTCAGCAACGGCTGGTCTCGCATCATCATCGAGAAGCCGTTTGGTCATGACCTGCAATCCGCGCGCGAGCTGAATGAGCATGTCCACCGCTGGTTCCGCGAAGACCAGATTTACCGCATTGATCACTACCTGGGCAAGGAGACGGTTCAGAACATCTTGGTCTTCCGCTTCGCCAACGGTATCTTCGAGCCGATTTGGGATCGGCGCTACGTGGATCATGTGCAGATCACGGTCGCTGAGACCATCGGCATCGGCAATCGCGGGTCGTACTACGAGAGTGCTGGCGTCATCCGCGACATCATCCAAAACCACATGCTGCAACTCGTCGCGCTGACCGCGATGGAACCCCCCGCAGAGTTCACCGCAGATGCCGTGCGCAACGAGAAGGTCAAGGTGCTGAAAGCCCTGCGCGTAGACACCAGCCGCGGCGATGGCACCGTGCGCGGGCAATACGGCCCAGGCAAGATCGGCAGCCAGCTCGTCCCCGGCTACACCCAGGAAGAGGGCGTGGCGCCAGATTCGACGACCGAGACCTACCTGGCAATGAAGCTGCTGATTGAGAACTGGCGCTGGGCGGGGGTGCCGTTTTACGTCCGCAGCGGCAAGCGTTTGCCGAAGCGCATCACTGAGATCGCCATCCAGTTCAAGATGCCGCCTCTGCTGCTGTTCAGTGAGCGCACCGCGCACGACATCCAGCCTAACTTGCTGGTGCTGAACATCCAGCCTGACGAGGGCATCTCGCTGCACTTCGGCGCTAAAGTGCCAGGCAGTGGCGAGAACATACAACCCGTCGTGATGGACTTCAAATACGGCACCTCGTTCAAGACGCCTGCGCCTGATGCCTACGAGCGCCTGTTGCTCGACGCCATGCTGGGCGATAGCACACTGTTCACCCGCAACGACGAGGTCGAGGCAGCCTGGTCGCTGATCACCCCAGTCATCGAGCGCTGGCGGGAGGGGCGCGGTTCGTTCATCGAGTTGTATCGCTCCGGCACCTGGGGGCCGAAAGCAGCAGACGATTTCATCGCTGCTGACGGGCGCGCTTGGCGCGTGCTGTGATGGACAAACCGTTCGTCGTCTTCTTGAATGAGGCGCAGACCTACACGCTGCACGTCGCGCCAACTCAGGAAGCGCTGCTGCCGTTGGCAGCCTCGGCAGTTGTGTTCTGCGCACGCAAGGCAATCGAGCGCCGCGGGGTGTTTCACTGGGCGCTCAGCGGCGGCAACACACCGCGCGCGTTATACGCCCTGCTCGCCGCCCCGCCGTATGCTGAACAAATTGACTGGTCTCGCACGCACCTGTGGTGGAGTGACGAGCGCACCGTGCCGCCAGACCACCCGGATAGCAACTTTGGCATGGCGCGCCAAGCGATGATCGAAAAGGTGACCATCCCCCCCGCGAATGTGCACCGCGTGCCAACTGAGCTTGAGCCGGACGTCGCAGCCGCCTGCTACGAAACGGATCTGCGCCAAGCGCTCGACCTGGGCGAGCATGGGCGAGCGCGATTCGACTTGATCCTGCTTGGGATGGGCGAGGACGGTCACACTGCGTCGCTCTTCCCTGAGACGCCAGCGCTCGATGTTCAAGATATGCTGGTCGCAGCAAACCCTGTGCCCAAGCTCCACACGACGCGGATCACCTTCACTTATCCGCTGATCAACGCAGCCGACACGGTGATCTTTCTGGTGACAGGCGCGACAAAAGCGCTGGCGCTGCGCCAGGTCTTGCTCGGTGATTGGCGACCGAAACATCTGCCTGCCCAAGCAGTGCTGCCTGCGACAGGCAAGCTGATGTGGATGTGCGACGCGGCAGCCGCAGCGCAGGTGACTCCTACCCCAGGGTATCCGCAAACCGAGGTGATCTACCGGCGGCTGCCCTCACTCTAGCGCGGCATCTGGAGCAGGGCGTTTCGCTGCGCGCACGGCTGCCAACGCAGGGCGCAGGCGACGATTGACAAAGATCACCGCAAAGAACAAAGCCGCACCGACCAACACAGCGATTGTGACGTTTTGATACGTCTTAAGAAAGTCCAACACTAGCCGCCAATTCTGACCCAGCACCATGCCAGCGAACGCCAACGCTCCTGACCAGATCGCTGAGCCAGCAACAGTGAAGACAATGAAGCGCGCGAAGTTCATGCGATGCATGCCTGCTGGGATCGAGATCAAGCTGCGGATCAACGGGACCAGCCGACCGATGAAGACGATGATCTCACCATGGCGGTCAAAGACGCTCAGCGCGCGCTCGATGTCGCGCACAGAAATGCCAACCCAACGACCGTAGCGACGCACCAAGCGCAGCAGCACCACGCGGTTTGCCCAGAACCCGATGTAGTACAGCACAATCGCGCCAGCAACAGAGCCGCTTGTGCCCGCTAGCCAGACGCCGAGGAACTGGTACTTGCCTTCTGCCACAAAGAATCCCGCCAAGGGCATGACCAGCTCTGAGGGAATGGGGGGAAAGACGTTCTCGATGAACATCACCAGCGCGATGCCGATATAACCTAGCCCAACGATGATCTGCTCGATGAGCGCGCCTAACTGTTTGAGAACCTCGGACACCTTTGCCTTTTCCTCGATAGTCTTTTTTAGCAACAGCTCATATTCTACCCAAGCGGGCGCAGACAACCTCCTGAGGCTTGAGCAGGGAGCACTTGCTTCTGCGAGCCAATCAGCGCACGACGATCTCATCTACAGCAATTCCAAGTTTGCGCGGGTCTGCGGTGACACCGAGCTCGCGCGGCGCGCGCAGACGTGCAACTGTGAAGCGCAGCTCGAGTTGTTGCCCCTGTTCACGGCAGCCCGCTGGTAGCGCGGCTTCGTAGCTCGCCCAGGTGCCAGCCACTGCAAACTGACCGACTGCGACGCCGTTGCAATCAACCTGAACGCGCTGCTCTGGAACGAACGACCAAGCACGGAAAGACAAGCGCGACACAGGTCTTGGCAGTCTCATGCGCACAAGAGCCGATTCGCCCTCTGCGCCTGACCACCGTCCCGAAGCGCCGCCGATTTCCTCTCGGCGGTACCACCCAAGCCCCACATACCCCCCGTCTCCAGGAGCGCCAATGTCCAGCCGCCCGTCTTCGGGCAAGTCAGGCACCCACAATGGGGCGTACTCGTACAGCTCGACTTCGACGTAAGCGTGCTTGGCGTGCACGCGCGGGTCGCGCTGAAAGTGCGTGCGTTCAATTTCGCGGTAAGGCCAGTCTGGGCGGAATCCTTCTGGATCCACGACCACTACCCAGCGTGGAGGTTGCTCGCGTAACTGGGCATGCAACTGCTCACCAGCAGGGCTGTCTGGGAAAATGACGGTGTAGGTTGGCAGCTCGCGCCTCAGGAAGATGTGGGATTGGCGGGCGACAACAACGACAGCATCTTCAGTTGACAGGCGGCGCTTGAGATATTCTGCGGCTTGAATCGGCGCTGGAGGGATGTTCTGCAGAGTGTGGGCAAGCGGGAGGGTGGCGACGAGTGCCCATGCAAAGAACAGGGTTGTTGTCGCGCCTGCCCAGAGCGCTCGCCTTGTGAGGTGCGCCAAGCCCAGCGCGACCAAAAGGTTGAATGGGGCGAGCACGGGCAAAAGGTAGCGCGTCTGCGGCACGTCGAGCAGCAGCGCGTATATGCCTCCCTGCACCAAGGTAGCGACGGCAAGCAGGCAGCGTGATGAAGCAGACGCCGACGAGGCAAACAAGCCAAAGCAGGCTATGGCGCACCCTGCCACAATGAACGCTGTGCCGAGCGCAGGTGGAGCACTCCCGCCAAGCGCAGTGTGAACCCAGGTCGTTAGCGCTTGCCATCGCGCGCCGAGAACATCGGGAGTCAACGCAGCGGAAATTGACTCGTATGCTGCGATATACCTCGGCGCAACAAGCAAGTAATGCACCAACGCGCCAACATCCCACGAGAACGCGGCAGCCGTTGGAATCACCCACAAGGAGACCCCAGCGAGACCGCCGAGCGCAAGGGCAGCCGCGCGCGCCCATTGCGCAGGCAGCCTGCGCCCATACACAAGACCTGCCGCCATGATGATGCCTAGAAAGCTCTGCGGGCGGACGCCCAACAACCACCCCGTTGCTGCCCCTAACCCCGCGACCCACGGCAGTGGGACATTCCTGAGCGACAGCGCCCATACCGCAAAGCTCACCCCGAGCATGCCTGGCACGTCAGACAGCGCCTTGAGCGAAGACAAGAAGAAAACAGGCGTGCCCCAGGTCAGGAGCATCGCGAACAACCCTGCGCGCCCCCCCGCTAACCGTCGCGCAGTGTCAAACAACACACCCACCGTCGCTGCACCCGACAAGGCGCTGAACCAGGTCAGCGCTGATGGAACATCTCCCGTCAGTCCAGCCAAAGCCCTGACGCTGAATACGTAGCTGAAGTAGCCTGGCGGGTGCGGCAAGCCGCGCTGCGGTGCAAAGCCGCTCTCCAGCGCGTTGGCAAAGTTCAAGCTATCAAAGTCGTCTAGGTTGCTGGTGCGAAAGATCGCAAACGTCGTCAGGGAGATGAGCACGACTGCCACGGTAGCTAAAGCAGGGCTGCGTGCCGGCCTAAGTCTGAGTGGAGAAGCGCGCAGGTACATTTTTTGCTAGACGCGAATACTGTGCCAAGCAGACCTCACAACACACGGCAACTGGCGAGGGCACATCTCGAACGCGCAGAGGGTGAAGATTATGCTCCCGCTGTGCCAGGACGATTGTATTCGGCAGGGGAATTCGCGCAGCCCCCGATCTACAATCCGCGTTGTATGGCGCAACAAGGCACGTTGCCGCTGCCGCTCGACCCAGCCGAACGCGCGGCAAAGCTGCGCGAGCACATCAGAGAGCACGACTACCGCTACTACGTCCTGGATGACCCAATCATCAGCGACGCTGAGTATGACGCCCTGGTCGCCGAGTTGCGCGCTTTGGAAGCCGAACACCCTGAACTCATCACCCCTGACTCGCCGACACAGCGAGTTAGCGGCGCAGTTGCCGAGGGCTTCGCTAAAGTCCAGCACCCTCAACCGATCCTCAGTCTGGGCAACGCTTCTGATGCGGATGACGTGCGCGCCTGGCACGAGCGCATTCGCGCCTACGCTGAGAAGAACTTGCCCGATCTCGACCTGGAGCGGCTGGAGCGCTTCGTGGTCGAGCCAAAGATCGATGGTTTGACTGTCGTGCTCACCTACGAGAGCGGCGTCTTTGCGCGCGGAGCGACGCGCGGCGATGGCTCAGTCGGTGAGGACATCACAGCGAATCTGCGCACCATCCGCCAACTACCGCTCACCCTGCGCCGTGAGATGCTCAACGGCACTGTGCCAACGCGGTTGGTCGTGCGCGGCGAAGCCTACATGCCGGTGGCTGATTTCGAGCGGATGAATCAAGCGTTGCGTGAGGCTGGCGAGCGTCCGTTTGCCAACCCACGCAATGCTGCGGCTGGCTCGCTGCGCCAGCTCGACCCCGCGGTCACAGCAAAGCGCCCGCTGCGTCTGTTCTGCTACGCGATCGTTGATTATGACGGCGACGTGCCTGCCCCAACAACGCAATGGGAGACGCTGCACTGGCTGCGCCAAGCTGGCTTCCCTGTCAGTGACTTGGCGCAACGGTTCGAGGCGCTCGAGGCTGCTATCGCCTACTGTGAGTCTTTCATCCCGCGCCGCGACGAAATGCCGTTCGAGATCGACGGCGTGGTGATCAAGCTGGACGACTTGGAAGCTGCAGCAGCGCTAGGCTATGTGGGCAAAGACCCGCGCGGGGCAATTGCATACAAGTTCCCCCCTCGTGAGGCGACAACTCGGCTGCGCGCCGTCGTTGTTCGGATTGGGCGCACAGGTAACGTTGTGCCTAACGCTGTGCTCGACCCGGTGCAGGTCGGCGGAATCACGATCAGCAACGCCACCCTGCACAACTTCGACGACATCGCTCGCAAAGATATCCGCCTAGGCGACCGCGTTATCGTCAAGCGCGCCGGCGATGTAATCCCCTACGTCGCTGGTCCGGTTGTCTCAGCGCGCACGGGCGAGGAGCAGCCGATCCTCCCGCCGACAGAGTGTCCCTACTGTGCCACCCCCCTGACTCGGCGTGAGGGCGAGGTCGCGTTGTATTGTCTGAATCCAGACTGCCCTGGGCGCGCTGACCGCGCGATCGAGCACTTCGTCGGTCGCTCAGCGATGAACATCGAGGGGCTCGGTGAGAAGATCGTTGCTCAGCTCATCGAGGCAGGACTAGTCAACGACGTAGCAGACCTGTATTACCTGAAGAAAGAAGATTTGCTTGGGCTGGAGCGATTTGCAGAGAAGAAAGCACAGAACTTGCTCAACGCAATCGAAGCATCCAAGCGTCAGCCGTTGGCACGTCTGCTGGTCGGTTTGGGCATTCGCCACGTCGGTGAGGTTGCCGCGCGCGCGCTGGCAGAGCGCTTCGGCAGCCTCGATGGGTTGATCGAGGCAGCGACGAATCACCCCGAGCAGTTGCAGGACATCGAGGGTGTCGGTCCTGTCATCGCTGATAGCGTCCGCGAGTGGGCTTGCCGCGAGAGCACGCGCGCCCTCATCGAGAAGCTCAAACGCGCAGGCGTCAACCCTGTCCAGGCAGCTCGTCCTCTCATCTCAGAAGGCCCGCTGACAGGCAAGACCTTCGTGATCACTGGCACACTGTCGCAGCCGCGCGAAGCAGTCGCTGAGTGGATTGCAGCTCACGGCGGCAAAGTGACCGACAGCGTAAGCAAGAACACCTCTTACCTGGTCGTCGGCGACTCACCTGGCGCCAACAAGCTGACCAAAGCGCGGCAGCTCAATATCCCGATCTTGGACGAAGCGGGGCTGCGCGCGTTAGTCGAGCCAACCTGAGCACGCTGCTCCGAGTCGGTCGGCGCGGATGATCTACTGCTCCTACTCTACCATCCACGTCGTCAATGGTGACGAGCTCGGTGACTCACCGCAGATCGTCGCGCGCACGGTGACGCGCAGAGGCGGCGAGGCTGAGACACTTCTGATCTTTCTGGATTTCCCGAACGCCTCACCCTCGACCTGCGCTGACCTCGCGCGCACGCTGGTTGATGGCTTCAGCCGCGCGCCAGGGGGGGTGACTGCGGCACTGCGGCTGGCGATCAGCCTGGTCAATGACCGTGCAGCGCAGCTCAATCGCGGCGCGCTGCCACAGCGCCGAGTGGAAGGCTCGCTGTGCTGTGCCTTAGTTGGCAAGGACTCGGTGTTGCTTGCCCAGGCAGGGCCGTCACTCGCCTTCGCCCGCGCCGCAAATGGGGCGTTTGAGGTGATTCAGCCAGACTTCAAAGGTGCTCCCCAGATCGTCGGCGTCGCACAACACATTGACGTGTACTTCAACAATTTTGCCGCTCAGGTCGGTGATACCTTTGTGCTGACTGGCGCGCGTTCGACAGAGGGGGTGAGCGTTCGTCTAGTCGAGGTGTGCATGTCGAAGGGTGATGCGCGCATGGTCGCTGGCTACCTGAATGCGAACGTCAAGCAAGGGCGCATGGTTGGGATCGCTCTTTCTGTTGACCGCAGCGCAGCCGAAGGCGCGCCGATGGGCGAGCAGGTGTCAGCACGCCCGCAAGTCAGCACACCGAAGCCTCGGTCGCAGCCAAGCCCACTGCCGCTGCACAGCCGACCTACTGAGCCAACCATTCAAGCCCCGCGGCTGGACTTGGGGGGCATCAGCGAGACCATGCGCGCAGCAGCCACTCAAGCAGCGCATGCCGCTCAGCGCAGCTTCAGCGCGCTCAGCAGCAAACTGCTGCCTGATGACCCGCCTACGGCTGTGCTGCCGACGCCTAGCCATCGCTCGATCACACTTGCCCTGGCATCTATCGCGTTGATTCTGCCTGTGTTCATCGCTGCTGCCGTTGGCGTGCTCTACTTTCAGTTCAGTGGCGAGGCAGAACGCCTGCAGCGCCGAGCAAATGCACAGGCGCTGATCGAGCAAGCACAGCGCGCCCAGACCCCTGAGGAAATCCGCACCCGTTGGGAGCGAGCGATCAGGGCAATTGGCGAGTATGAGGCTCTCACCCCACAGGACTTCAGCACCTTCGCCGCAGCACGCCGCGAAGCGCGTCAACGCCTAGACAAGCTTAGCCAGATCGAGCGCATCCGACCGGTCTTGCTTGTCGAGTTCGGCACGCAGGCGCGACGGCGCATCAGCGCCTCAGCCCTAGGCGTTTACGTGCTTGACCCAGATTCGTCAACCGCAGAGTATTACCTGCTCGACCGCGAGCGCTTCAGCGTGCTGGGCAACAAGGTAGCGATCAACTTCACTTCGCCGCCGGGTAGGCTGGCGGACATCGCCTGGGCAACGGCGGCGAACAATCGCTGGCGTACCGAGGGCGCTGTGCTTTTCAGCGAACAACAGGTCTTCGAATACAGCTCGGCGACTGCGCGCGCCGTGCCTATGCCTGTCCCCGCCAACCCCGATGCTGCGCCAGTCAAAGTCCAGTCAGGGGAGCTGTTCAACAACACGGTCTACTTGCTTGACGTAGGGGTTGGACAGATTTGGCGCTACCCTCTCTCGGGCGACACGTTGAGTGCAGGCAACGCTTACTTCCGGTCACCCTACCGCCGCCTGCAGGACAGCGTGGACTTCACAATTGACGGCGCAATTTACGTGCTGCAACGCAATAATGCAATCCACAAATATTTCAACCGCCAGCCTGTGCCGTTTAACTTGATGGGCTTGCCTGAGCCATTCCAGCGCGCGGTCGCCCTATCGGCAACTGGACTAGACCAGAACACAGGCAGCCTGCTCGTCCTCGACGCAAGCACCGGCGGGGTGTTCGAGTTGAGCAAAAACGGTCAGTTCATCCGCCAACTGCGCGGCGAGGCAGATGAGTTTGTCGGCGCAGTTGACCTTTCGTTCAACGAGGCAAGTAGAACACTCTATGTGGCAACGCTGGATCGGCTATACGTCACCAAGCTAGAATGACGCAAACAGCGACAGGAGGACAGCACATGGGTTTGCTCGATCTCATCACCGGCTTTGGGCTTTCCAGCTCAGCAGGACTAAACGCCTACATTCCCCTTCTCGCCGTTGCTCTCTTGGCAAGAGCAGGGGAGCTTCGACTCGCAGAGCCGTTCGCTTGGCTAGCAAGCGACGAAGTGCTGCTTGCGCTCTTCGTGCTATTGCTGATTGAATTCTTTGTAGACAAGATTCCAGGGGTTGACTTCTTGAACGACGTGATTCAAACCTTTGTCCGCCCAGCTGCAGGTGCAATTGCATTCGCGATGAGCGCAGGGATCATCACCGACCTCTCACCGACGCTCGCGCTCATCATCGGGCTGTTCCCTGCCGCAGGAGTGCACGCGGTCAAAATGACGACGCGCCCAGCGGTCAATCTGCTGACGATGGGCATTGGCGCGCCGTTTGTTAGCTTTGCAGAAGACGTGTCCGCAGTGCTGGGCGTCGTCCTGGCGATACTGTTGCCCATCCTGTTCCTGGTCTTCGCATTCATCCTAGCGATTGTGGTCTGGCAACTAGTTCGCTACGCGCGCGGGCGGCAACGTGATCGGGCTCTAGCGCGCGCATATGCGTACCAGCATCCTTATTACCCAGCGCGTTACCCGCCGCGCTATCCCCCTTACCGTCCGTAGCGTCTGTGATCGAACTGACTGGTCACGACTGGGCGGTGCGCCATCTGCAAGCAGCGCTTGTGAGTGGTCAGCTCGCCCAGTCGCATCTGTTTGTCGGTCCGCCGAGTATCGGCAAATCCACCCTCGCTCGCGCCTTGGCGGCTGAGCTGCTCGGGCAAACCGAGCGTGCTCGTGCCCTCGCCATGCAGGGCAAGCACCCTGACCTGCTCTGGGTCGAGCCCCAAGAGGGCGGCAGCATCAAGGTTGAGGCGTTGCGCGAGGTGCTGCGCGCGTTGATGCTTTCGCCTGTGGAAGGGAAGGTCCGCGTGGCAGTTATCCAAGACGCACATCAGATGACCGACAGCAGCCAGAACGCGCTGCTCAAGACGCTAGAGGAGCCGAACCCATCAACAGTGGTCATTCTGGTCGCGCCGAGCACTGAGGCGCTGCTGCCGACAATTGTCTCGCGCTGCCAAGTGCTCAACCTGCGCCCTGTGCCGACCAAGGTCATCGAACAAGCGCTTGTTGCGCGCGGCGCAGAGCCAAGCCAAGCTCATGTGATCGCTCGGCTCTCGCGCGGGCGAGTGGGGTGGGCGCTGCGTGCGCTAAGCAACCCAGACGTGCTCACTGCTCGCCAGCAGTGCCTCGAGGCGTTGCGCGCGCTGCTTAGCGCCAACCGCAGCCAGCGCCTTGCCTATGCTGAGAAGCTCGCTCGCGCAGACGCGACTGAATTACAGGACACCTTGATGACTTGGGCGCTGTTCTGGCGCGATGTAGCGCGAGTTGCCAGCGGCGCGTCTGGCGAGCCAATCCATCTCGACCTCGCGGATTGGCTGTCCGACCTCGCTCAGCACCTATCTCCGACGACGCTGTTAGCGACGATTCGGGCGACGATGAAAGCCTTGCGCCAGATCGACGTCAATGTCAACACGCGCCTTGCGCTCGACGTGCTGGTGCTGCAGCTTCCGCGCCTGTGAACGCCCAGAGCGTGATACAACAAGGGCTTAACAATGTCCGAAGACCACAACGGCATCAAGGTCGTCGCTACCAACCGCTGCGCCAGCTTTGACTATGAGCTTGGCGAGCGTTACGAGGCAGGCATCGCGCTTACTGGCTGGGAGATCAAGTCCATCCGCGCGGGAAAGATGGACTTGCGCGATGCGTTTGTCCAAATTCGGGACGGGGAGGCTTGGCTGATCAACGCCTACGTGCCGACCTATGAGCACAGCACGGGCTTTGCGCTGAACAGCGCGCGAGGCAACGAGCGGCGCGAGCGGCGGCTACTGCTGCACAAGAAGGAAATCGCTGATCTTGCGCGCAGCACTGAGGCGCGCGGCTACACCATCATCCCGACGCGGGTTTACCTCAAGCGCGGGCGCGCCAAAGTGGAGATTGCGTTAGCGCGCGGCAAGAAGCTCTACGACAAGCGCCAAGCAATTGCCAAGCGCGACGCTGAGCGCGAAGTGCAGCGTGCGATTCGCGAGCATTTCTAGGGCGCAGCGCGCAATTACTGCCCAGGGGGAACCTGCTCTGCCGCCGCGTTTGGAAGGACATACTGCGCCATCACCCACACCACGCCGCCCGGCGCTGAAGGGTACGACACTCGCCACCATTTTCGATCAGCCGAGCGCCCGAGCACATCTAGGGGTGTGCCGTTGGGAACCTTTGCCACAATTCGCGCGTCTGGTCTGGGTGCAGCGCGCAAGTTGAGTCGCGCGCTGCCTGTGTTCGCCACAACCTGAGGCGGCTGAGACGGTGTTGCGGGAGCAGGTGTCGGCAGCGCAGGTGTTGGCGTCGGCGCATTGTTGCCCTGAATGCCGAGCGCTGCCTGGGCTGCGGGGTTGAGGTCAACCACCGACTGATGCATGAATGCCAACTGTCCGCCGTACTCGATTTGCCACCACTGGCGGTCGGGCGTGTAGGCGCGGACAGGAAACGTGCTGCCCTGCGGCACGGAAGCCAAAATCGCTGCGGAGAAGGACGGCGCAGCGCGCACGTTCGCCGTCGGCATCTTGACGACAACTGCAGGGGTGTTGCCGGCTGGTGCGGCTGGAGCAGCAGAGGCAGGCAGCGGTGTTGGTGTGGGTGGAGCACTCCCAACGACAACCAACGAGGCATCATCTACGTAAACGTCGTTGTGAACGACAGGGTATTCCGCTGTCGAATCGATCACAACAGCGATGGTCTCCGCCGCTGCCGTTGCCTCAACCCATGCTTCGCCCCAGGTGTCGTAGGGGCGAATCCATGCCCCGCACACGGTGGTCGGATCGTTGACGTCGGGGCGGAAGATGACGCGCCCGAGCGTCTGGATGCACGCACGCACCTGCAATCCACCCGGTTGACGCGATGAGCTGAGCGGCAGCTCGCTAGAGTTCGTCGTGAGCAGATTCGCCCAGAAGCTGAAGCGCAACCGCGTCCCCGGGCGGATGCCGCTGACCATTTGGTATAGCCCGGCTGAACGGTTAAGCGACCAAAAGTTGAAGAAGCTGGCTGACGTTGGGTAGCTGCGTACGCGGTAGGCTGCAATGTCAACCGTCATTACGCGAAACTCTGGCGCGCGATTGATCTGGTCTTGGTTTTGCTCTTCGCTGTTCTTGCACGTCCAATATGCGATCCAGCCGTGCGGGGTGATGGCGTTGTCCTTTTGCCATCCAATCGCGCACACATCGCCGTTGGTCTGGGCAGGCCAGTCAAAGTTGGGGTTGACCAGCAAGTTTTGCCCTGGTGGCTGAGCACGTGCAGAATGCGCCAGCCCACCCGCCAACGCAGCAACGACAGCTACTAGAAGTGCTCTGAGCAGGAGTCGAAGGCTGCCCATGTTTGGGATTGTATCGCCCGTTTCAATTTGGGAAAGCGAACTACCACGCGCGCTTGCGCGTTGTATTCAGCCTTGAAGCGCACCCCCGTACACGCGGAGGCTGGGTGCACCGAGCATTAGGCGAGACTTGTGACGGCTACCGCGCGAGGGCAGGCGGCCACAACATAGGGGCACGCAGTCACTCCCTGCCTGCTAGAGTCACGCCCCAAACCTTCACTCCACAAGCGCTAGGCGTACAATCCAGCGCTGGACTAATGCAGACCTTCCAAGACTTGATTCTGCGCCTGCAGGCATTCTGGGCTGACTGGGGGTGCGTCATCTGGCAGCCGCACAACCAGATCGTTGGCGCAGGCACAATGAACCCGGCTACCTTCCTGCGCGTGCTCGGGCCGGAGCCGTGGAATGTAGCTTACGTCGAGCCGTCCGTGCGCCCAGACGATGGTCGCTATGGACAAAACCCGAACCGACTCTACACTCATACCCAGTTCCAAGTGATCCTCAAGCCGCCGCCAGAGCGTTCCCAGGAGCTTTACTTGGAGAGCCTGCGGGCTATCGGGGTGGACTTGGACAAGCACGACATTCGGTTTGTCGAGGACAACTGGGCACAGCCGACTATCGGCGCTTGGGGGCTGGGCTGGGAGGTCTGGTTAGACGGGCTGGAGATCACCCAATACACTTACTTCCAGCAGGTCGGCGGTTACACGCTCGACCCAGTTGCGCTGGAGTTGACCTATGGGCTTGAGCGGATCGCCATGGCGCTACAGGGCGTGCGAAACGTTTTCGACCTGAAATGGAACGCCCAGCGCACCTATCGCGATGTGCGCTACGACGATGAACGCGAGCGCAGCATTTACGCTTTTGAACACGCGGATGTCAACGCCCTACAAACGCTATTTGCGACCTACGAGCAAGAGTGCAAGCGCGCGCTCGAGCGCGGTCTGGTGTTGCCCGCGCACGACTACGTGCTCCAGTGCTCACATGCCTTCAACCTGCTCGACACCCGCGGCGCAATTGGTGTAACCGAGCGCCAGCGTTTTATCGCGCGGATGCGCGACCTCGCGCGTGAGACAGCGACTGCCTACCTCAAGCAGCGCGAGGCGCTGGGTTTCCCGTGGCAGCAACCCGCGTCCACGTCTGAAGTAGTTGAGCAAGTGCCAGATGCTGCTTCTGCACCCCCATATCCAGCGAGCCTGCTGGTCGAGCTGGGCACAGAAGAGCTGCCCGCTGACGATGTGCCTGTGTGCGAGCGCCAGCTTCGTCAGTACGTCTTGGAGGCTCTGCAGGCAGAGCGGATTGACCATGGCGCTGTGCACACGTTCGCCACGCCGCGCCGCACAGCCGTGTTGGTCGAGTCAGTTGCCCCGCGCCAAAACGACGTGGACGAGTGGGTCAAAGGGCCGCCAGCCAAAGCCGCCTTTGACGCCGAGGGCAACTTGACCCAGGCAGGGCTTGGCTTTGCCCAACGTGTCGGCGTCGAGCCATCAGCGCTGGTTGTTCGTGAGGAGCGCGGCAGCGAATATGTCTTCGCCCGCCGGCAGCAACTCGGCAAGCCCAGCATAGAGGTGCTCGCGCGCGCGTTGCCCGAGGCGCTGAGCAGGATCGCGTTCGAGAAGAGCATGCGCTGGAACGCCAGCAATGTTGCCTTCGCTCGACCGATCAACTGGATCGTCGCCTTGCTCGGCGAAGCTGTGATCCCCTTCGCGTTTGCTGGTGTGTCCAGCGGTCGCCAGAGCTGGGGGCCGCGCGGCGCAGGGTCGCCTGCATTCATCATCCCGCGCGCTGAGGACTATCCAACCTTGCTGAGCCAGCATCACATTCTCGGTAACCGCGCCGAGCGCAAGGCGGTCATCCGCGCCCAGGCAGAGCGGCTTGCCGCGAACATCGGCGGGCGCCTCGCAGAGGATGAAGCGCTGCTCGAGGAAGTCACTGACTTGGTAGAGCAACCGACAGCGCTGCTGTGCAGCTTTCCGCCCGAGTATTTAGATCTCCCCGCGCCTGTGCTGACCAGCGTGATGCGCAAGAAGCAGCGTTACTTTACCGTGCTGGAGGCGCACTCAGAGCGGATGCTGCCCTACTTCATCACCGTCCGCAACGGTCCACCTGATGAGGGTGGGCTGGTCCGGCGCGGCAACGAAGACGTAGTCAACGCTCGCTTCGCCGATGCCGCCTACTTCTACCGCGAGGACATCCAGAAGCCGCTCGAAGCCTATTTGCCTCACCTAGACACGATCACCTTCCAGGCAAAGCTTGGCAGCATGCTGGACAAAGCGCGGCGGCTGGAGCGGCTGGTCGAGCCGCTCGGCGCTCAGCTTGGCGCTGCGCCAGAACAGATCGCCATCGCGCGCAAGGCTGCGCGTCTGTGCAAAGCAGACTTGGCGACAAACCTCGTTGTTGAGTTCACTGCCCTGCAAGGGGTGATGGGGCGGATTTACCATCGCCTAACCAGCAGTGAGCCAGACAAAGACGCTGTCGCTGAGGCGATCTTTGAGCATTATCTGCCGCGCTTCGCAGGCGATCAGTCCCCGCAGACTGAGGCAGGGTTGCTGTTGTCGTTAGCAGACAAACTGGACAGCCTAGCCGGGTTGTTTGCGGCTGGATTAGCGCCGAAAGGGAACGCAGACCCGTTCGCATTACGGCGAGCCGCGATTGGAGTGGTGCAGAACTTGATCGCGGCAAGTCGCCGCTTCTCCCTGCGCACCGGCTTAGCGGCAGCGAGCGCGCTGCTGCCAATCCCAGCGAACGGCGCGATTGACGCAGCGCATGGGTTCATCCTTGAGCGCGAACGCCAGCAGTTCCTAGATGAGGGCTTCCGCCACGATGTGGTAGAGGCAGTGATTGCAGCCCAAGGGGATAACCCAGCGGCTGCACACCAGGCGGTGCATCAGCTCAGCGAAGCTGTGGCACAGCCGGACTGGCCCGCTGTGCTCGCTGCCTACGCCCGCTGCGCCCGCATTGCCCGCGGTCAAGACCTGAGCGGCAACCCTGCACTCGACACCACCCCCCACGCTAGAGCACTCGCACAGGCGCTCGCAGCGCTGCCGAAACCGACGGACGTTCCCTCGCTGGTTGCTGGGCTGCATTCGCTTGTCCCAAACATCAACCAGTTCTTCGACGCGGTGATGATCATGGCTGATCAGCCAGAGCTGCGCGCAGCGCGGCTAGCATTGGTTGGGCAAGTTGTCCGCTTAGCGGAGGGCATCGCTGATCTAAGCAAACTGGAAGGATTTTGAAGCTGTATGCAAATGTCTGATGGCATAGACCCCGAGCGCGAGCGCCTGAACGAGTGGCTGCGCCGCCGCCATGAGAGCGCGTTCCGCGACAACCTAGTAGAAGGCACGCGCCTGCTCACTGCGGGCAAACCCATGGACGCGCTCCCGTTGTTGCAGCGCGCATACAAACTTAAGCCAGACGACGTTGACGCGGCAATCAACCTCAGTGGGGCTTACCTGATGGCGGGCAAACCGCGCCACGCCATCCCTGTGCTAGAAGCCGCAGCCCGGATCGCGCCAGACAACGTGCAAGTCTGGATCAATCTAGGTGCAGCCTATCTAGGCAACCGCGCCACGGCGACCGAAGAGCGCCAACAGCGCGCGCTGGCTGCGTTCTATCGTGCGCTCGACCTCGACCCGCTAGCGCACAGCGTCGCCTACAACATCGGGTTGATCTACCAAGACCGCGGCGAGATCGAGCTAGCGATTGCAGCTTTCCGGCGCGCTGTGCTCGCTGACCCGAACGATCGCGACGCGCGACGCATGCTAGAGCGGATGCAGGCGCGCGCAGCCCGCCCCGACAACTAGCCCGACGCTGTGCACCCCAACAATGCAGACAGCCGCGCGCGGTTCGCCGTGGTGCTGCGCGTCAAGGCAGTACTGGCGTCAGCCTTTCTCATCCTCGTCTTGCTGACGCTGCGCCACCCTGTCAGCGTGGCGTTCGGGGTGATAGACCTAGTCCTGCTTCCATTCTTCGCATGGCTAGCGCAGCGCAACCTCCGCGCCGCTACCTACGGCTTGATCGCGCAGACAGCGCTGTTCCTATTGCCGCGACAGTTTGTGCAAGGCTACGTGAATGGGGTGAACTGGCCGATCTACATCGTGCTGCCAGCCGTTGCTGGATTCGTGCTCGCTGAGCGCCGCGCTGTACTCCTCAGCGCAGGGCTGACGGCTGCGATTGCGCTGCCGAGCATGGTCGCTGCAGCGCTGACACTGCCCCCTGCGATGACAAGGGCAGATGCGCTGACGCTGCTTGTGTTTGTGCTTGGGCTGACGTTGGCGCTCGGGCTTGTCCTCAGTTATCGCTCACCCGACGCGGCGCGGTAGCGACACTCGGCTGATCACCCCAATCCGCACAAGCCCAGGCGAGTCCGTGATCACGGTC
Source organism: Thermoflexales bacterium (assembly GCA_025054635.1). GTDB lineage: Bacteria > Chloroflexota > Anaerolineae > J036 > Brachytrichaceae > DRWP01. Next base: position 25,051 of record JANWZM010000027.1, read on the forward strand.
GAGTAAGCGAACAACGGCACACTGACGCGCAACGGCGCATTGGTCTCGACCGAGAAGCGCACCTGCCCGCTGCTGTCCGTCAGTCCCTGCGCGAGAGGCACGCCTGTTGACTCGTCGAAAATGCGGACAGACACGCCGAGAATACCCTCACCCGTTGCCGAGTCGAGCTGACCGTTGCGATTGAGGTCGTTGAAGATCTGCACGGTGACTTGGGCGATGCGTGGAGTTGGAGTTGGCTGAGGGGCACTAGGTGGCAGTAGCGTTGGCTCAATAGGGCGAACAGCCAGGTTTTGCGCGGTGCGCGGGGTTGGGAACGGCGTCGGCTCCGGCTCCGGCGGCAGCGGCGTCGGTGGAATCGGTGGCGGCGTCGGGGTGGAGGTCGGAGCTTGCGGCGTCGGGGTTGGCGTCTCGGGCAGCCCGATACTGCACTGCAGCGAGTAGGTGCGTTGCGCGGCTTGGTCGGCACGCGGAGGGTTGACATCGCCGACTAGGACATATGCGATGCCTGTATAGCCAGACAACCAAGAGAAGCGGCTGCGGAAGTTGCCGCGGATGCGCTCCTCAGGCGAAATATCGTCATTCCCACCAATCCCAGCGCGGTCTTGGTTGTAAACGATGATGTTCGTGTCCACGCCAGGCGCTAAGTCCAGCGTCTCGCACGTATAGAACACCCCCTGCTTGACGGGCAGCTTGAAGAAATCGTTGTCCACAGTGCCTGGACTAGGGGGCTGGAAGGGGACTAAGTTGAGCGGGCCGTATTTCACCCCAGGGGCGATTTGCGTGGCAAAGTCAAAATCGCCGTTGTACTCGAATTGATCCATTCCTGGCGGGTACGGCGTTGGTGTGACTGGAGTTGGCGTTGGCGGCGGCGTTGCGGTTGGCTGCACGACCTCGATCACCGACAGCGAGTAGGTCTGCCCAGGTACGCGCGGTGATTGGTCGATATTGGTTACCCTGATCCAGTAGATGCCCTGGCTCGGCGGTGTGAAGACCACGCGCGACCCACGCTGACCGGGGGTGTGCCGGTTGTTCGGTCCAGCGATGAGCTGTGTCCCCGCCGCGTCAAAGACCTCAAGCACAGTCTCCACCCCAGGCTGCACGTTGCTGGTCTCAACTTGGTAGGTTACGCCCGCCAAGCCGAACATCCTGAACCAATCGGCACTGTCCACGGTGCGCGTCGGCGTGTCGAATGGGTAGAAAGACAGGTTATTGATCGTCGTGCCAACAGCGATGAAACTTGCTGTCGCGCGCACGTTCGTGATCGGGGTGTTTGCCTCGGTGATGAAGTCGTTCGGCTCAAGTGCGTCTGGGCTAAGCCCAGGCAGTGGCGTTGGCGTTGGGGGTGGGAGCTGGGCGCTGCAGATCGTGATCCGATAGGGGAGATTCTGAGAGGTCTGCGAGATGGCAAACGCGTTTGCCGCTTTGAGGGTGAGCTGAAAGTTCCCTCCTGCGGTCGAGGGGAATGAAATAACCACAGTGGGCGATACGTTCGGGAGACTCCTGATGACGTTGAAGGTTGGGTCTTGAAGCACGGCGAAAAACTCTAGCGGACTGATTACAGGGGTCACAACTAAGGTGTACTGGAGCTGCGGCACAAGCGGGATTCGGTAGATGTCTGTATCCTCTGAGGGGAGGTTCAGACCCGGTGCCAAGCGGTAAAAAGTAGCGTTATTCGGTGTAAGAATTATTGGGCTATCGCAAGAGGCAAGCCCAACTCCCTGGAGCAGTGTCGGCACGACAGAGTTGTCCCCTTGGAGGTCGTAAATGTCAGTGAAGAATTGGGTCGGTGCAAACAGGTTGTTGTGGTTCGGGCGAGCGAGCGCAAAGCTTGGGGCAGGACGTCCCCCCGCAATGAGCAAGAGCAACCCAGCGCCCACGCCGAGAACGGCTGCAACAACGACGAAGCCAGCAAGGCGTATGCTTTTGCTACTGTTTGGCAGCATCTCCACTCCTTGTCATTGAATTAGTCGCTCTGGTGGCGATGACTCCGCATGCTGCGCTCCAGCCCAGGAAGCTCTCTATCTCACGCCCCGTGCAGTGACCTGAATGCCACTTGCTGGTGCGCCCTGGGTGAGCGCTGGCACCAGCGCGCGGCTGACCCAGCGCACTTGTGTGCCGACTAGGACACGCGCGCTCAGCGCATAGCGCGCCTGTGGGTCAATCCGCGCAGGGTCGTAGCGCAGCTCAAAAGGCAGCGGTGATCGCTGTCCGCTCGCAGCAAAGGTCTGCACCGCCACGTCGCTCGGCAGCCCATCCGCGCCCGTCAGCGTTTGCAGGCGAACCTCCACGACGGCGCTCGGCGGCAGCACAGCGCGCGGCAGCAGCACTACGGTGCCAGTGATCACCCCACTCAACGTCGAGGCAGGCAAAGGCTGACCAGCACAGTTTGCCGCCAGCACCTGCCCTGTGCGCGCATCCGACAACGTGCCGCGCGCGCCTTCTACCACCCATGACAGACGCTCGTTGTCGTAGCGCACACCAGGCGCGGACGCTACGCGGACAAGCAGCTCAGTACGGCTTCCGAACGTCACCGTCGCAGTGTTGTTTGCCTCGTCGTAAATCACGTTGACCGTCTTGCCCTGGTCGCACGCAAAGATCAGCAACCCGCTCGGCTTGGGTGGCTCGATGGCAAGGTCAACGAGCGCGCCGTTCTGCACTTGCAGGCGGCGAATCTGGGTTGATGCACGTGAAGCGTCGCGTTGAACAAGCTCAGCCTCGATCACCCCGTCGCGGATGGATAGCCGACGCACGGTCTGACGCTCGCCGATCAGCGCAGAGGCTAGCGGCTTGGCAGTGTAGTTGTCGTTCATCACGGCGCTGATCAGCGTCGGTGCGCCGTTTGCGCCGGAGACAGACAAAACCACTGCAGCATCAGGGGCGCCGTCGCCGTTCAAGTCGCCGAACGCGCGCGGCGCGCGGTTCAGGCGCACCGTTAGACGCGCACGGGGATCGCGGTAGCCGCTGTCTTCGAGCGGCACAGCGCGGTTGAGCGCAGGGTCTGAGAACACAAGCGGGTATTCCGCGTTCGCCAGCGCATCTGCCGAGAGCAGCCCTGTTGGGATGAGCGCATCACCGCGCAGCGCATAAGCACGGCTGGTGCGCACAGTTGGGCGCGCTGTGATCGGCTGATTGGCACGGCGGTCGAGGATCGCAACGACAACCTGTCCGCGCGAGTCAATCCGCACTTCGCGCACACCGATTCGCTCGCCGAGGAAGACTGAAGCCACAGGCTGCGCCTTGCCCTCGACGTTGAGCACGGCAGCAAGATATAGCAGCACGCTGCCTGCGCTGGTTCTAACCGAGAGCACAACTGCCGCATCGGGCGCGCGGTCACCGTTCAAGTCACCGCTCGCCTGCACCGCGCTGAGCTGGACGCGAACGTTGGCTGTCTCATCGGTGAACAACCCGTTGGTGAGTTTGACTTTTCCCGCGCGAACTGCCTCGAGAGGATATTCAGCGTTGGCGAGCGCCTCCCGACTGAGCGTCGCTGGTGCTGCCGCCCAGGCAGGCGCCGAGAAACAAACTGTAGCTACTAGTCCGCTGATGATCAGAGCAAGCTCGTTCCTCATCGGATGCGCCTCTTGTGTCCAGAACGCTAACGCAGTTTTGGGCAATCCACCAAGGATCCCGGTCTAGACACGTCCGGTTCTCGCCCCGCTGCAGTTTACCCCGTAGTATGCTGCAAATCCAATGAAGCTCACTGCGAGCAGGAGTGACTGGACGAATACACAGGAAGGTGTGTCACTCTGCGCTCACCATGTTCCCTCTCCCTCAGGGAGCTGTCCATTACCCACAACGTTACAAAGCAGCGCATCCAACCTGTCCAGCGTCCATGTTTGAGGCACAAGCGACAAGAAGCCCGCAAAGCGCAGGAGGATGACAGGGTAGGGGCACGCCGCGCGTGCTCGCGCTCTAGCACGACGGGGCGCACGCAATGTGCCCCTACGCGCCTGTTGCCCCGAGCCACTGTAGAGGCGCGCCGCGCGCGCCCAATGCTCATCCCCTGCCCTCCTCCCAGAGGGCTGCCTGAGATGTGGGCAATAAAAAGCTCAGGGAGAGGGAATGGAGGTGAAGGCAAGGAGCCGCATAATGCGCTATATATCCAAGTCCAGACAATCCCCTGCGAGCGCACAGTGCGCCACATGCTCGATACTCTTAGGGCAAAGGGTATGAGGGCTAGACCAATGGAGGTACTTGAACGATGCCGACAGGATTTCAGTTCTTGAGTGTGATCGGGTGGGGGTTGCTGCTCGTGCTGGCGCTATACGTAGCAGTCATCGCCTCGCAGCGCTCTCAAGGACGCCCAGCGAAGTTCTCCGTTTCTCTGATTGCTATCCTGCTGGTGGGCTGGCTCGGGCTGAACACGCTCAGCGCAGGATTGGTCTTCATCCCGCCGCAGGAGCGCGGATTGGTGATCAACCTGTTCACTGGCTTACGCGAGCCAGTGTTGACGCCTGGGGTGCATTTCGTTGTGCCCATCATCGAGAGCGTCAAGCGCTACTCGATTGTGCAGCGCACTTACACCATGTCGCGATCAGCAGTCGAGGGCGACTCCAGCGGCGTCGGTCCAGTCACTGCGCGCACCGCGGATGGGCAAGAGGTGTTCATTGACGCCAGCGTGACCTACCGCGTCGATCCGGAAAAGCTCGCCGTCCTCTACGTCAAATGGCAGGACAACTACGAAGAAGGGCTTGTTCGCCCGCGCGCGCGCAGCATCATCTATAACGCTGTGGCTGCCTACGGCGTTGAGGAGGTTTACAGCACCAAGCGCGAGGCGCTGCAAGCTCGGATCACCGAGCAGCTTGCTGAGGCGCTAGCGAACGATGGACTGGAGCTGAGCGCCTTCTTGCTGCGCAACATCACCTTCAACCAGGAGTACGCAAACTCGGTTGAGCAAAAGCAAATTGCTGAGCAAAACGCCCAGCGCGCGCGCTTCCTGGTTGAGCAGGAGCGCCAGGAGGCGGAGCGCGTCCGTGTGCAAGCACAGGGGCAGGCTGATGCCGCGGTGACGCGCGCCAAGGCAGAAGCGGAGGCGCAGATCATCCGCGCCAAAGCTGAGGCTGAGGCGCTGTCGTTGATCGGTGCACAGCTCAAGGACAACCCTGCTTTGCTAACCTACCGCTACATCGAGAAGTTGTCCCCAGGCGTACAGACGATCTTCCTACCCGCAAACCAGCCTTTTCTGCTCGACCCATCGCAATTTATTGGGCCGGTGCGCCCATCCACCCCAGCAGCGCCCCCAACGCCAGAGCCAACGCCCACGCCGATCCCACAACCGACGCCGACACCACAGCCGTAAGCAGAAGCACCATGCGCGCGTTTGTGCTTTCTGGCGGCGGCAACCGCGGCCCGTTGCAGGCAGGCGCGCTGCGTGCGTTGCTGCGCTGCGGGATCACACCTGAGCTCGTCGTCGGCTCCTCTGTCGGCGCGATGAATGGCTTGGTGATTGCAGTCAACCCCTCGCCGGCACAGGCTGAGCGGCTGCTGGACTTGTGGCGCAGCGCAGCCAAGGTGCGCCCTTTCACCTTCTCGCCGCTCCGCGCAGCAGCCAACCTGTTTGCAGGTAAAGAAGCACTGGCGGACAACACATCGCTGCGGCGTTTCATCGAAGCAGCAATGCCACCAGGAGTGCGCACATTTGGTGACCTGCGTCTGCCGCTCTATGTCACCATCTGCCATTTGCGCACCTACACGCTCTACCTCTATGGTGACGACCCAACCGCGCCCCTAGTTGACGCTGTGATCACGAGCGCAGCTGTGCCGGGCTTCTTCCCGCCGACCTACCAAGACAGCCAAGCTTTCGTGGATGGCGGGGTGATCTCAAACTTGCCGCTCAAGGTTGCGCTGGCGCGCGGAGCGACGGAGATTTGGGCGCTTGACTTGGCGCTCGATGTCGAGCCTGAAGCGCCGATCAACGGCGCGTTTGGCATTGTGGGTTGGTCAGTGCGCCGTGCGCTATACGAGGGCGTGCTGCGCGAGCTAGAGTGGGCGGTCGCCCAACCTGGTGTCGTGCTCCATCACATTGCCTTGAAGGGCTATCAAAGTGTTGCGCTCGGCGAGTGGCAGCACACTGAGGCGATGCTGGCTGAGGGCGAGCAGGTTGCTCAAGCGTACCTTGCTGCGCCGAAGCCAAACGTCATCACCTACCCGCGTTCGTTCTGTGCTGAGCGCCTGCCGCCCGGCCCGCCGGGGGCAAAGCCATTTTGCCTGTAGTGTGTGGCGTAGCCGCGCTACTCCCCTTGCCCAAGCGAAAACCCTTGCTCGCCGTCGTAAGTGTAAAGGTTCTCTGTTTTGATCACATCGAACCCCGCCTGGCTCAGCGCCTGAAGTAAGCCAATCACCTCAGCGTAGGCGATGGGCGCGTTTACAGCAAGGAAGCGGCAGCGCCAGTGATCCGTGCAGAAGGTCTCGGGCAGTCCATCGGGGTAGACCTTGACCCCTCGGTTGGTGATCATCTTGAGCTGCCAGC
>JANWZM010000044.1 GCA_025054635.1 Thermoflexales bacterium
CCACTTGAATGGAGGAAGTGGGATGCCCTCACCCCCCTGCCCCCCTCTCCCAAGGGGCGAGGGAGGGTTGCTTCCCTCCCCCTCAGGGGGAGGGGCTAGGGGTGAGGGCACACCCCGCTGCGCCCGAATCGCCGCCCGCAAGTCGTCATCCGCCTCGCTCCACACGTCGGCGGCGAAGGGCGCCATGTCCCAGGCGGTGTAGGTCAGCTCCAGCACGCGCGGGACGAGGTAGCGCAGGTCGGCCGCGCCGTAAGCATGAGGGGGCAGAACGGGGAACTGCTCTACGTAAAAGAAGTTCATGTTCACGCCAGCCAACTTCTGCCGGGCTATCCAGTCGAATAGGATCGCACTTAAGTTTCCAACTATACATGCGACAACTGATGTTCTTTTGGTGTCAAGAAGCAAAATTGGCAAGCTGTTTCCTACTCCGGCTAGTGGCAGCAGGCTGAAGATCGCGGTGCGCTCGTTGGTCGCGTTGGTCACGTTGCGAAACCCAATCAGCCACTTGCGCTTCCAGTTGCCAAGGCGCGCCTCGACTTCCTCGACGCGCACCCAATACCAGGGCTGGACGACGAAGCCCGGGTCGGCATGCGCGGCGTCGTCGGGGGTGGGCAGCTGGGTGCTGCCGCGCCCGGCCGCGCCCGCGTAGGTGCCGTAGCGGTGGTCGTAGTGCCAGATCATCTTCGCCTCGTACAAAGGCAGGTAGCACGCCTCGCCCTTGACGAAGCGGTTGCCTTGCAAGGTGAACCCCTCTCGCTCCAGCGCATCCTGCGTGCGGAACAGGCCGGAGTCAGAGGACATGTTAAACAGCCCTTGCTTAAAAGATACTCTCCACGGGTTCTCGCCGGTGCGCTCGTTCACCAGCACGGGGACGCGCCGGTAGATGGCGCGGGTCAACGCGGCGTCCTGCGGCGTGCGGAAGATCGGCAGCGTGCGCGTGTTCGGGTTGATCCGCGCGATGTCCTGCGGCGTCAGCGCGATCAGCCGTCGCGGATCGCGCGCCTGCTCCGGGCGGGTCAAGAAGAAGGCGAATTGGGCCGGGATGCCCTCACCGCCCTCACCCCCGTCCCCTCTCCCTTGGGAAGAGGGGCGCAGGGGTGAGGGCAGAACACACGACAGGGAAGAGTGCGTTGCTCAGCCCTCAGCCCTGCCCTCTCCAATCGGAGAAGGAGATAAGCGCAAACCCCACACCCACCTACGCTTGCGATGAACGCTCCTCGACCTGCCCTTCCACGTTGAAGGTGTCGTTGGTGGTCACAGTGCTGAACGAGGCGCACAGCCTGCCTGCGCTGCTCGACTCAATCGCGGCGCAGACCCGCCTACCTGATGAGGTCATCGTCTGCGATGGCGGCAGCCAAGACAACACGGTCGCTCTTCTGCGCGCCGAGCAGCGATTGCCGTTGCGCGTGATTGAAGCGCCAGGCGCGAACATCGCGCGTGGGCGCAACCTAGCAATCGCGGCTGCGCAGCACCCGTTGATCGCATGCACGGATGCTGGTGTCCGCCTCGACCCGCACTGGCTGGAGCACCTGTGCGCACCGTTCACACTGGACAACGAGGGGCGAATCACCCCTCACGCTGTAGCTGGCTTCTTTATCCCTGACCCGCACACCCCCTTCGAGGTCGCGATGGGCGCGACCGTGCTGCCCGCTCAGGAGGACATCGTGATCCGGCGCTTCATGCCCTCCTCGCGCTCGATTGCGTTCACGCGCGAGGCATGGGCAGCCGTCGGCGGCTATCCGGAGTGGCTGGACTACTGCGAGGATGTCGTATTTGACCTTGCCCTGCGACGACGCTTCGGCGAGTTCGTCTTCGTCCCCAGCGCCGTTGCGCACTTCAGACCGCGCGGCTCGCTGCGCGCGTTCTTCAAGCAGTACTACCAGTACGCTCGGGGTGACGGCAAGGCGAATCTGTTCTTCCGACGCCATCTGGTGCGCTACAGCACCTACCTGCTCGGCTTGCCGATCCTGACAATCGGCGTCCTCCTCGGCAGCAGCCCTGTTCGCTTGCTCAGCTTGGGGATGCTTGCGCTCGGCGCCTTCGCCTACACGCGCGGGCCGTACCGCCGGCTGCGCGCTTGGTCGGCGTCGCTTTCGCCGTGGCAGAGGGCAAAGGCAAGTGCGCTCGTTCCTGTGATTCGACTCGTCGGCGATGTTGCCAAGATGGTTGGCTATCCAGTGGGGGTGTGGTGGCGGCTGCGCCACCGTCACACCCTAGCGCGCTTAGAACACAGCACGCTGCCGTAATTGCTGCTGCCGCTCCAGGAAGCTCAGCACAGCGAATGCCTCGCTGATGTCTTCAATGCTGATCAAGCCTAGGTAGTTCGGGCCGTCGAACACGGCTGCCAAGCGCGCGCCCCGCTCCGTCATGAGTTGACGCACCTCGTCAAGTGTCTTGTTTGCGTCAACTTGAAGAAACTCGCGCTGCATGATCTCCGTCACGTAGCAGTCGTCGGGGCGGCTGGACAAGGCAAGCATCACGTCTTCGCGCGTGATGATGCCGAGCAGCCGGCTGCCTTGCATCACGGCAAAGTCGGGCTGGTAACTGGTCAGCAAGTAGTCCACCACACGACTCACCCGATCGCCGATCTGCAGACTGAGCGCGTGCTTGTTGTAAGCATCGCCCACACGGCGCGTGCGCAGCACAGTCTTAGATAGGGCTTGTGCGTTCTCCTGACCTGCGCCGAAGAAGACGAAGACCGCAATCAGCACTAAGATGAAGTTGCCGCTGATGAACCCGAACACACCCAAGCCAATCGCTGCGACCTGACCCACTGCCGAAGCAATCCGCGTCGCGCGAGGGAAGCCGATGAACATCGCCAAGATCGCGCGGAAAACCCGACCACCGTCCAGCGGGAAGGCGGGGATCATGTTGAAGACAACCAGGCTGATGTTTGCCGCGAGCAGCCAAAGCAACAAGGTCTCCAGGGAAGGCTGACTGATCAGCTCACCGAGTGAGCCACGACCGTCTAGGATCGTAGCCCGCAGCGTCGCCCCTGTGGCGACGAACAAGACACCCGCGATAACCACGTTGACGGCAGGGCCGGCAAGGGCGATGATCAGCTCGTGCAGCGGCTTCTCAGGATTTCGGCTGATCAGCGCCACGCCGCCGAGCGGCAGCAGCACGATCTCTCGGACGGGGATGCCAAAGACCTGAGCCGCGATGCTGTGACCAAGCTCGTGCAGGGTCACGCAGGTGAAGAGCAGGATCATCAACACTACGCCAAACAGCGCGCCCTCTGCCGGGTTGTCTGGCGTGCTCCCTGACCATTGGATTGCGCCCAGCAGCAGAATCAGGAAGAAGGTGATGTGGATCTTGATGTCAATATCGCGCACGCGCGCGATGCGAAAAGACCAGTTCATCTCTCACTCTCTCACTCACGGGCAACCTTACCTGGACGACCTTCGTTGTGCATAAGCTGGGCGTTTGCACCGCGTTAGAGGCGCGGCGCTGCGTATGGGCGAAAGGTGCCGAGCAACCTGCCGGGCACGCGACCGCTGATCAACAAACTGCGCTCCTCAGGCAGCTCGCTTTCAACTAAGCCCTCACGCCGCAGCAGCGCCAGCAGGTCGCCTGCCTTGTAGGGCAGGCGGACGCGGATCGGCACGAGCCGCTCGAACAGTGCCGCCTCGATCTCTGCCAGCAGCTCATCGAATCCCTCGCGGTTTAGGGCGGATATCCAGATGCCTTCGCTCAGCAGCCCGACCGCAACCGAATTGCGCCGCGCGGGATCAACGCGGTCTGCTTTGTTCAGCGCGATCACCATCGGCTTTGTGCCAGCGCCGAGCTCGTTCAGTGTCTCCACAACTGTTTGAGCTTGCTCGATGGCGTTCGGGTGCGATGCGTCCACGACGTGTAGAACGGCATCGGCTTCGGTGATCTCTTCGAGCGTGGCGCGGAAGGCGACCACAAGCTGAGTGGGCAGCTTCTGGATGAAGCCAACTGTGTCGGTGAACAGCACATAGTGACCGCGCGGCAGCCGCACGCGGCGCGTCGTCGGGTCGAGCGTAGCGAAGAGCTTGTCTTCAGCCAGCACATCCGCCTTGGAGAGCGCGTTGAGCAGCGTGGACTTGCCTGCGTTGGTGTAGCCGACGATGGCGACGCTGGGCACTTCGCCGCGCTTGCGGTGATTGCGCTGCAAGGCGCGCTGTCGTCGCACTTCCTCGAGCTCGCGGCGCAATTTGGTCATGCGCTCGTTGATGCGCCGCCGGTCAACCTCGAGCTGGGTCTCGCCCGGCCCGCGCAACCCGACGCCGCCCGTGCCGCTGCGCCCTGCACCACCTCCTGCCTGGCGCGCCAAGTGCGTCCACATGCGCGTCAGGCGCGGCTTGCGGTACTCGTACTGCGCCAACTCGACTTGCAGCGCGCCCTCGCGCGTCTGCGCATGTTGGGCGAAGATATCCAAGATCAGCGCCGTGCGGTCAATCACCGTCACCGTCTCGCCCATCGCCTCCTCCAGCTCTCGTTGGTGGCGAGGCGACAATTCGTCGTCGAACACCAGCACGTCAAAGCCCAGCGCATCGCGCCAGGCGATGATCTCCTGCAGCTTGCCAGTGCCGATGAACGTGTTTGGGTTTGGACGGTCGAGCTGCTGCGTGGTCTGCCCAACTACCTCTAGCCCTGCTGTCTTGCACAGCAAGGCAAGCTCCTCCATCGAGGACTCTAGGGGCAGTCGGGCGTGGGCGTCGCAGTACTCGGGGTCGCGGATCTCTACCCCGACGAGAAAGGCGCGTTGAGCCTGTGGCTCTGTGTTGTAAATCGTTCGCGGTCGTCGCATTCAGGAGTGTTGTAACAGGTTCAGCTGTCTACCCCTTCAGTTTTATCATAACTTGCGCCTGGGGCAGCGTTTGCCGAGCAGACCTTTAAGCGCCCCTGCACTGAGTTGAGTGCAGCACCAATTGAGCGTATTGCTCACAGCGCGCATCGTTTAAGATGAGGCTCGATGAAGCTGCAGAACAAGCGTGTCGCTTTCTTCGTCGAGGATGGCTTTGAAGACCTGGAGTTTTGGGCGGTTTACATGCGCCTGAGAGAGGAGGGCGCGCAGATCACCACGGTCGCGCCAAAGGCGAACACAACCTACAAGAGCAAAAGCGGCGGGCTAAGCGCGACGAGCGAGGCTGCGGCTGAAACGCTCCAAGCAGCCGATTTCGACGCCGTTGTTGTGCCCGGGGGGTGGGCGCCTGACAAGCTGCGCCGCTACGAGAGCGTCAAACAGTTCATCCGCGACGCCTACGCCCAGGGCAAGATCGTCGCCATGATTTGCCACGCAGGCTGGGTCGG
>JANWZM010000093.1 GCA_025054635.1 Thermoflexales bacterium
GTGAGGCTGAGGCAGCCGCGCTGCCGCTGCGCCGTCCGCCAAAGGTGCGCGGCGCGATCCGCATCGTCGAAGTGGGCGCGTATGACTGGTCTGCCTGTGGCGGCACGCATGTCCGCAGCGCGGCCCAGATTGGGCTGATCAAGATCATCCGCGCGGAGAAGCGCGGCAGCGAGACGCGCATCACCTTCCGCTGCGGCAAGCGCGCGCTCGCTGATTACGCGCAAGTGCATTGCGTGGTCGCTCGGTTGGTGGACAGCCTGAACGCGCCGCGCTATCAGGTTGACCAGGCAGTGCAGCGGCTGCTGGATGAACGCGACCGCACATACAAGGCGCTCCAAGATGCGCAAACGCGCCTCGCGCGCTGCGAGGCAGCCGCCATGCTCGAGGGCGCCCTCGAGGGCAACAAGGGCAGACTGCTCGTGCGGCTGCTCGAAGACCGCACGCCAGACGACCTGCGCCGATTAGCGCGCGCCTTGTGTGAGCAGGACGAGGTGATCACCGTCCTCGGGATAGCTGGCGAGAACAGTTGCCTTGTCTTCGCGCGCTCTGCCCAGGTCGAGATCGACATGGCGGCTCAACTCCGCCAAATGCTGTTGGAGCTGTTCCCCAACGGTGGCGTCAAGGGCGGCGGCTCACCAACCTTTGCGCAGAGCGGCGGTTTCTCGGTGACCCCTGAGCAGATGGGGCGAGCGCTCGAGGCGACAGCGCACCGCTTGTTCACGCTACTGCGCTGATCGCGCTTGAACTACGATGCCGACCGTTTGGCAGCTCGCTGAGCGCGCGCCAGATGCTTTCTTCGCTGCGCTGCCCGACGTTCACCCGCTGGCAGCGCAAGTGCTCTACGCGCGCGGGTTGCGCGATCCTGACGCGGCACGCGCCTTTCTTTCCCCAGGTGCGCTGCCCGTGTTCACGTTGCCCGACTTCAATCGGGCGACCGCGCGCTTGCTGCAAGCCATTCGACAGCGCGAGCGCATCGCCGTCTACGGCGACTACGACTGTGACGGCGTTACCGCCTGCGCGGTGATGACAGAGGTGCTGCGCGCCCTCGGCGCACAGGTGCGGGTTTACATTCCCGACCGCTTTGAAGAGGGCTACGGCTTAAACCTCAGCGCCGTTGACCGCTTGCATGCCGAGGGCGTCAGCGTGATCGTCACGGTGGACTGCGGCGCGCGCGCCTTCGCCGAGGCAGAGCGCGCTCGCGCGCTGGGGGTGGACTTGATCATTACCGACCATCATGAGCCAGAGGATGGGCGGCTGCCGCGCGCCTTCGCAGTGGTCAACCCGAAGCTGGAGACAGACGTGGACGCTGCTGATCTCGCCGGCGTTGGGGTTGCGTTCCAGCTCGCGACGCGGCTGCTGGCGCAGGGCGCAGCAGCAGGAATGCTGGCATCGGCGTTTGACGTTGAGTCGCTGCTCGACCTCGTCGCGGTCGGCACCGTTGCGGACGTTGTGCCAGTGATGAGGGCGAATCGGGCGCTGGTTCAACTGGGATTGCGCCGCCTGAATCGTGCGCCCAGGCTCGGCTTGGCGGCGTTGGCAGCCGCCTCGCGGCTGGCGCTGGGTTCCATTCGCGCCGATCATGTCGGGTTTGTGCTCAGCCCGCGCCTAAACGCAGCGGGGCGCTTGGACACAGCAATGGACGCCTTCGCGCTGCTCACCGCGGACGATGCAGTTGAGGCGCAGCGCTTAGCGCTCCAGCTTGAGGCGCGCAACCGCGAGCGCCAGCAGCTCACCCTCCAGATCAGCCGCGATGCTGAAGCGCAGGCGCTGGCACTGGGCGAGGATCCTCCTCTGCTCTTCGCGGCTTCGCCCACGTTCAACCCTGGGGTGATTGGACTGGCTGCCCAGCGGCTCGTTGAGCGTCGCTACGCTCCAGCGGTTGTCGTCCATGTGGACGGCGGTCAGGCGCGCGGCTCATGCCGCAGTATCGAGGGGTTCCACATCACCCAAGCCCTCGACCAAGTGCGCGATCTGCTCTACAGGCATGGCGGTCACGCTGCCGCGGCGGGTTTCTGCCTGCCTACTGAGCGGCTGAGTGAGCTGCGCCAGCGCCTACAAGCGCTGGCTTGCGCCCATCGCCCTGCTGAGGGTTGGACGCGCGTGCTGCGCGCTGATGCGGCGTTTGACCTCGCTGCGCTCGCCAAACTGGCTGATGTCAACAGTCAGGCAGTCCAAGACTTGCTGCGGCTTGAGCCGCACGGGGCAGGCAACCCACGCCCGACATTTTGGCTGCGCAACGCTGTTGTGAGGGCGGCACGGCTTGTTGGGCGCGCCGACCAAACAGACGGTCTGCCGCCGCACCTGCAGCTCCGCCTGGGCGATAGCCGACGTGTAGTCTGGGACGCCATCGGTTGGCGGCTCAGTCATCGCGCCGCTGAGTTGCGCGAAGGCATGTCGGTTGATGTGCTTGCGCAACTCAGCCTCTCCTCTTGGAACGGCGCGCCGCACCTTCAGGTTGAGGTAGTTGACTTTCGCGCCAGGTGACACTAAGGCGCTGGGAGGATGACTTTAACCGATCTTAAGAGTTTCTTAAAGCTTAGGGGCTATAGTGCTCGTCATCGAGCGAGTTGAGCTAACGAGGTTAGAAACCACAGGGAGTGCGAGCCAAATGACGACACAGCAACCTGTCTTGGTCAGGGTCACCACTCGGCGCGAGCAGCCTGCAGTAAGCGAGGCGACGATCCCGCCAGAGGAGGTTGCGCTGGAGACGCGCAAGCTCAGCGTTTATTACGGGAACTTCAAGGCAATCCACGAGGTCAGTGTTTCCATCCGCCGCAATCACATCACTGCGCTGATCGGCCCGTCAGGATGCGGCAAGAGCACCTTGCTGCGCTCGTTCAACCGCATGAACGACCTCATCCCAGGCGCGCGCGTGGAGGGGGAAGCGCTGTTCCACGGAGCGAACTTGTACGACAAGCATGTTGACCCCGTCAGCGTGCGCCGTCGCATTGGGATGGTCTTTCAGAAGCCCAATCCCTTCCCGAAGACGATTTACGAGAACGTCGCCTTCGGTCTTCGCCTCGATGGCAAGCGGCGCTCAAAGGCGGAGATGGATGAGATCGTCGAGCGCGCGCTGCGAGGCGCAGCCCTGTGGGATGAGGTCAAAGATAAGCTCAACAAGCTCGGCACAGCGCTCTCCGGCGGTCAGCAGCAGCGCCTGTGCATCGCTCGCGCCATTGCTATCGAGCCAGAGATCATTCTGATGGACGAGCCGTGCTCAGCGCTCGACCCTGTTGCAACGCTCAAGATCGAAGAGCTGATGCTTGAGCTGAAGAAGAATTACACCATCATCATCGTCACCCACAACATGCAACAAGCCTCGCGCGTCAGCGACTACACGGCGATGATGTTGATGCGCCCTGACCGCGCAGGCGAGGTGATCGAGTTTGACCGCACCGAGGTCATTTTCACCAACCCAAAGGACAAGCGCACAGAAGACTACATCAGCGGTCGGTTCGGCTAGAGCGCGCCTGCCCGACCTGTCGGGCGTGCGTTGAACTTGAAGCAAGGCTTGCCCGCGCACAGCAAGCCTTGCTTGCTTCTGCGCTGCAGACTCGTCTTGACGAAGGGACGAACGATACGGCACAATCAGTTGGCAATGAGCAACTCTGCTGCACCAAAGGCGCGCCCGGGTCGGCGCTGGCCGAGCTCCGCCAAACTGCTGACCAACGGCAAGATCAAGCTGCGGAATGAGTCCACACAGACCCCTGAGCAGCGCGTGTATAGCCAACTGCGCGAGATGATCCTGAACAGCAAGCTTGAGCCGGGCGAGTGGTTGCGCCAGGAACAGCTTGCTGCGTTGTTCGGCGTCAGCCGCACCCCGGTGCGCGAGGCGCTGCGCATGCTGGCACAGGAGCAGCTTGTCGAGTTCGTGAAGAATCACGGCGTGCGCGTTGTGCCGCTGAGCTGGGAGGAGTTCGAGGAGCTTTACGCGCTGCGCATCGGTCTGGAAGGGCTCGCTGCGCGCTTAGCCGCTGAGCAAGCCACTGACGAGGATATCGCTAGCCTGCGCGAGGCGTTCGCCCATATCGAGCAGCTCGCCCAACGTGGCGGGCTGCGCGAGTATCTGCGCGAAGAGTGGAAGTTCCGCTTGAAGTGCTACGCCGTGCTTAAACGCCCGCGCTTGCTCCAGAAGATCAAGAACCTGCGCGAGCACGCCGAGCGCTACCTCCGACTCGCATACACCGTCGAGGGCAAAGTACAGGAGTCACTGGATTTCCACCGTCGGCTGCTGGAGGCAATTGCGAATCACAACGGCGCGGCTGCCGAGCAAATCAACCAGGACGCGCTGCGCTGGACACTGCGCAACGCTGGTCCGATTGTGCGCAAGCTGGAGGAGAGCACAACAATTTCGCGCTGACGCGCTTTTATGAAGCGCAACGAGAGCAAGTGCCGACTAGCTCTCCAGCTCGCGCAAGAACTTCTCCCGGTTGGCGCTGCGGGCGACTTTGCCGCTGCTGGTCTTGATCAGCCATCGCGGCGGCACGATTTTCACCGTGCGCACGGCGACATCGGAGTTGCGGGTGAGGTGCGCGCGCACAGCTTCGGCGAGCGCCTCGCGCGCTGACGCTTCCAGGTCGGACTCGGCGACAACGACAACGTCCTCTGTGCCTAGTGCCTCGTTGAACACGCCGAACGCGGCAACGCGCCCGGGGTGCACGCCCGGGACTTCACTTGCTAACTGCTCGAGGTCTTGAGGGTAGATGTTCTTGCCGCCAACGATGATGAGGTCTTTCTTGCGCCCGCTGACGAAGACCTCGCCGTTGAGGACGTAACCCAGATCGCCAGTCAAGTAATACCCTTCGTGGAACGCCTGCGCAGTCGCATCGGGGCGATGGTAGTACTCGCTCAACATGCAGTCGCTCTTGATAGCGATCTCGCCGATCTGCCCCTCCGGCAGGTCGCGGCGCTGCTCGTCGAGGACGCGCAGCGACACGTTTGGCAGCGGATGTCCCGACGAGACCTGCCCGGCAATACCAACGCCGCCCTTCGGGTTGAACGCGGGCGGCTGCCCAATCCGCGTCTGTGTCACAGCGAAGGTGTTCTCCGCCATGGCGTAGCTGGCAGAGAGCATCTCGCGGCGAAAGCCGTAAGGCTCAAAGCGGCGCACAAACGCCTCATGGCTGCTCTGGTAGATTGGCTCGGAGCAATTGATGACCGCTTTCAGCGAGGATAGGTCAACGCCCTCCAAGTCGCGGTCGCGGATGCGGGTCGCGCAAAAGGTGTAGGCGAAGTTGGGCAGCCAGCACAGCGTGCCGTGGTAGCGCGTGATCGCGTGCATCAGTCGCGCTGGCGCACGCACCCAGTCGAAAGGCGACATCAGCACCAGCGGCACACGGCGCAAGATCGGCATGACGAACGCAGCGATCAACCCCATGTCGTGGTACAGCGGCAGCCAACTCACGATCACGTCACTGGTGTCCAGCCCCAGAGTCGGCGCGTAAGCGCCAAGCTGATTGAACACCGCGCGATGTGAGAGCGCGACGCCCTTCTGCAGCCCAGTTGTGCCAGACGAGTGCTGCAGCAGCACAATGTCGCCTGGGTCGCGCCGCAGACCTCCTAGCGCATCTTCATCGGGCGCAGCGAACAAGGGCTCGTCGAGCACGAGGCAGCGGGCGTCGGATGCTGCAGCAGCGATCGCTACGCGCACCTCATCCGCGAATGCGCCGTAGGTCACAATTGCCGCGGGCTGAGTGACACGGATGAGCGCGGCTAAGTCCTTGCGGTAGCGCTCAGGCAGCAATTTCTCGGTCAACGGTGGCAGGATGGAGGGGATGGCGCCATGCAGCACAGCGCCCCAAAATGCCTGCACCAGCGGCTCGCCGTGCTGCAGGATGATCACGACCACCTGATCAGGCTGAACACTGTGAGCGCGCAGGAGCGCAGCGACGCCGGTTGCGCCATGCACTAAGCGCTCGTAGGAGATCGCCAAGTCGGTTTCCCCTGTGCGCAGCAAATAAACTGCGGTGCGCTGCGGCGCAGTGCGATAAGCCTGCAGCAGGGCACGGGCGAACGTCAACGCGCTCATCCCTCCACAAGATACTCGAAGAGCAACACGCCAGCCGTCCAGAAAATGACGATGAAGGCGACTTGCATGCCGATCCACGAGCCGAACTCGCCCAGCGGCAGGCGGTCGAGGAATCCTGAGGTAGCGATGACCGACGCAACCAGCAGCGGCAGGGCGATCGGAAAGAGCAGAATTGGCAAGAACACCTCGCGCGCGCGGGTGCTTGCCGCCATCGTTGCAATCAACGTGCCTGCGCCTGCGTAGCCTGCCGCGCCAAGTGCAACAG
Source organism: Thermoflexales bacterium (assembly GCA_025054635.1). Taxonomy (GTDB): domain Bacteria; phylum Chloroflexota; class Anaerolineae; order J036; family Brachytrichaceae; genus DRWP01. The sequence continues at coordinate 6,294 of JANWZM010000093.1, forward strand.
TCAGCCAGACGCCAGGCTGGATCAGCCCCTCATCCAGCAGGATGGCGGACAGCGGGAGAACCAGCAGCGCCGTCAGCAGCGTGAACGCCAGGTTGCTCAACGCCTTGCCGACGAAGATCGCGCTGCGGTCGCATGGAGCGAGCAACAGCCCATCCAAGCACTGGTTCACTTGCTCGGTGGACAGCGAGCGCGACAAGCCCAGTGTGCCAGCGAACACTAAGGTCACCCAGACGATGCCTGGCGCCAAAGGGCGGAAGGCGTCCACCCGCAGGCGCAAGGCGAAATTGAACATGACAATCGCCATTACCGCAAACACGACCATGGCGATGATGGCTTCGCGCGTGCGCAATTCTAAGGTTAGGTCTTTCCAGACCAGCGCAGCGATCTGTCGGGGCAGCAGGGAGAGGGGCGGTTCAAGCGTCATGGTGCATCAGACGGGTCAGCGTTTGTGGGGACAGGTCGTCGTGACACTCATGCGCGATGCGTCCATTCCGCAGGATCAATGCGCGCGAGATGCCCTCCAGCCCACGTTGGATCTCATGGGTGGTCATGACCACTGCGCGCCCGTGGGTTGCTGACTCGTGCAGCAGCGCCGACAGCGCCGCGGCTGAGGCTTGGTCAAGCCCGGTGAACGGCTCGTCAAGCAGCAGCACGGCTGGATCGTGCAGCAAGGCGCGCGCAATGGTCAGGCGCTGAGTCATGCCGCGTGAAAACGTGCGCGCGCGGTCGTCGCGGCGCGCCCATAAGTTCATCTGGCGCAGAACCTGCTCGACGCGTACTTCGAGCACATCTCCGCCTAGCCCGTATAGTCTGCCGTAGAAGCGCAAATTCTCAGCCGCGGTGAGGTCGCCGTAGATCAACGACTGGTGCGAGACCAAGCCAATCATCTGTCGCGCGCGCTCAGGGTAGCGCACGGCGTCAACACTGTTGACCAGCAGCGTGCCGACATCGGGGCGGGCGAGGGTAGCGAGGATGCGCAGCAGGGTTGTCTTACCAGCGCCGTTTGGGCCGAGCACAGCGACGAACTCGCCGCGCTCGACGCATAGGGTGATCCCGCGCAGCACGGGGCGCAAGCCGAAACGCTTGCCGATGCCTTGAGCGATCAGCATTCATTCCCAGATCGCGCGCAGCTCGCTTTTCAGGCGCTCGCGCTGCTCGCGGTAGTAGTCCTCAGCGATCTTGCCTTTCGCATAGGCATCGTCCAGAGCGGCGATCTGGCTTACCAATGCACGGCGTGCCTCTGCCAAACTGCGATCCCCAGCGCGAATTGCGCGCACGCGCATAAGGACAAAGTAAGCAACCGCGACTGTCAGACCGAGCGCAACCAGCCCAAACCCAATCGCACGCCCATCGCCGCCAGGCACGTCGGCTGGACGGATGCGCCCAACGAGGCTGAACGAGATGCGCTCGCCAGCTGCCAGTGGTGCGTTCGCAGAGAACAGGTAGACCACGCTGTTGTTGAGCACCTGCCGCCCGCGGTCGTTGAGCCCCTCGACGCGCAGTTGCTCGCGCACGCCCTCTAGCTCTGGAACCAGCATGTCCCATCGGTCAGTAGGGTAGAACACCTGCCGGCGAAACTCCAGGCGGCCGCCCCGGTAGGGCAGCTCGTAGAGCATGACCACCTGCGTTGCACCGCGCCCGGGCACGACCGCGTCGGTGTCGTAAATCACGCCGTCCTCGTCGAAGAACCGCTGCCCGAGACCCAGCCCGTCGAAGCGCAAGTTTTGCGCTCCCTCGGGCTTGGTCAACCGCAAGGTGTATCGCCGTCCGCCGTTGGAGGGTTTGCCGATGTAGGCGCGATCGCTGAGGTTGTCGAAGCGGTAAAACTCGACGACCGTGATCTGCTGCGGTCGCACATCTTGGACGAAGACAAATGCTTCGCTGATGCGGATGGCGCTGTCGTCTTCAGTTGTCTCGAAGATCGGCAGCGTGCCTGTGATCAGCGTGTTGCCAGCAGGGTCAAACTGCACAGGCGCGGCATAGAAGCGCCCATCGCCGTAGTCGAGTTCGGCTTGGTAGAAGTAGTCTGCGCGGCGAGGCAGGTCGGTGAACGCAATTGTTCCGTCGGGGGCAACCTGTGCGGTGCGGGTGAAGACCTCGCCGTTGCTATCGTAGGCGCGCAGCACGGCTAGCGTGCCCGTCACAATCCGACCGCCGGGAGTGCCGTTGAACACCTGAAGCTTAAGCGCGCCATCTCCCTTCGTGCGCGCCAAGCGCACCTTGGCGGGGTCGGCATACAAGTATCCGAAGGAGCGCACCACTTGGGCAACCTTGAAGCGCTCCTCCTCAGTGAGCCGAACACCTCGATGCGCCTCGCCTTGCACCATCAGGTTGCTCAAGTCGAGCAGCGAGTGGGCGGCGAGAAAGCGCATATCGTTGAAGGCTTGACCGGGATTCCCGACAGCAAGCTCACCGTTTGATCCGTGGCACGAGGCGCACTGCGCTTGGTAGAGGGCGCGCCCTTCGCTCAGCTCTTGGGGTGACGTGCTTAACGCCCACAGGTAGCTCTGCACATCCCAGCGCTGTTGACCGTTGAGCGATCCGCTGAAGCCAGGCATCAGGTTTTGCAAGCGACCGACAGTGATGATCTGATGCCACTCAGCCGGCTCAGCCACACGGAAGCGCGCAGGGTCAACAAGGCTGGGCACCATTCGCCCTTGGGCACGGATGGTCGCAGCTTGAGGCCCGTCGCCAGCCCCGTTCAGTCCGTGGCAAGCAGCGCATTTCTGCTCGTAAATCAGGGCGCCAGCCTCAACGTCGGGAGGGCGCATTGGTGCTGACTCGCCGTCGAGGGCAGGTGTAGGGAGCGCAGCCGGCGTGAGCAGCACCTCGACGGGCAGGGTAGGTCGGGGTGAGACTGTGCACGCAGTAACAAGCGCTGTTGCGCCAAGCACCAAGGCGACCCTTCTCAGGGTATTTCGCATAGGCATTTACCTTTCCGCGTCTTCGTTGCGCTGACGTGCAGCTGCAACCGCAGACTCTATCTCCTCATCCACATCGCGTTCCCGAGCAGATCGCAGCCCGCGAAGCACCTCCGCACCGCGCTGAATCAGTGCAGCACGAAGCTGCCGATAGTCCTCCTCGTTGATCTTCCGCGTGCGGTAGTCGAAGTCAAGCTCCCGCAGGTTACGCACGATTGTCTCATGTTCCATTTCCAGTGCTTCGCGCGGGGTGTGCGGGCGAACAGCAGGTGCTTTGCGGTCGAACAATGGCAACGCGACGATCATCGCGGTGAGGACGAGCACAGCGAGACCAAGCAGGAGCGTGCCAAGAGGAATATCCACAGTTGCTAATTCTGCAGCAATGCGTCAATCCTGCGTCGCAGATCTGCCTCAGTCACCGCCGCGACAACCACGTCCGCCACGCGCCCTTGGCGGTCAACGAAGAAGGTTTCGGGCACACCGGTAATGCGATAGGCGTTGGCGATGCGCTGCTGCACGTCCAAGCCGTTGGGGTAGGTGATGTCGAACTGCTTGAGGTAAGCCAATGCCGGCGCCTCAGTGTCCAGGTAGTCCACGCCGATGAACACCACACCGCGGTCGCGGTACTCGCGCCACACGCGCTCCAGCGCAGCCGCTTCGTTGTAGCACTCCTTACACCAGGACGCCCAGAAATTGATCACCACAACTCTGCCGCGCAGGTCAGAGAGGCGAAGGCGCTCCGGGAAGCCTGCGCGGTAACCCTCAAAAAGGGCAAGCTCGAAGTCTGGAGCGGGGCTGCCAGCCTTTGGACGCGCGCCTTGCTGCGACGCCAGGTTGAGCGCGACAGCGAACACCACTGCGACCAAGGCGACTGCCAACGCGGCGCTT
>JANWZM010000163.1 GCA_025054635.1 Thermoflexales bacterium
GTCTTCAGGTGCGTGCGCACTGTAATAGGCAGACGTGTCCTCGTCGGCGCTCCGCGCGATGTCGAGCGAGGTCGTCACCTGCTCGACGATGAGTTTTGGCGTCTTGCCCTCGACGACCTCAGCTTTGCCTGTAATCAGCACGGTCTGGTCTTTGACCAGTTTCTCGCGCTCGTGCTCCCAGGTGGATGGGAAGATGGTCAGCTCGACCCGACCGAACAGGTCTTCGATTGCGCCGAAAGCCATTGCCTTACCCGCTTTTGTCGTGTAGGGGCGAATCTCGGTGATCACACCTGCCATCACCACTTTTTGCCCGTTGTCTGCTGGAGAGAGCTGAGCGCTAGTGTGAGTGATGCGGTCTTGCAGCTTGTCTAGCGCAGCTTGAAGCGGGTGTTCAGTGACGTAAGTACCGAGCAATTCTTTCTCGTCGAGCAGCAGTTGCTTGCGCGGGATGTCTTTGACCTGCTTGGGCAGCGTAATCATCGCCTCGCCAGCCTCAAAGCTGCCGAACAACATGCCCTGGCCGACTTCTGCTGCGCGGCGAGCGGTTGAGGCGACGCTGAGAATTTGCTCGACGACAGCAAGCAGTTGGGCGCGCGAGCCGAAGCTGTCCATCGCGCCGACTTTGATCAGCGCTTCGAGCGTGCGCCGATTGAAGGCGCTCATGTCCACGCGCCGAGCGAAGTCATCCAGCGACTTAAATGCGCCCCCGTCGCGGCGCGCTTTCAAGATCGCCTCCACGGGCGCACTGCCGACGCCTTTAATCGCTCCTAGACCAAAGCGGATCGCGCCGAGCCAACGTCCATCGCCTGAAGCCTCGATGACAAACCCCTCCTCCGAGCGGTTGACATCCGGCGGCAGGATGCGAATGCGATGCTGCCGCGCATCGGCGATGATCGTTGCTACTTTCTCCGTGTTGCCGCTCTCGACTGTGAGCAAGGCGCAGAAATACTCCAGCGGGTATTTCGCCTTCAGCCAAGCCGTCTGGCAGGTGATTGTGGCGTAAACAGCTGCGTGCGACTTGTTGAAGCCGTAGCGAGCAAAGAACTCGATATCATTCCAAATCTTCTCCGCGACCTCGAGGGGGTATCCCTTCTGGACTGCACCGTTGCAGAACTTGCTGCGGTGCTTCTCTAACTGGTCTTTGAGCTTCTTGCCGACTGCTTTACGGATGGTGTCCGCCTCGCCCATCGAGTAGCCCGCGAAGTCTCGGGCGACGCGCATGATCTGCTCTTGGTAAACCAGGATGCCGTAGGTCTCCTTCAACGCAGGCTCTAGATCAGGATGATGGTAGGTGACTGGCTCCTCGCCATGCATTCGCCGAATGTAGGTTGGGATGTATTCAATCGGACCTGGGCGGAACAGCGAGATTGCCGCGACGATGTGCTCGAACCGCTGTGGCTTCATCTGCATCATCAGGTTGCGCATCCCTGTGCCTTCAACCTGGAACACGCCGACGACATCGCCCTTGCTGAGCGTCTCGTAGATCACGGGGTCATGGATCGGGATGTTGTCCAGGGTGTAGTGCTCTCCGTGTCGCTCAGCGATCAGCTCGCAGGCGCGGCGCATGATCGTCAGCATGGACAGACCTAGATAGTCCATCTTGAGCAAGCCGATAGACTCCAGGTGCGTCATCTCGAACTGCGTGACGGCGTTCAAGCGTGGCGTGAGCGGCGCGCCCGTTAGCCGATGCAGCGGCACGTACTCGATCAGCGGCTTGTCGGCGATCACCACGCCTGCGGCATGGGTTCCAGCGTTGCGCACGACGCCCTCGACCAGCATTGCCTTGTCGTACAGCTCACGCAGGTGCGACTCAGTCTCGTAGAGCTTCTTTAGCTCAGGCACTTGCTCGAGCGCCTCTTTGAGCGTAACCGGCTTGCCCGGGATGTTCGGCACGAGGTTGCTCATGCGGTTGACCTCAGACAGGGGCAGGTCGAGCACGCGCCCGATGTCCTTGAGCGCCGCGCGCGCTGCCAACGTGCCGAACGTGATGATCTGTGCCACCTGCTCTGCTCCGTAGCGGTCAATCGTGTAGTCCACTAGGCGGTAGCGTTGGTCGTCGGGGAAGTCCATGTCAATGTCGGGCATAGTGACGCGGGCGGGGTTGAGGAAGCGCTCGAAGTACAGGTCGTTGCTGACTGGCTCAACGTTGGTCAGCATCAGCACATGGCTGACCATGCTGCCCGCAGCGCTGCCGCGCACGTCCCACCAAATGCCCTCTTTGCGGCAGAAGCGGATCAAGTCCCACACGATCAACATGTATGTGGCGAACTTCATGGTGATGATGGTGTCCACCTCGAACCGCAGGCGCTCGCGCAGCCGACGCGGCGTCATCGCAGGGTGCTCGTCGGCGCTGGGCAGCGCCAGAGGGCTGAGCGCAGTGAGCTTGATCGGGTGGTCTTCGCCGAAGTAGACCTGGACTTTAGGACGCCCGACGATGGTCAGACCGCGCGCTGCCTCTGGGTTGCGGGCAGCGTCAGCTTCCGCGATGAAACCGTCCTCTGGGCGCGGCGGCAACACTTCATGCACCCAAGTCCCGTCATCGCGAGCGGGGATGCCGTAGCGCACCTCGAAGCCGATTTCGCACAGATAGCGCAGGTAGTCGTCATCGCTGGCAAAACGCTGCGGTCGCTTGAAGTGCGGCAGATGGAAGACGTTGTCTTTGATCTTGACATCGCAGCGCTCAGCGAGGTCAAGCGTGTTTGCGATTGCCTCTGGGCAGATTGGCTCAAAGAGGGCGCGCATCTCCTCTGGGCTGCGCAGATAGTACGAATCGTCGTTGAAGCGCATCCGGCTTGGATCGTTGTAGGTGCTGTTGGTCTGGATGCACAACATCAGGTCGTGCGGGATGGCGTCCTCGCGGCGGACGTAGTGAGCGTCGTTCGTGGCGATGACGGGCACACCAAGCTCTCGTGCAAACTCGAGGAGGACTGCGTTGATCTGGCTGAACTCGGGCAGGTTGTGCTCTTGTATCTCGAAGTAGAAGCGATCCTTGAACACGTCCAGATACCACAGCGCCACCTTGCGCGCTTCTTCGACCTTGCTTTCGAGGATCAGGCGGGGGATCTCAGCGCTTGGGCAGCCGCTGGTGCAGATCAGCCCCTCGCTGTGCTCAGCAAGCACCTCATGGTCAACGCGCGGCTTGTAGTAGAAGCCCTCGAGCTGCGAGCGCGTTGCCAGGCGCATCAGGTTCTTGTAACCCGTTTGGTTCATCGCCAGCAGGAGCAGGTGATGCGGGCTGCGGTCGAAGGTGTTGTCGCGCTCCTGCATACGCCGTCCGCGTCGGCACAAGTACGCTTCCATGCCGATAATCGGCTTGACCCCAACCGCATGGCAAGCGTCGCTGAACTCAATCACGCCGTGCATGACGCCGTGATCAGTCAGCGCAATCGCGGGCATGTTCATCTGCGCTGCAGCTTGAGCCAGGTGCTTGACCTTGCTCAAGCCGTCTAACATCGAATACTCGCTATGGTTGTGAAGATGGACAAAGGACATGGAAGCCGCAAGGAAGTTATACGCACCGAGCAAACTGATACTTCAAGAT
>JANWZM010000123.1 GCA_025054635.1 Thermoflexales bacterium
GGCTTCATCAATTTCCGCCTCACCCCGACCTTCCTCGCCCGACAAGTCGCAGCCATCCTGGCTGCTGGCGATCAGTGGGGCAACGTTGACTTGGGCAAGGGGCGCAAAGCTCAGGTCGAGCACGGCAGCGCAAACCCGACAGGATACGCGACCATTGGCACGGGGCGCAACGTCGTTGTCGGCGACACGCTGGCAAATACGTTGGAGGCGGCTGGCTACCAGGTGCACCGCGAGTGGTATGTCAACGATGCTGGCTCACAAGTGCGCGTCTTCGGCGCCAGCGTGTTTGCCCGCTACGCGCAGGCGCTCGGCGTTGATGAGCCGATGCCTGAGCGCGGTTACTTGGGTGAGGATGTGGTCGAAGTTGCCCGCGCCATCGCTGAGTGCGAGGGCGACCGCTTCCTGCACATGCCGCGCGAAGCTGCGATCCGCGCAATCGGACAACTCGGCATCGAGCGGGTGATGGATCGCATTCGCCAAACCATGGCGCGCTTGAATGTGCGCTACGACAACTTCATGAGCGAGAAGTCGTTGTGGACGAGCGGGCTGGGTGACGAAATGATTGCACTGCTGCGCCAGAAGGGGTTGGTGCTCGAGCACGACGGCGCGCTGTGGTTCAGCGAGGACGGCTCGCCGATCCGCAGCGGGCAGGGACAAAAGCGCACCCGCGAGGAGTACGCCGCAGAGCGCGACGAGGCAGGCAACCTGCTCCCTGTCCAAGCCGTGCTGATCCGGTCGGCTGCTGTGATCAGCAACCCTGAGGAGCGCCCGACCTACTTCGCCAGCGACATCCCCTACATGTGGCACAAAGTAGTCATCCGCGGCTTCAACCCGGCGATCTACGTGTGGGGCGAAGATCACCAGGGTGACGTGCCACGCCTGCTCGCAGCCGCGCGCGCGCTCGGTTTGCCTGAGGGGTCAATTCGGGTGGTGATCTACCGCTTCATCACCCTGATGAAGGGCGGCGAGGAGGTGCGCATGGGCAAGCGCAAAGGCAATGCACTGCTGATCGACGATATCCTGGACGAGATCGGCGCAGACGCCTTCCGTTACATCATGCTCTCGCGCAGCGTTGACACCAAGTTCACCTTCGACATCGAGGTGCTGCGGGAGCAGAACGACAAAAACCCTGTTTACTACGTGCAATACAGCCACGCTCGCATCTGCTCGCTGGAGGCGAAGGCGCGCGAGGAGGGATGGGCTGTGGATGATTGCGCCCCGCTGTGCTACGAGCACCCTGCTGAGCTTGCCCTGATCCGCAAGCTCATCGAGCTGCCCGAGGTAGTCGAGATTGTTGCGACTACGCTTCAGCCTCACCACTACACAACGTATGCGCGCGAGGTGGCGCAAGCGTTCAGCAAGTTCTACGAGGAGTGCCGCATCAAGGGTGCGCCGCCGGCGCAGACCTATGCTCGGCTGCAGCTCGCCCGCGCTGCGCGACTCACCCTCGCCCGCACCTTGCGCCTGATGGGCATGAGCGCGCCCGAGCGGATGTAGCGCGTCTGCAACAAACGGAGCGCCACAGCACTTGCGCGATGCGATCCCCAGCCTAAGTCGCTGTCGTGGTCATTCGGCAACCACAGCCGCTCGCTGGAGAGCATCGCCGTTGCCTAGCGCGATCACTTCCTCGCCGACTGCAGTCCGCTCGCGGAGGCTGAGGTTCTTTGTCTTGAGCGACTTGACCGCGCCCTTGCGCGTGACGTAAACCAGCGTGTCCTCTGGCGCAGCAAGCACGGCATCGGAAAGGGTAACTTGGCTGCTAAGCTTGGCGACCGCCACGCCTTTGCCTGCCCGACCTTGAGTCGGGAAGGCGTCGAGCGCGATGCGCTTAGCGCGCCCGTCGCTGGTGAGGATGATTGCGCTGCGCTTCTTCTCGTTTGGCGCGATCAGCAGCATGTTCATCACCTTGTCCCCTGCAGCGAGCTTGATCCCGACGACGCCGCCAGCCGGCAAGCCCATTGGGCGCACCTCGGCTTGGGCGAAGCGAATGCCCATCCCCTGTTGCGTTGCCAGAAGCACATCCTCATCGCCCCGAGCCAGTTGCGCGCTCACCAAGGCGTCGCCTTCGGCAAGTCCGATTGCGGTGAACGACTGTCCAGCTGCGCCGGGTAGTGCACTTGCTGGGGTGCGCTTGACCATGCCGCCGGCTGTGGCGCAGACCAAGTAAGGGCTGTCCTCACCCTCGCGGTTGAGCGCACTGCGGTCGAGCGCAAACGCGCCGACGATAGCGTCTTTCTCAGGGAATCCGCTGATCGCGCTGAGCCGCACACCTTGCCCCTGGGTGGGGTCTTCCAGCGGCAGCGCGTTAACGCTCAGCACAACGCCTTTGCCCGAGGCGCCGACGACGTAGACGACCTCGCGGGCACGCGCTTTAACCACAAACGCTGGCGGGGTCGGCGTCGCGCTGGTGAAACGCGGCAGCTCATTGAGCCGCCCCACGCTTCCGTCGGCGCTGACCACAACGTAGGTCGCCTCGTCGCCGATAGCTTCATGCGCGGTCAGCGGGAGGTCAACCGTGGGTGCGCGCTTGCCTTTACCCTTGACCTCGCCGACGATCACCGTGCGACGGGCGTCGCCGAACTTCTGTTTGAGCGCCAGAAGCTCTTCTCTGATCACCCCGAGGATTTTGATCGGGTTCTTGAGCAGGTCTTCGAGGTACTTGATCAACTTGCGCTTCTCGGCAAGTTCCTCTTCGAGCTTCTTGCGGTCGAGCTGGGTGAGGCGGCGCAAGGGCATTTCGAGGATCGCCTGAGCTTGCAGCTCGGTGAAGTTGAAGGTCTCAATTAGCCCGCGGCGAGCAGCCTCAGTGTCGCGCGAGCTGCGGATCAACTTGATGATCTGGTCAATCACGTCGAGCGCACGCACCAATCCCTCGAGAATGTGTGCGCGTCGGCGCGCCTCGTCCAAGTCGAACTCGCTGCGGCGCTTGATCACAGCAACGCGGTGCTCGATGAACACTTGTAGCAGCTTGCGCAACGGAAGAATGCGCGGCTCACCGTCAACCAGCGCCAACATGATCACGCTGAACGACGTGCGCAGCGCGGTGTACTTATAGAGTGCTGCTAAGACTTGACGGGGGTCTTCGTTTTTGTTGATGTCAATCACGATGCGCATGCCGCGTCGGTCGCTCTCGTCGTGAATGTCGGTGATGCCAGTGATCTTCTCGTCGCGCACCAACTCAGCAATTCGCTCGATCAGCGCGCTCTTGTTAACGGCATAGGGCAGCTCGGTGACGACGATGTGATTGCGCCCGCGCGTGCCCTCCTCCAGGTGCACTTTAGCTTGGACGGTGATCCGACCGCGCCCAGTGGCATACGCCGTGCGAATAGCATCGCTGTCCTCCAGCTTGCCGTCGTAGCGGAAAGCCATGCCTCCCGTGGGGAAATCCGGACCTTTGATGAACTTTAGAAGCTCATCAACGTCAACCTCAGCCTCAGGCACCTCGCCTTCTTGCATACGCTTTGCAGCACCGCGCTTTTCGGCGATCCGGTCAAGCATGAACACCAAGGCGTCAACAACCTCGCCCAGGTTATGCGGGGGAATGTTCGTCGCCATCCCAACGGCGATGCCGGTTGCGCCGTTGAGGATCAAGTTGGGCAGGGCAGCGGGGAGCACTGTGGGCTCACGCTGAGTGCCGTCGTAGTTGTCCACAAAGTCAACCGTGTTTTTATCGAGGTCAGCCAGAAGCTCCGTCGCAGGCGCGCTGAGGCGCGCTTCGGTGTAGCGCATCGCTGCGGGTGGGTCGCCGTCAACGCTGCCGAAATTACCCTGACCGTCAATCAGCATGTAGCGCATTGAGAAGTCTTGCGCCATGCGCGCCATCGCCTCGTAAACGGGCTGGTCGCCGTGCGGGTGAAACTTTCCGAGCACATCGCCGACGATGCGCGCGCTCTTGCGGTAGGGCGCATCTGGACGCAGCCCAGTCTCGTGCATGACGTAGAGAATGCGCCGCTGCACTGGCTTCAACCCGTCGCGCGCGTCAGGCAGCGCACGGCTGACGATCACCGACATCGCGTAGGAGAGATAGCTGGTCTGCATCTCGTGGTTGATGTCGGTGCTGCGGATGCGCCCGTGCGCGTTGTTCTCTACGATGAGCGCGGGTTGTGCTGCATTTCGGGAGGAGGCAGTCTTCTTAGCCATCGCACGTTTGTTCTAATTATAGGGTGAGCATCGGGCGGATGTAATCTTCGGGAGTGGCTAGCTGAGCGTTGATCACAGCACCGAAAATCGGTTTACAGCAGGACAAAGCGTTAACATGCCAACTGGAATTAGCCACTCCCTAATCTTCGGGCTTGCGCGCGACTCGCCAGGTCACCGTTCAACTCTGGACATAACCGGCTTGCTTCTGGCGACAAGGCGCAGGCGCAAGCAACAGTCGAGGAGAGGCGCGAAGCAACGCTCAAAAGCCCCAGCGTTTTAACTATACTAGGGCACATGGATATTCAACACCTGCTTTCAAGGCTGGAGAATATTTTGCTGGAAGCGCGCCGGATTCCCGGCACGAAGTACAAGCTTGTTGACGCAGAGCGCTGCTTCCAGATCATCGATCAGATGGTGTTGGCTATCCCGGATGAGCTAAAGAAAGCGCAGCGCGTCCAACAGGAGTATGAACGAATGATTGCCCAGGCTCAGCAAGAGGCGGAGCGGATCAAAGCAGAAGCGCGCGAGGAGGCTGAGCGCCTTGCTGAGACCTCAAGCATCCTGTCCATCGCCCAGGCGCGCGCCCAGTCCATTGAGGAGCGCGCTAGGCGTGAAGGCGAACGGCTGCGCGCCGATGCCGAGCAATACGCAGCAGAAACTCTGTTTCGTTTGCGCAACGAGATAGAGCACCTGCTTGCGGTGATCGACAACGGCATCACCAAGCTTGATCGAGACCGCGCTGAACGGTTGGAGCTGCTGCGGCAATCGGAGAATGGATTGCTGCCGGAAGGCAATCCCACTCGGGAAACCAGACCCTAGCTGAAGCCACTCCTTCGTGAGCGATGCACACGAGCGGCGTGCCGCCGCGCTCATCCTCGTCTTCGCCTTTTGTCTGTTCACTTTTTACAGCTTAAGCACTCCGCTGTTTGAAGCTTCGGACGAGCTGTGGCACTACCCGATGGTGCAGCACTTCGCCACTGGCGGCGGGTTGCCTGTGCAGCGCGGTGGGCAGACTGACGCTGAGGCGCCATGGCGACAGGAGGGCAGCCAACCGCCGTTGTATTACTGGCTGGCGGCAGCGTTCAGCGCACCCTTCGACTCGTCAAACTGGCGCGAGCTGCGCCGGCTCAACCTCCACAGCGACATGGGCGTGCCGCGTCGCGACGGCAACGCCAACGTAATCCTGCACACCCCAGCAGAGGGCTGGCCGTGGCGCAGGGCTGCGCTCGCTGTTCGCGCCGCGCGACTGACTTCAATTTTGCTCAGCGTCGGCAGCGTGCTGTTTGCCTACTTGGTCGCGCGCGAGCTTTTCCCACAGGCAAACGACGTGCCAAGCCGCTCGCGCAGCGCGCTGAGGTTAGCCGTGCCGATGGTCGTTGCCTGCACGCCGATGTTTGCTTTCATCAGTGGTTCAGTCAACAACGACAACGCGGCTGTGCTCTTCAGCACCGCTGGCACGTGGTGGGCGCTGCGAATAATGCGCACGCATGATCTGTCGCTGCGCAGCGCAGCTATCGCGGGCGGGCTTGTCGGCTTGGGCGCGCTAAGCAAGAGCAGCGCGCTCGGGTTGCTCGGGTTGCTTGGCTTTGCTGCAGTGTTGAGTTTCCCGCTCAACCTGGGTGCACTGCGAGCGGGCATTGGCGCACTCGCGCGGTGGACGCTGGTGATGGTCGCTGTGGCAGCCGCGCTGTCTGGCTGGTGGTTTGTGCGCAACCAGGCTCTCTACGGCGACTGGCTCGGCTGGAACGCCTTTCTCGATGTCGTCGGTCGGCGCGACCGCCCTGCGGATTTGGCGCAGCTTTGGAGCGAGCGCGAGGGGTTCGTGTGGGCGTACTGGGGCGTGTTTGGAGCGATGAACGTGATCATGTCGCCGTGGATCTACGATGTGCTGAACGGGCTTGCCGGCGTTGCCCTAATGGGTTTGGTCTGGCGCGCGCTTCGCCATCCACCTTCACCCCAAGCTGCCCGCAAGGCAGTGCTTGGTCTTTTCTGGGTCGGCTTGATCAGTCTGGCGCTCTTGCGGTGGACTTCGCTCACGCCTGCTTCACAAGGGCGCTTGATCTTCCCTTGCCTGGCGACCCTGTCGGCAGCGCTGGCGCTGGGCTGGTGGTCGCTCCATCGCTACGTTCTTGGGGGCAGTGTCGCTGCGCTTGCTGCGCTTGCGGTCGCAGCGCCGGTTGCATTTATCGCGCCCGCTTACGCGCCGCCGCCCGACCGGTGGATAAGGGCGCTGCCGTTGGCTCTAGACGCGGACTTCGGCGGGATCGTTCGGCTTGCCCAAGCCGATCCCAAGCCAGGCGCGGTAGCGCGTCCAGGGGATGCGGTTGAGCTGCACCTGAATTGGCAGGTGCTCGCTCCCCCTGCACGCAACTACAGCGTTTTCGTTCACCTGGTTGACGAGCACGACGTCATCGTTGCCCAGCGCGACATGCATCCTGGGCAAGGGCGGCTTGCGCTCAGCGAACAACCGGTTGGGCGGCGCTGGAGCGACTTCTACGCGGTGTTGATCCCGCCGCTTGCCCCTGCCCCACGCACTTTGCGCTGGGCAGTTGGCTTGTACGACCTCGGGACGGGTGAGCGGCTACGGCTAGCTGATGGCAGCGACCGGCTCATCTTCGGCGAGTTGCCCTTGCTGCCACAGCAGAGCGAGACGCCGCTGTTGCAGTTCACGAATGGGGTCGAACTACTCGAATACGACTTTCAGCCGACGCTCGCTGCCGCAGGCGAGGTGATTACCGTCGTCACGCGCTGGCGGGCAGCGCGCCAGCCGCACATGCCTTTAAGCCTGTCGCTGCAACTCCTCGACGAGGCAGCGAACAAGATCGCGCAGCAAGACCTCAGCCAACCGCTGCCCGAATGGCGTACGACGCAGACTACGGCGGTCACTCACACTTTGAGCGTTCAGCCCTCTGCTTCGCCTGGCGTGTATCGCTTGCTGCTTGTCTGGTATGACCCGCACACATTCGCCCGAGTCGCTGCCTATGACCAAGCTGGTCAATTCGCGGGCGATCAGATCACGCTGACGCGAATTCGGGTTCGCTAAAGCACTGCTAAACTGCACGGCACATGAGCCAACAAGCACTCGCTGTTCCGCCCCTTGTCAGCGGTGAGAGGCTCAGCCGCGCTGAGTTCGAGCGGCGCTACGAGGCAATGCTTGACGCACGCGCTGAGCTAGTAGAGGGCGTTGTCTACATGTGTTCTCCGACGAAAGATCGACACGCTGCGGCGCATATCCTGCTTGCAGGTTGGGTGTTGACTTATGCGTCTCGTACGCCAGGCGCACTTGCGCGTGACAACCTCTCCTACCGCCTGGACGAGCACAACGAGCTACAGCCTGATCTGGTGCTGATGCTTAGCCCGGCTTGCGGCGGGCAGGCGCGGATCGACGCTGAAGGTTTCCTCGTTGGCGCGCCTGAGCTGGTCATCGAGGTTGCGGTTGCGACTGTCGCGCGCGACCTGGGCATCAAGTTCGAGCTTTACCAGCGCGTCGGAGTGCGGGAGTATCTGGTATGGGACGCTGAGGCACAACAAGTGCATTGGTGGGCGCTAAAGGGGAAGGCTTACTGTCCGCTCGTGCCTGACCGCGCGCGCGTTTGGCGCAGTCAGGTCTTCCCTGGCCTGTGGCTGGATGAGCCAGCGCTGGCGCGCCAAGATCCTGCTGCCGTGTTAGCGCGCCTAGACGAGGGACACGCTCGCCTGAGCATGCAACCTTCAAAGCTGCTCTAGGGCAGCGCTTTTGAGGAGTCCCCCTGTTTCTGTGTCCTCGCGCACAGCATGTGCGACGCACGGCTGCCGTCTCCAACAGGAGACATACTTGTCTGGCGCAGCGCCTATACTCCAGCCTAACGATGTCCTCCACACCCTCGTACTTGGCTCAACCCCTTGTCAGCGGTGAGAGGCTCAGCCGCGCCGAGTTCGAGCGGCGCTACGAGGCAATGCCTGACGTACGCGCTGAGCTCATTGAAGGCGTCGTCCACATGAACTCTCCGACAAGAGCATCTCATTCCGCTGCCCATCTCGCCTTGGCGACCTGGCTTGGCACTTACGCAGCGCGCACGCCTGGCGTGCTTGCCCACGACAACCTTTCCTACCGTCTGGACGACCGCAGCGAATTGCAGCCGGACTTGCTGCTGATGCTCAGCCCGGCTTGTGGCGGGCGAGCACGGGTTGACGCGGAGGGCTTCTTGGTTGGTGTGCCCGAGCTAATCATTGAGGTTGCGGCGGCTAGCGCTGAGTATGACCTCGGCGCGAAGTTCAGGCTCTATCAACGCGCTGAAGTGCCAGAGTATCTGGTTTGGGATGCCGAGGCGAAACAAGCGCATTGGTGGGTGCTAGACAAGGGCAGCTACCGTCCACTTATGCCCGACCGTGCGCGCATTTGGCGCAGTCAGGTCTTCCCTGGCTTGTGGCTGGATGAGCCTGCGCTCGCGCGCCAGGATCTCGCTGCCGTGCTGGCATGCCTGGATGAGGGGACGCGCTCGCCGGAGCATATAGCCTTCAAGGCAGGGATGCCATAGAACAAAAGGGTCGAGCAATGCGCCCGACCCTTCATTCGCTGAACCCTGCGGATGTCTGCGCGGGTTACATGTTGCGGGCTGCGTAGCCTGGACCGCTGGTGTAGAAGTCGGCATTCGCCTGCGCTGCGGTGTAGCCGTCCACGCCCTGGGCAAGCGTGAGGTCAACCACTTCGCCGCCAGCTGCTGTCCAGCGCTCGCCGCGGAAGGGCTGAAGCTGCTGACCCGGCTTCATCTCGTAGGCAGTTGGGATCTCATCGAGCGGGAAGATTGCCTCGTAAGGGCACTCGGGCACGCACGCGCCGCAGTCGATGCACGTGTTCGGGTCAATGAAGAACCACGGCCATTCCTCTTCTGGCTTGCCGTTGACGATGCACTCGACGGGGCAGACGTCCACACATGCGCCATCGCGCAGACAAAGGGCAGTGATTACATGCGTCATCTCTCGTCTAACTCCTTCTCAAAGACTTTGTTTTGGGACGGTTAACCTCGCCGTTAACCAGTGTTATCCCTGCACCCCGTTATACCACAACTGTCAGGTGCTGAAGCGATGAGCGACGTCGTCCCAGTTCACGACGTTCCAGATCGCCTTGAGGTAGTCAGCGCGGCGGTTTTGGTACTTGAGGTAGTAGGCGTGTTCCCACACGTCAACGCCAAGGATTGGCTTCAAGCCGCCGTACTCCGCCATCATCGGGTTGTCCTGGTTGGGCGTAGACATGATCTCGAGCTTGCCGTCCTTGTTGACGACTAGCCACACCCAGCCCGAGCCAAACCGCGCCAACCCTGCCTTCTCGAAGGCGTCCTTCATCGCCTCCATCGAACCGAAGGCAGCAACGATTGCGTCGTATAACGCGCCACTGGTCGGTTCGGGCACACCAACCTTGAGCTGCTGCCAGAACATCGCATGGTTGACATGTCCGCCCCCGTTGTTGCGCACAGCCGTGCGGATGCCTTCAGGCAGCGCGCTCAAGTCGCGGATCAGTTCCTCTGGGCTTTTTGCGGCAAGTTCAGGGTAGTCCTTCACTGCATTGTTCAGATTCGTCACGTAGCCGCCGTGGTGCTTGCCGTGATGAATCTGCATCGTTTGCGCGTCGATGTAGGGCTCAAGCGCCTCATACGGATAAGGGAGAGGAGGTAGCTCGTATGCCATGGACGTTGCTCCTGTTTCAGGGTGTGTTGAGCGCAATCAACACTGGGGGATTATAGGTCTCGCACAGCGAGCAACCGTGCATTTGCTGAGGCGAGCTGATGGCTTTGACCTCCCGCATAGCATGGGCAGCCCTTGAGCTAAACAAACAGAGGGCACCAGACACTGAGCTTCAGTGCGGTGCCCCTTATGGCAGCTTCTTGGAGGGGAGCGGTGCTGCCTCGCCGCCTAGTCCAGAATGCGCTCTGGCTGGTAAAGCATCCCCTCTAGGAGCTTCTCGACAGCCATCGTGTGGCTGTCCACGCCGTGCTTCTTGAAGTACTCCGAGTTGCAGTGCCACTGACCGTGGTCGAACGTAACTAGGTATTCCCCATTGTCGCCGCGGACCATGACTTGGAACGTCAGGAACGTGAAGCGATCCCGTTCCTTGGCATAGCGGTTGGCTTTCTCAACCTTGCCGATGATACTTGAATCCATTCTGCATCCTCCTAGTGATTGGTTTATGAGTGAGAAACAAAAAGGGCACGCGCGGTGCATACGTGCCCTTTTAGTTCCCAGCTAAGGGGAGGCGGCTCTACGAGCGCTTCTACCTCCATACATGGGATTGTAGCGAGGATTGCAATTGTGTCAACTGGAACAAAGTCTAGACATCCTGCCGACACGCCGCAGGTCACCGTCGGCGTGCTGTGCCGACAGACCTTGCTAGCGCTCGTCGCTGCCTTCCCTGCCAAGCGTTGTGCAGTTGTGTTCCCTCGAAGCCGAAGCACTGAACCTAGCTTCGCTCAGGCTGCAACAATGCCTTGAATCTGCCAGGCAGTGCTCCGGCGACGCGCAAACTCAGACAGGCAGCGGTTTAGCCAAAGGCAAGCTGCGGCACAGACAGTCGCTCCTCGAGCTGTATGTCCTCGACCAGCACTCCATCGCGCAAGCGGAAGACGCGGTCGGCGAGTCCGATGACCTCCTCGCTGTGGGTAACCATCACGAGGTTTTTGCCTGCCTGACGGGTGAGGGTGTCCAACAGCGAGAGCACAGCCCTGCCTGTTTCGTAATCCAGGTTGCCAGTCGGCTCGTCGGCGAGCACAACAAGTGGGTCGTTGACCAACGCGCGGGCGATGGCGACGCGCTGCTGCTCACCACCGCTGAGCCGGTCGGGGAAAGCATTCATGCGATGCGCTAAACCAACCTGCTCGAGCATAGCTTGGGCGCGCCAGCGCGCCTCGCGGCTTTTGCCGCTCAGCTCGAGCGGCAACATGACGTTCTCCAGCGCAGTTAACGTGGGGATCAAGTTGAACGCTTGAAAGACAAAGCCAATGTGCTTGCGCCGAAACAGCGTGCGCGCCTCGTCGTCCATGCGGTTGATGGCATGACCATCAATGTAGATGTCACCTGACGTAGGCTGGTCAATGCCGCCGATGAGGTTGAGCAGGGTGCTCTTGCCGCTGCCGCTCTTGCCGAGTAACACGATGAACTCGCCGCAGCCAAACTCGATACTGACCTCGCGCAAGACCACGCGCGTCTTGCCCGCTTCCTCGTATGCTTTAGTTACCCGGTCAAGACGGATCACGCCGCTGCATACACTCATGGTAAATGCGATTGTAGGCAGCCCAATCGCGATCCTACGCGTAGCTTTAGCCTGACATCAGCTTCACGGTCTGCGGACGATGGGCAAGTGCGAGGACCAAGTTAGTGGCTGAAGCCAGTGAGCACTCTGCACGTAAGGCGCTCTGCCTTCACTCGCCATGATGGCGTGGTAATACGCCCCCGGCACGAGCGTCAGAGCAGGCAAGGTGAGCACATACGTCACCGAGATGCCTTCTCCAGGTGCAAGCGCGCCCAACCAGCGCGCTCGATTTGGTGCGCTGATGATCGTGCCGCTACTGGGCACGCTTAGCGTGCCGGTGAGCACCCTGAGCGGCTTCGGCACAACGATGTCCAGCGCTGCGCTCGGTGCAAGCGCGCTGCCAACGTTTGTCACGCGCGCCGTCGCAGTGACCAGCCCGCCCCAGGTGGGCACAGGCGGCGACAAGACAAGCGAAGTAGTGAGCAACGGCCCGCCGATCCGTACCGCTGCTTGACGAGCAAAGCGAATCCCGACCCTCTCTAACACAAAGAACGCCGTCGCCGTCACAACTGATCCGGCAGGCAACGTGAGCGGCGTAGTGACGACGAACGTCCAGCTCTGGCTGTGCCCTGCGCCGAGCGTGCCCGACCATTCGCCGGCGTAGTGGGGCGGTTGCGGGTTGTTCAGGGCTGAGCTTGCCAAGTAGGCATCGCTGGAGAGCATCACAGACAACGCGACCTGCGCGGTGATCGGCGCGTTGCGCGCACCGTCCAACTGCGCGCGCACTGAGAACGTGATCGGGTCACCAGGCGCAGCTTGCGCGCTGTGCGCCTCAAGTGAGGATTCACCCAGCCAGGACAGCCAACCCACTAGCCGATTGGTCAGCTCAGCGCGCACGCTCGGTGTCAACGTCTCGAGCGCGAACGGCAGTAACGCCGCGCGCCAGGTCGCTGGCGCAAGCCAGCCGGGGAGATGCGAGGAAATCGGCGCGCCGTGTGCGACTTGCTCGTGGATCAACCCGAAAGGTTGACCGCTATCGCCGCGCAAAACAACCTGGGCGCTGCGCACAGGCTGGATGGATGTGCTCAAGTTCCAGTTGTACGGGAAGCGCCCATTCAGCCCTGTGAGCAATGTCCCGCTGACCAGCCCCATGCCAACCCAGTGGCTTGGCGCGCCAAAGACGTTGCTCGTGGCATCGGTCAGACTGATTTGCCCAGCACCGAAGTGTCGCTGCACTACAGGGTGTCCACTGTTCAAATGTAGTGCGGCTTGCGAAGTGAGCAACAGACGCCCGCCGCCTTCCAGGTAAGCACCGAGGCGATTCAACTCGTCGCTGCTGATTGGGCTGAACCAGTCGTAGGCATTGAACCAGATCACCAGTGGGTAAAGCTGCAGCACCGACAGCGGTGGACTGTTTGCAGCGTCGCCGCCACGCGTGCTCCAGCGATCTGCCTTGTTGCTATACAGCGCTAGGTCGCTGAGGTAATCTGCTTCGCGGTCGAAGAAGCGGTCGTCGTCAACCAGCAAGATGCCGCGCGGGGTCTTCTGGCGCAAAGCGACGGCTGCGCTGAACGCCGGTGATAAGGTTGAAGTTGCAGTGAGCGTCACCACATCCAACGCATCCCAGCTTGCTGTCAAGGGGACACTGACTGTGACCGTGACCCAGCTCGCTGCGCAAGGAGAGAGCGTGACCTGAGTGGGGGTGACTTGAGCGCCCCATTGCCCACCAGTGATTGAGAGACTGAACGTGTCGAGGCTGCCCACTTCGCCGATGTGCCGCACGCGCACGATGTGCGTGATCACGCTGCCTGGTGGCGCAACTGGCACCTCGAAGTTTGGGTGAGGCTGAGGGGCAAGCGCAATTCCAAAGGATGGTCGCGGTGAGCTGAATGCTGCCAGGGTTCGGCTGATCACTGCCGCGCGTTCGGCTGCCGTGTCAATTCCCTCGATGCCAAAAGCGTAAAACGCAGAGCGATACGGTAGACATTGCGCTGCGTAAACCCCCGCCCAAGTATTCTCTGGTAGGTCAGCAGCATATCGTGCAACTGGAATTCCTTGATCCAGGTTGCGTATGCTGACTGCGTCCACCAGCCCTTGATTGTTCGCGCCGTCCCCGCCTGTAATGCTGAATGCGCGCCCTGCTAACAGCGACCCCGGTATGCCGACCACGTAGCGAGAGGGCACCTCGTCTGCGGCAAAGAACGCGTTCAGACGTGAGAAGTAAGCCTGAAGTGTGTAGAAGCCGTCAAAGAACGCAACATCCTGACCACTGATCAGCAAGTTGCGCCCATCAGCCAAGTATTGCGAGACAATCTGTCCAGCGCCGATCAAGCCCGGCGAGTCAAACGGCGCCGACCAGATCACTGTGTCGTAGCGTAACAGGTTTGTAATTGTCGGTGTATCGC
>JANWZM010000152.1 GCA_025054635.1 Thermoflexales bacterium
ATGAGCGGCAAGCCGCCTCGTCAAGCGCCTCTTCCGCCGGAGTTATACGATGAGACCTACTTTCTGACTGCCTGCGAAGGCTACGACGAGTTCCTAAAAACCGAAGGTGAGCATCTCTCGCGCCGCTTGCGCCAAGCCTTCGAGTTCGCTGCGGTCGAGCCCGGCATGTGCGTGCTCGACTTGGGCTGCGGGCGAGGCGAGATCGTTCGACAGGTGGCGCGCCTCGGCGCTCGAGTGTTTGGGATTGACTATGCTCCGGCTGCCGTCCGCCTCACCCATCGGATCATGCGCGGGGAGACAGGTACATACGGGGTGGCACGTGCCGATGCTAAAGCGCTGCCGTTCGCTGACGACACCTTTGACCGTGTGCTGATGTTCGATGTCGTCGAGCACCTGCACCCCTGGGAGCTGGAGATCTGCCTAGGCGAGGTGTGGCGCGTGCTCAAGCAGGGCGGGCAGATTGTCATCCACACCGCGCCAAATCGTTGGTACGACGCTTACGCCTACCCGCTGGTGCGCCTGTTCCGTACCCTAATGGGACAGGGGGCGCGCTACCCCCGCAACCCGCGCGCGCTAAACGTGGCAGTCAACACTGAAGTCCACGTCAACGAACAAGACATCCTCCGACTGCGACGGCACCTTCAGCGCGCTCGCTTCCGCCAGGTGCGAGTGTGGCTAGACACGCCACCCCAACAGCGCAGCGAGGGCGCCGTGCTCGACGCGCTGCGCCACATCGCCTTCAACTGGATTCCTTTTGCCTGGTTCTTCCAGCGCGAAGTCTTTGCTGTTGGCGCGAAGTGACCGCTGCTAACGAGGGCTTGCCTAGAGAACTACAGCGATCTCTCACTTGCCATTCAGTGCGGTTGCGTATGATCTGAATGGTAGAGGTAGCATATGAAGCCGAAGTTTGCGATTGGGATTGGATTGATCTTTGCGGCGGTCGTGGCGGTGATCGCGTTCACCATCGCAGGCAACAGCAGCACAGAGGTGCGCGTCAACGACTTGCTGGATAAGCAGCGCAGCGGTCAAGTGACCCCGGATCGCTCGTTTAAGTTGGTCGGTATGGTCGTCGGCGACAGCATCTCCTATGACCCCCTCACGCTGCATTTGGAGTTCGATGTCGTGCACGACCGTGACCACCTGGTGAATCGGCTTGCCGAGGCACCGCGCATCCGCGTCGTCTATCGCGGCACGAAGCCTGACACACTAGTCCACGAAGCAAGCGCAATCGTCACAGGAAGGCTCGGCGCAGATGGCAAGTTCTACGCTGCAGATTCACCAGATTCGCTCCTGCTGCAATGCCCGACCCGTTACGAGAACGAGGCTGCTAGCCGTTAGTCCGCCGCTGCCGCCCTCACCTCTGCGCTCCTCACAAGAGGCAGGGGTGAGGGCAAAGCGATGAACTGCGCGGTATGCGTTCTGGGCGAGGTGCTTCCGATTTGAGTCAAGGCTAGTCCGCCTCAAGTCACTTGCTCGTCCTCGTCGCCTGTAGCAGCGAGAAGCCCGCTCTCCACAATCGCGGCACGAACCTCTTCCAAGTTGCGCGCGCGAATCGCTGCGATGGTTGGCGTGAGTCGCTCCAGCACGGCGCGCTGTATCTCTGGCTGGCGCACAAGCGCATCAAGAACGCCGGCATCAGGCGCACGCAGCAGGACGACTGGCGATAGCTGCACTTCAGCGCCGCGCTCTTCCCAACGGAAGATCGCTTGCTTAAGAGACGCAGGCAAGCTGTGACCTGCGTGGCGCTCCAAAAACTCGACAACGCGATGCGCGCGAATGCCCTGCGCGCGAGCGCGCCCCAGCGAGCGCGGAGTCAGCGCGTAGACAAACGCCCGACCGCCTGTCCGCACCCAATCTGCAACGCGCGAGAGCTGAAAACGCTCGTAGCGCGCAGCGCTCGAGACCGTGACCAAGCCATCAGCCGTGACCTTAAGCGGGCTAGGCGTGGTCATCTCTTCCGCCGCTTCGCTCAGCCAACGCAACGGGCAGGTGACCCAGTAGCGGATCAGCGCGCCCTCAACTCGATCCCAATGCTCAAAGCCGTCCAACGCTGCGCCACTCGCTACGTCGGTGACGCGCCAGGTGTCGTAGCGCCCATCAGGGCGGAGAAAGTCGGGGTGATGCTGACGCACAAACGCCACAAATTGCTCTAAGCGCCTGGCGTCGAGCGGCAGCGTTACATCCGGGTATTGCTCATCGAGCCACCGCGCAACAGCGCACCGAGCTGCGCGGACAAGGTCTGGATTGACTTGAGAGAGGTCTAGGCGAATATCCTTCAGCAGCGCCAGTTCGTTCAGGCTTTCGTCATCCAACCAGGCGCGGAGCACAACTTCTGCTTGCGCTTCGGTTGGGCTTTGCAGCCAGCTCAGCACAGGCTGAGAGATCAGCCGAGCGCGCCCCTCTGCCGAGCGCACCCAGCCCAAACGCCCCATCAGACGGGTGAGCAGCGCGAAGCGCCCTGCTGGCTCGCCGTCAGTCACGCCATCAGGGCTGTGCAGCAGGGGGAGCACGGCTCGGCGCGCAGACGCATTCCAACTCCCATCTGAGCGCAGCCGCACAGTGTGATTCTGGATATGGCACAGCAGTGTGGTCAAGTCGTCCAGAAACAGCCTGCCGACGCGCGCGCGCTGCGGCGCAGATTGTGCGGCTTGCTCTGCTGCGCGATCAGTAGCCGGGTCAAGCGCCTTGATCAGCGCCAAGAGGTCGCTCGGGATGAAGACAACCTCAGCCGGCGTGCCGTTGATGCGGTCGAAAGCGCGGAAGACCAGCCCGCGGTGCCAGAGCACCTCTGCGGGGTTTTGCGGGGAGAGCCAGGGGCGCTCGCGCTCAAAGCGCCCTGGACCCATCAGACGCACAGCGCCGAAACGGCGCTCGAATACTGCTAGGGGCAGTTTGCCCTCAGCTTGCAGCAACGCAGCGAGTGCCTCGCGAGCGTCCTCGGGCAGCGCGTCGCGGACGGCGCGCAAGGTGCGCTCGTCCAAGATGTGCGCCGCCAGCGCCTCCACTGCCTCGCCATGGGATGCAGCCACAATCGCTGCACCCCATAGGTCTGCAATCGCCATCAGGCGCGGCAGCGGCTCATCGCGTAAACAAGCGCGCAGCGAGCGCACGCAATTAGGACAACGGGACTAACATCGCCATCGTGCTGCGGACAAGATCGGCGCTCTTTTGCAACATCGCCTTTTCCTCCTCGGTCAACGTCACCTCGATGATGCGCTCGACGCCGTTGCGACCGAGCACGACGGGCACACCGAAATACATGTCGCGCAGCCCATACTCGCCCTCCAGGTAGGCAGAGCAGGGCAGGATCATTCGCTTGTCCTTCAGGATAGCTTCGACCATCTCGGCAACGCTTGCGCCGGGCGCGTAGTAGGCGCTGCCCGTTTTGAGTAGATTGACGATCTCCGCTCCACCCTGGCGCGTGCGTTGCACGATTGCGTCAATGCGCTCTTTAGGCAGCAGGTCGCTGATTGGGATACCAGCAACCGTGCTGTAGCGAACTAGCGGCACCATCTCATCGCCGTGCCCGCCCAGCACAAACGCATGCGTGTTCTCCACACTCACCCCCAGCTCCATCGCAATGAAGGTGCGCATCCGCGCGCTGTCTAGCACGCCTGCTTGACCAATCACGCGATTCTTGGTGAAACCGTAGTTGCGCAGCACCTGATAGGCAAGGTATGCCATCGTGTCAAGCGGATTGGTGACGATGATGACAATCGCGTTGGGAGAGGTCTGCGCGACTTGGGTAGCGACTTCAGCGACGATCTTCTGGTTGACGCCGACCAGCTCCTCGCGGCTCATGCCAGGCTTGCGGGCAACGCCCGCAGTAACCACGACGATGTCGCTGTCTCGGGTGTCAGCGTAGTCAGTCGTGCCGACGATATGCGTGTCAAAACCAACGACAGGGCCTGCCTGCATCAAGTCAAGCGCCTTGCCTTTCGGCATCGTGTCGGTGGCAGGGATATCAAGCAGGACAATATCACCCAACTCGCGCTCTGCGAGCCAGTGGGCAGTCGTTGCGCCGACAAAGCCAGCGCCGACAATGGTGATCTTTGTGCGCATGACGCTACGTCCTCAAGCAGACAAAATCGAACGATTGCTTGGCTCAATCATACATACTCATGGCTGCTACATCGCCTGGCGAGCTGGTTCACTGCGCGGCTGCAAATTCCTGTTCGCAGATCGCCGCAAGCGTGCTACATTCGCAGTCATGCCCGCTCAGCAGGCGCACACAGCGTGCATCGCGATCCTCGTCAGCCTTGCCTTGCTGCTCGGCATCCGGACAGGGCACTCCATCAGCCGCGCTCAGAGCCTATCGCTCGTCAGCCCAATCCCAAACGGGGGGATGTTTGTGCTTGGCGAACCAATTCGCATCCGCGTTTCACCAGCGCCTTCAACGGTCACCTATCGCTTGCGAGACGCTTACGGGCATCCTTACTGGACAGCGTTTGGCGACATCTTTGAGGGCGAAGGCATCGTACAACCTGACGCAGGTGGCGCATGGCTCCACCTGCCGACAGACAAGCTCACGCGCTATGGCTTCTATCGGCTCGACCTGTTCACCAACATCGGCAACTTGACCGAGCTTTACATTGGGCTCGTCGATCCAATCATCCGTCTTGGACCAGACAACCGCTCGCCAGTGGGCTTCATCGTTGCGGTTGATCCCTACAGCGAATTTGCGGAGCAGCTCGCCCATCTTGGGATCAAGTGGGTTCACTTCGACGTGCCAGTGGACAGCGCAACCAGCGTGCTGGAAGCGCTTTCGCCGGAGGTGCAGGCTTTTGTCGCGGACGCGCTGGCAAACGATGTGACGCCGATCTTTAAGCTCATCGGCGGCGCGCCCCCAGGAGTCTCAGACTACACCAGCGCTTTCTATCAAAACTTGCGCGCCGTCGCCCAGGCTTACCGCGACCAAGTGCACTACTGGATCGTTGGCAATGAGATTGACGGGTGCGGTTGGTGGACGCCCTGTGACCCCGGCTTGTTCGTGACTTTCCTGCGTGGCGTTGTGCGAACCGTGCGCAGCGTCAATCCCCAAGCGCGATTCCTTGCAGCGGACTTCTACAAAGGCGATTCGACAGCGTTGCGCGCGTTGCTTCAGGCACAGCAGCAAGCGCCCGAGGAGACCCTGTTTGACATCTTGTCTGTTCACTACCTGGAAGAAGG
>JANWZM010000177.1 GCA_025054635.1 Thermoflexales bacterium
TGCCGACTGTCCTGGTCATGGCAGCGAAGTCAATCAGCCACTTTGCAGGTCACTAGAGGAGGGCTAGAGCCATGGCATCAGTCACAACAGTGCATGGGCGGACAATTCGCAAGGTTGGGCCGATCGTGCAGGGGCGCAACAACTTTGAGCGCGCGATGTGGCTGTTTATGCGCTACAGCGGGCTTGCGCTGGTGTTCCTGTCGCTGTCGCACTTCTGGGTGCAGCATTTGTTGATTGGCACGCATGCGATCACCACGGCTCAGACGGTCGCATTCTGGGGTGCGCAAGGGCAGCCCGTGACTGTTGGGCAGTTGCTGTTCCGCCTTTACTACGCCGTGATGCTTGTGCTGGCAGTCGTGCACGGGATCAACGGGGTGCGCCAAGTCGCGTATGACTACTTTGGGCATCGCCCCGCGATTTACAGAGGGCTGATGGGCACAGTAATCGCAATCGCAACGCTGATCTCGCTCGGCGGATTGGTTGCGTTGATCCTGGGTGCTCAAGCCTCGTCTGAGGTCGCAATTCGGTAGCGCAGGTAAAGGTGCGTGAAACTCAACGAGGGTGGGCACGATGGTTGCCCGCCCTTTTTGTTGTCTGGCTGGCGCTGGCTTTTCGGCTGAACGGCTTAGAGCACGTCCGGCAGAACTACGACCGCGCCTCGCCGCATGGGCTGGGGATCCACATCCGTGACGCACTTGCCGAAGGACGCTGGCAGGATTTGCCTCGGACAAGCATCGTTGCCAGCATCAATCTGCCTAACCCCGCTGGCGCAAGCTACTTCTATGCTTTGCTCACAGCAATTGACGCGCATCCCTACACCGCGACGGCACTGAATGTGTTGCTTGGGGCGGTTGTCGCTGCCGTGGCGTGGCGCGTTGCGCGCCAGTTGTTCGGCGAGCTAGCAGGATTGGTCGCTGGCGCGCTGGCGGCAACTAGCTTGTGGTCGAGCTGGGTCGCGCGGGGGGCTTGGCTGCAAGGCACGATTGAATTCATGGCAGCGCTTGCCTTCTGGCTTGTCTTTAGGTCGCTGCAGGCACAAAAGCCAAAGCTGCTTTTTGCTGCGCTCGCCTGGGCTGCGGCGTGCATGCACACCTACTTGGTTGCGTTTGGGCTGCTGGCGCAGGTCATCGCGGTTGCGGTCGCGCATGGTCTGGCGTCGCCGTCGTTTCGGCGAGCAGCCCTAGCCGGGCTTGGCGTCAGCGCGCTGAGCTTGGCGATCTACTTGGGCGCAGCACTGAGCAGCGGCGCGCCCGTCTTCGCGCGGCTCGGTGAGCAGCTCCGGGCAGAAGCGCAAACCGCGCTCAACATCGAGCCGATGCTCCACTGGCTGCGCATCGCCAGCGGGCGGGACTACGAGAACACGTTCGTCGAAGCTGATACCCCTCTCTACCTTGAGCGTGACTGGATCAGCGATCAGCGCGCGAACGTTGTCGAGGCAGCGATGTATGTTGGCTTAGGCGTGGCTGGGTGGTCTGCGCTGCGTCGGCGCTCCCTCCGCAGCGCGGTGCTCGGGCTGCTGTTGTGGTCGTTCAT
>JANWZM010000192.1 GCA_025054635.1 Thermoflexales bacterium
AGAGCATGTCTGACAATTCGGTGTGAAGGAGAACAGAGCCATGTCGGAGCGCAAGCGCTACCAAACCGACCTCACCGAGGCGCAGTAGCACTCATTGCGCCTCACCTCCCCAAGCGCGCCTCTCCACGCGGTCGCAAGCGCATCCACTCGCCGCGCGAGATGTTCAACGCCACCCTCTACGTGCTGCGCACAGGCTGTTCATGGCGCATGTTGCCGCGCGACTTCCCCGCCTGGGTGTATCACGACTTTCGCCGCTGGCGCAGGAACGGCACGTAGGAGCGGCTGAACGCGGCGCTACGCGAGGCGCAAGGGCAGGCGGCTAAGCCGAGCGGGGTGAGTGTGGACAGCCAGTCGGTGAAGACGACGGCACGGGGGGCTTACGCGGTTAGGATGGGGGCAAGCGGGTGTGGGGGCGAAAGCGCTGGGTGGCAGTGGACAGCGCGGGGTTGATTCATGCAGCAGCGGTGCGCGCGGCGGACATGCCTGAGGGCGAGGGCGGGCGAGCACTGCTGCGGCAGGCGGTGGAGTTAGGGCGACTGCAGCGCGTTGCGACGGTATGGATGGATGGCGGGTATGCCGGTGGGTTTGAGGCATGGGTGCGCGAGCCGTTGGGGTGGCAGATGGAGGTGGTGCTGCGGCGGTGGATAGTGGAGCGGACGTTTGCGTGGCTGGGGTGGTATCAGCGGTTGAGCGAGGACGATGCGTTTGTGTTGGAGCGCCGTGTGCGCTGGATTGACTTGGCGATGGTGCACATTGTCGTGCGACGGCTGGAATTAAGACTGGAACAAATGTTCAATTGTAAGACACGCTCTCAGCTTGTGCATAGGCTGCCGATTTTCGCATAGGCATGGATGCTATGGGATAGGCAGCTCAATGTAGTCTTGCCCAAACGCCAACGCAGAGCGAACAACGGGCAGACGTACCCCGTCGCTACGATATAGCCCGAAGCGAACGAAAGCGGCAGGAAGTCCAGCAGGGTAGGGAAGGGAATAACGATCGCCGAGGATGAGGTCGCCTGCGCGCCACCAGCGCGGCGCAAAGCCACCAGCAAGCGCACGCCCATCCGCCTGCGGCTCAAGCTTATGACCCTGCGCGTCAAAGAGTTGGACGAATGTGGTGTAATCCTCGCTGAAGTCCTCCGAGACCCGCCAATCCACCACAAGCACTAGCGAGCGGTTCCCCTTCTCCAGATGTGCCGACAGCACCTCGACACCCTTGAAGGAGGCGACCGCCTGACGTGATGTGGGCGCACTCACAGACGGCACATTCAGGCTTGCTGCCTCGTAGCGCTGCCTGCCCGTTGGCGCGCCTGCACCGTCAAACGTCGCCACGAAGCGCTTGTCAACGAAGTCCCACAGCCCCACGTCGAGCCAAATCGTGGTAGGTGAGACCGCAGTGGCAGTCGGCGAGCGCTCGACGCGCAAGCGATATCGGTCAGCAATCACCTCGCCGGGCTGCCAAAGCGTGGTCTGATACATCCCGCCGCCAGGATAGGTATCCAGCGCGAACAGCTCGACCTCACCGCGCCCGAACAAGCGCACAAAAGCGCTCAGGTTGCGCGAGATCGGTTGCGTTGCTTGCCAGTACAAAGTGAGGTCGAGCACATCGCCAGGATGAATCCGCTGCTTCGGCGTGTTCACGCGGAAGCCAATCCAGCGTATGCCGCGCTCAAAGAAGAGCTCAGTGCGTCTGAGGTCTGCAGGCAGCTCGGATTCAGCTATCCGTGGTGGTAACGCATAGGATGGGCGAATGTAAACCCATGGCGCAAGCAGCGTCAGCGTTGCCAAAGGGGTGATTGATAGCCCTGCCACGACCTCTAGAGGAAATGGCAGAGCAACCGGCTTGAGGCGAGCCAATACCCTGGCGACCTCGCTGAGGCCAACCGCGACTAGGAAGGCGATGGCAGCGATGACCGGGAAGAGCAAGCGCCCTTGGCTCGCCAGCGTCAGCGAAGTCCAGCGCACCAGCGCTGCTAGTGCAATCGCAAACGCGCTAAACGCCATCAGGGCGATCAAACTAGACGGGGAGCGGAGTTGTAGGAGTACATCGCTGCGGCGAAGCGCTCGCACAAGCACGAGCAGCAACCCTAACCCTGCTAGCGCGAGCATCCCCTCGAGCACGTCGTAGATCAGCGGATGCATGGGGATGTTCACGGCGCCGAACAAGCCCCAAAACGCCATGTAGAAACCCTCCCACTCGGCGAGCAGTTCAGCGAGTGAGGGAAGGCGTTCACGTGCCCCGGCAACCTGCGCCATCATCTGCGTCCCTGTTGGGTCGCCGTAGAGCAGCGCGTTGCGCGCATACCACCAGCCTGCAACAACCACGATCATCCCCCAAATGGCAAGCGTGACACTCAGGGCGCGGCGGACGCCGTAGCGACAGGCAGCCGAGATGCCAACGAAGGCAGGCGCAGCGATCGCAACAGCTAGACCAGAGGCTTTGGTCAACGCTGCTCCGCCCAGCAAGACGCCGAGCACGAGTGCACCGCTCCATGTCGCCTCGCGGCGAATGAGCCTTGCTGCCCAATATAGCGAGAGCGCCCCCAATGCCGCTGCGAGGGTGTCGTTGTTGACTGAGGCTATGATGTGTCCAAACATCGGGTTGAACGCGACCAGCCCAGCGGCTACAAGCGCGACTGGGCGGCTTGCCCCGAACTCAAGCACCAGCCCATAGGTGCTGAGGACAGCAATGCCTCCGAGCAGCACGCCGACGAAACGTAGCACCATCACGGCAAGCACGACCCCACGCCAGGGGAAATCTTCGCCTGGCAGGTGGACAAGCTGATTCCAGTTGTTGGTTGTGTCAGCCCGCCCAAGTCGAGCATGGGGGTTGGGCATGGCGCGCGTGGCAAAATCGCTGCGGTCGAAGGGCTGCACAACGAGTGCCATCAGCGTGTAGTAGAGCGGGGGTTGGCTGCCCTCTTGCGCATAGTAGGTTAACGGGCGTAGCGCCGCGCGCTCCTCAGCCGTGATCCGCTCGTGCTGCGCTAAGTCGTGGATCGGCAGCCCTCCTCCTGACGCCAGGTGCTCAACAAGCGCGTAATGGCGCACCTCATCGGAGACCTCTAGGAAGGGCGCGGAAGTAGCGTATGAAATGCCTGCCAGCAAATACAGCAGAAAGATGATGGCGAGAGGACGACGTTCAACCCAGGCGCGCATTTGCGGCTGCTAATCATAAGCGGCAACCCGTAGAATCGCGTTTGTGGTCACCTTCGACCAGCCTGCCTTCCTCGCCTTGCTTGGGTTGATCCCCCTGAGTGTCCTAATCGCGCTGCCTCGGCTAAGGGTTAGGGTAGGGCAGGGGGGTGCGCGCATGCGGCTGAACAAGCGTGTTGTTGTGTCTCTAACGCTGCGCAGCGCGCTTGTCACCTGTCTTGCATGTGCGCTTGCAGGGATGCAGGTCGTGCAGCCAGCGGAGCGGCTCACTGTCGTCTTCCTCGTGGATGCCTCGGACAGTGTGGGCAGGGCAGGGGTCGAGCAGGCGCAGTCGTTCATCGCCCAGGCGCTGCGCGCGATGCGCTCAGACGGACAAGACCGTGCCGCCGTTGTCCTCTTTGGCGCAAACACAGCAATTGAGCGCGCGCCGTCCTCGGACCGCACCTTGCAGCCCTTCAGCGCACTTGTGCGCAGTACTGCGACTGACCTGGAGCAAGCGATCCGATTGGGGATGTCGCTTGGAGCGGGTGACTCGAACACGCGCCTGGTGTTGATCACCGACGGCAAAGAGACTCGGAGCGACGGAGCAGCCGCGGCACGCTTGGCGCAAGCACTCGGCGTGGAAGTCAGCGGTGTGCTGCTTCCCTCGCGCACAGGTGCGGATGTGTGGGTTGAGCGGGTCGAGACGCCAAGTTTTGCCGACGTTGGGCAGGTCGTCCCTGTGCGCATCATCGTCCAGTCGAATCAGCTCGCACGTGCTCAGCTCAGCGTTTTTGCGGATGGACAACTTGCCGAGCAGCGGATGGTCAACCTTGTCGCAGGGCAGAACGAGTTCGAGTCGCGCTTTCGCGCGCTGCAGCCGGGGTTGCTGCGCTTCACCGCCCAGATCAAGGCAGCGCAAGACATCGAGCCGCAGAATGACATCCTTGCCTCGGCGACACTCGTGCTTGGGCCGCCGCGCGTGCTCATCGTCGAACAGCCTGGCAGCGAGGAGAGCACTGCCCTGCGCGCAGCCCTGCAAGCGGTAAACATCGCCTTCGACATGGTTGAGCCACGAGCGCTGCCGAACGGGCTACAAGAGCTAAGCCGGTACCAATCTGTCGTTCTTGTGAACGTGCCTGCGCGCTTGCTTTCCGAGCGCGCCATGCTCGCCCTCCAGCGCTACGTGCGTGACTTCGGTGGTGGGCTGGTAGCTGTTGGAGGGCCGAACAGCTTTGGGATTGGCGGCTACTTCGGCACTGCCTTAGAGGCAACGCTGCCTGTGGAGTCAGCCGTGCGTGACATGCAGCGCTTCCCCTCCGTGTCGATCGTTATCGTCATGGACAAGAGTGGCAGCATGACTGCAGAGGAAGGCGGTGTGTTGAAACTGCGACTCGCAGCCGAGGCTGCAGCGCGTGTCGCTGAGCTAGCTAACGACGACGATGAGGTCACGGTGATCGCGTTCGACACCCAGCCTGTGGAGGTGATTGGGCCGTTTGAGGGACGCGACCGCAGCGCTTACTTGGATCAGATTCTGAGCATTGCCCCTGGCGGCGGTGGGATTTACGTGTACGAGTCGCTGCTGGAAGCGGAGAAAGTCGTCGCCCAAACTAAGAAGCGCTCACGTTTCATCATCCTGCTTGCCGATGGCAACGACGCTGAGAATCAAACAGGCGCGCCTGAGTTGGTGCGCCGCATGCGCGAGACGTACCAAGCGACTCTAACCGTCGTCTCTATCGGCGACGGCGCAGATGTGCCCTTCTTGAAGGCGCTCGCTGAGACTGGTGGTGGGCGATTTCACTTGACCGACAAGGCAGCAAACCTGCCGACGATCTTCACCGAAGAAGCAGCGCTTGCCAAACGGAGCTACCTAGTGGAGAAGCCGCTCTTCCCAAAGCGCGGGGCGGCAAGCTCAATCTTGGCTGGCATTGCTGAGATGCCTGCGTTGCTAGGCTACATAGCGACGACGCCGAAGCAAGCTGCCCAAGTGGTGCTACTCGCAGAAGAGGGCGACCCGCTGCTCGCCGTCTGGCAATATGGGCTTGGGCGTGCTGCGGCGTTCACCTCGGATGCTTCGGGGCGCTGGGCGCGCAACTGGCTGAGCTGGCGCAGCTTTCCGCAGTTCTGGGCACAGCTTGTCCGTTGGACGATGGTAGAGCGCCAGCGCCCATCGTTCCAGGTTACCGCCGAGCCGCGTGGCGATCGCGTCCTGATCACCGCAGAAGAGGCTGTCGAGTTGCCGCGCGCAGTGGCTTTTCGTGCAACCCTGCTTGACGCGGAAGGCAACGAGACAACAGCGACGCTGTCGCCCATCGCCCCTGGACGCTATCAAGCAGAGGTCGAACTGAGCGGGCCTGGCGCTTACTTGGTGCGCGCCAATCGCGGTGGGGATCAAGAACAAGTCTTGCTTCCCTACGTGCAGCCCTACTCGCCAGAGTACTTGCCGAACATCAACGGCGCGGACAAGCTGCGCGAGATCATCGCGCTTGGTGGCGGACGACTACTTGACAACCCAGCGGACGCCTTCAGACCCCTCGACCGACCCATCTTTGAGCGCAGAGAGGTCGCCCAGACGTTGCTGATGTTGGCAGCATTGCTGCTCCCCGCAGACATCGCTGTGCGGCGCCTATCCTTTGGGCGACCTGCAAACCAGCCTCTTCCTCAGGTAGCGCCCGCTCAGGCGGGAGTGAGACCAGTCCCCTTAGCAGCCCAGCCGCCTGCGCCCGTTGCATCGCCCAGCAGCGGCTCGCGGTCAGCTCGCGCAACGACCAGTGAGCTGCTCAGGCGGCGCCAAGCGCAGGCACAGCAAACGCATGACAAGCCCTCTAAGCTATAGGGCGCGTCGGCAGCGGTGCTTTCTAGAGGCGCGGGCAGAGCAAATACACCGCCGACGGAAGTCCCTCCACGCCGCTCGCTGTCAACGGACACAGCAACCGCAGCGCCGCGCTTGCCCTCAACACCAACTCTTGACCACAGCGAACGGGTTCAAAGCGGCGAGCAAGGCTGACAAAGCAAACGGGCTGCCCTGACCTGCCGGTG
>JANWZM010000227.1 GCA_025054635.1 Thermoflexales bacterium
AAGTTTTGATGGGCGCGGGTGACGCGAAATGGACGACCGATCGGACGACATCCCTGAGAGACCACAACGTCCACGTCAACATTGCCAGAGAGCGCCAAGCCAACTGCGCCCTCGAACAGCACCTCGTCATTGAGCAACAGCGCGTTCACCCCAGGCCAGGGCGCACTGCTCGCGATGCCGCCCACGACAGGCACACCAGGGTAGTGCTGGTTGAATGCGTCGAGCAACGTGAAGCTACCGGGTTTGCCGCTCAGCGGCGCAGAGAAAGGCTCTGCTAATAGCAGGAACGCGCGCGGCTGCTCAGGCGAACCGACTGCACGTCGAAACTCCGCTGAATCTCTGAGCAGGATTAGCCACTCCGCAGCATGGGCAGCGCGCAGGTGAAACGGCGTCGCGTTCACGCCCGGCGTCTGCGCAGCAAGCAAGGCGACGCTCGGTTGCTGCTCGACCTCTTGCTGCGTCGCAATGACCCCCTCTGCACTGCACCCGATGAGCGTAGCGATATTCAGCGCCGTGCTCAGCTCGGCGACTTGACGCCTGAAGTGCGCGGTGAAGAACAGCAGCCCCCAGTCGTAGGCGGCAGCAGGGTCAAGCTGAGCAGACAACAAGCGTGCTAAGTCCGCTGCCGAGCAGCGCTCGACTTCCACACCAGCCTGGGCGATCATCTCTGGGGTCACCTGTGCGGCAGCGAAGCGCATCGGATCGGGCATACGTTTTGGGATTCTAGCCCAAGCCACGGGGAGCACGTTTCACAGGGGTTTTGCGGATTGGCTACAGGTTAGCCCGACTGTGGTCGCTTGCAGCCTGCAAGGGGGAGCAGTCGCCCTCGACGCAGATGTCACCGCACTACAGCACCTCATCGAGCCAGTCGAACATCGTCTGGTTGGAGGTGCTGAGATTGTTCACTTGGCAGTGAGCATCTGCTCCCTCCTCCGCAGTAAACACGCGGATCGCTTTCCGCCCACGCAGTCGGTTGTAGCACTCGTGCGTCTGGCGAATGCACTCGGCTGGGTCAGACGTGCCGACCATGCACAGCATGGCACACTCTATCCGCTCAACCTCGACGCGAGCTTGGCTGATTTTGTCGAAGTACTCGGTGACGCGCTCAACGCCAGCTGCCCACAGCAGTTTGCTCAGTGAGATCTGCGACACAGGGCTGCGCCGAGCAAGCAGGCTGACCAGGGCGTCCTTTAGCACATTCGGCGCGCGCTGAAGGGCCCCCCACTCTGACCGGATCAACCCGGCGAGGTCAATGATCGGCGGATTGGCAATGCACGCCTTGATGCGTTTCTCGCACGCTGCTGCGCGCGTCACTGCATAACCGCCGCCGCTGATCCCGTAGAGCGCCAAGCGTTCCGCGTCCACCCCCGACAAACCAAGCGCAAAGTCAACAATCTGGTGGGCAAGAGCCTCCGTATCCACACGGACGGTCATGCCGTCCAAAATGGCTTGACCTTGACCTGGTCCCTCGCACATCAAGACGTTGTAGCCACGCTGCACCCCGGCTGCCCCGGCAAAGAAATACATGTCCTCAGCAACGCCTTCGCCGCCGCTGACTGCGAGCAAGGTCGGTCGCTTGGTGTTGGAAGCATCCGGACGCATGAGGTAAGCCGTCAGCGTTTTGCCCTCAAATGGGATGCGCAACGGAAGGATAGGTGGGTCAGATAGCTCGGCGACTTTGGTGAAGCACCAGCGCATCTTTTGCCAGGTTGTAGGCAGCGTCGGGTCATTGGGGGGTTGGCAGACTGAGGCAAAACGGTAATACGTCATCGCGCGCAGGTAGGTTGCGCGCGCGCTGACCAGCTTGCCCTTTGATTGCATCGCTTCTGCTGCGTGTGCCAGTCGATCCGCCATCGCTAGCCATGCGCTCACCCAGCTCGTGGGATCGCGCTCGTTAATCTGCGCAGCGACGTATAGACACTCGCCGATCTCAGCGCCTTGGTAAGCCGAGAAGCCAATTGCCCACAACAGGTAGAAGTCGAGATCCACGTCTTTGAAAGCAATGCGCCGCGCATGTCTCTGAAAGATCTTTTCTTGTGTCATTGGATGTCACTCCTGTAGGAAATTCCCTATCCCTCTGTGCTGAGACTGGCACACCCCCAGTGTGCTGGTACGCTGGTGCTGGTGAACACAGGCGACTGAACAAAGAAGAACTGGTTGATCGGCGGATGTGAAGAGGGGCACGGCTTCACTCGGCTCTTGTCTATCCAGGGAAGATTGAGCCTCTCTTGTATGATGATGCTCTAGTTCGGCAGTCATGCAGCGCTTCGACTCGCTCGACGCAGTCGCTCCCCCTCAGCCCTCTGTGTGCACCATCGGCGCTTTCGACGGCGTTCACCTCGGACATCAACAGCTCATCCGCAGCATGGTTCAAGGCGCGCGAGCGCGGCAGGCTCAAGCTACTGTCGTCACGTTCTTTCCTCATCCTCGGGTCGTGCTCGGGCGCGCGCCGGATCGATACCTGACCTTGCCCGACGAGAAGGCTGAGCAGATAGCTGCGCTTGGGGTTGACGTGCTGGTCGTTCACCCGTTCACCCCTCAGACTGTGCTGATCAGCGCAGAGCAGTTTTTAGACACCCTGCGCTCGCGCTTTCAGTTGCTCGGTTTATGGGTAGGGGCGGACTTTGCGCTCGGGCACCAGCGCAAAGGCGACGTTGGTTGGTTGTGCGAGCAGGGCGCACGCCTCGGCTTCGAGGTGCATGTTGTGCCTCACCTCAGCATGGGCAACATGCGCATCTCCAGCACGCGCATCCGAGACGCGCTTGCGCGCGGCGACATCCGTGACGCCAACCTATGCCTCGGTCGCCCCTTTCACATTCGCGGCTACTACAACGGCGACCAGAAAGTGTGCGCTGACCCCCGTCAGTGGCTGCCTGCGCCGGGGACATATGCTGCGCTCGTTGAGGGTCGCACCCTCGAGGTCTCGCTGAGCAGCGACGCGCCGTGTACCATCACGCTTGAGCACCCATTGCCTGGCGGCGCACGAGTGATCACCCTCACGTTCGTTTAGCTGCTGTGTACGTTCGGCATCTATCGCTGACCAACTTTCGCCTCTACGCGCGGCTTGAGCTCGGGCTAGAGCGTGGCTTGACCGTACTCCAGGGCGACAACGCTCAGGGCAAGACCTCGCTGCTGGAGGCGCTCTACATGTTGGCAACGAGCCGTCCAGCGCACACCAACGCTGATCGGCAGGTGATCCGCTGGGGAGCAGAGGCAGAAGGCCCCTACCCCTTCGCTGTGCTGCGCGCTCAAGTGGTTCGCGCGGATGGGCTGCGCCTACTGGAGATGCTTGTCCAGCGCACTGAGGGTGATCGCCTGCGCAAGGAAGTCCGCATCGACCGCGCGGTGAAGCGGGGGAGTGACCTTGTCGGTCAACTCACTGTCGTGCTCTTCACGCCGAACGACGTGGAACTGGTCGGCGGCGCGCCTGCTTTGCGCCGCGACTTCCTAGACGCAGCCCTGTGCCAGGTCGAGCCTGAGTATGCACGCGCGCTGCATGACTACGCGCGCGCTTTAGCACAGCGGAACGCGCTGTTGCGACGCGCGGCTGAACGCAACCTACCTGTTGACCCAGACGAGCTTGCTGTGTGGGATGAGCAACTTGCGCCAGCAGGGGTACGCATTGCGCTTAGCCGCCGTCAGGCGCTCGCTGAGCTGTCGGAATGGGCTGCGCCGCTGCACCTCGAACTTTCCGCTGGGCGTGAATATTTGCATGTTGCCTACCAACCAAACTTCGACCCAGCTCAGCCTCCAGCTACTGTGCCCTATCAACCTCGGCTCGATGCGGCTGCGCCCCCACACGGGTTTGACTACCAAACGCTGGTTCAAGCCTTCTTAGCAGCGCTGCGCGCCCGTCGCAGAGACGAACTTGCGCGCGGCGTGACGCTGGTCGGCCCGCATCGCGACGACTTGCGCCTGCTGGCAAACGGTATGGACCTGGGCGAGTTCGGTTCACGCGGTCAGCAGCGCACTGCTGTGTTGGCGCTCAAGCTCGCGCAAGCAGAGTGGATGCGCGCGCGCAGCGGTGAATCCCCCGTGCTGTTGCTTGACGAGGTGCTGGCTGAGCTCGACCCAAACCGCCGCCGCTGTTTGCTTGAGCGCATCCAGCGCGCTGAACAAGTGCTGGTCACTGCGACCGACGTCAGTCGGCTTGACCAAGCCTTCGTGCGTCAGGCAAACTTGCTCTCTGTTCGCAGCGGCGTGATCTGCCGCGCACAACTAGAAGGCTGATGCGGACAGGGCGAAGAAAAGCTGCGCGCAGTAATACGTCGAAAGCACCCAAGCGCTGTTAGCACGCCCCTCACCGCCAAATGCGAACGTGTTGATCGCCAGCATCAAGTCTGAGATGTAGAACAGCACTGCGCCTGCCCCAACCAGTACTGACTGCG
Organism: Thermoflexales bacterium; assembly: GCA_025054635.1. Lineage (GTDB taxonomy): Bacteria > Chloroflexota > Anaerolineae > J036 > Brachytrichaceae > DRWP01. The sequence continues at coordinate 4,389 of JANWZM010000227.1, forward strand.
AGAGCAGCCCGGCGCCGACCTCGACCCCGGCGATTGCGCGATGAACCATCAGGCAGAGCATCGTGATATAGACCAGCACTGGACGCGCTAGTCCGCCGAGTGAAGGGCGCAGATACACATACACGACCAACGCAAGCAGCCCGATGACTGCTGCCAGTGCTACCTCGCGGGGTAAGTTCAGCGCGTCGCCGCGGACAGTTTGCGCGTAGGTGAAGGCTACGATGTAGAGCAGGTGCGCTGCCGCGAATGCAGCCATGCCGCCAACAAAGCGCCGAGTGCCAGGCTCGCCCTCGATCTGCAACCAGTCGCCCACCAGCGACGCAAGCAGCGCCGCGAGCACAAGCAGAGTGTAAGGGAGCAGATAGATAGGCTGCAACAGCGAAAGCGCTGCAATCAGGGCGACAAGGGCTGTTGCCAGCGGCTTCCACACCCGAACACGGCTGAGGTTGCGCACGGGGCGTGTCTCTTCGCGCAGAAGTAGGAGCAAGACTAAGACAAACAGCGGGATAGGCAGCCACGAGGTAGGCATAAAGCACAGGCTGATTATCTAGCGTCGTGCGACAGGCGCGCGGCTCACATCGCCTATCAGGTCAACCACAGCAGCGCTGACCCAACCAGAACGCCCCCTGAAAGCGATTTGCCACCATCGACTGTCCGCGCTGCGCCCGAGGATCGGCATCTCTTGAAGAGAGCGCAAGCGACCAATGACGCGGTAATCCAGTCCAGGTCCAGCGCGCACGTTGACAACATCGCCAGCAGGGACACGCACTCGCGGCGGCACGGTGGCTGGAGAAGCGGCGTCGAGGACGCTGCCCTGCTCAAACACACGGACAACCTTCTGGCTCACCCACCCGCGCCTGCCGCTGGGCAGTCGTACGCGGATCCACTTACCATCCACGCTGCGCCCCTCGACGGCGCCGCTCGTTCCACCAGCAAGCCGTCCAATCACGCGCGCGCGCAACGTCGGCGCGCTGCGCACGTTGACGATGTTGCCCAGTTGCACCTCGAAGAGCAGCACGGGCACAGAAGCCGTCTGGGATGGCACATCCGCACCCAGAAGGGCTGTCGCGGTGACCACAACGCTCGGCTCGGCTAGGCTTGAAGCTACCGTCTCTGAGAGTGTTGCGGTCGAAGTTGCCACAACCGAGCTGACCAGTGGAGCATCCACTTCAGCAGCCGTTGAACGGTCGATCCGTGCGCTGCCCGTTGCGCTTAGGCTGGGCGCGTAGTAGCAGGGGTTGAAGTCCGGCCCGACGATGACAGTTAGCCATGGACCAGCAGGTTTCGGGTCGCGCACCACGCTGCGTGAACTTAAATTCAGTGCGCGCAGCAGCAGGGGAACAGGATTGCCCTTGCTCGTTGTCGTGTGGTCAATCACAACCGTTCTGGCGTAGGGCGTCCCAGCGGAGCGGAGCTCGGTGATCGCAAACCCAAGCTCGCGCAGCCGGTCGGCAGCAGCTAAGGCAAAGCCCGCGTCCGCAGTGCCGTTGAGCACTGCGATTGGGATGCCCTCGCCGACATGGCGGTTGAGTGAAACGGTCAAGGCGCGCTCGATATAGTCCACGCGGCTGGCGTAGCTCTGCGCTAGGCGCGCGTCAAGCGCTACACCTGCCGCGTCGCCGCCAGTCAAGTGAAAGCTGCGGATCACGGTGTCGCCTAGTCGCCCCGCGAGCATGGCGTAGCGCAGCAAGTCCTCTAAGCTCAGGTCGGTTTCGATGTCGTTGCGGACAGCGCGGTACAGATTGGCAATCGCGATCGGGGAGTTGAGCTGACGCACCCTAGCGAGCAAAGCACGCACCAAACGCTGCTCGCGCCGCCCGCGATCGAGGTCACCTCCAGGAATGCCGCGCCGAGCGCGCACGTAAGCCAGCGCCTCAAGCCCGTTCAACTTATAGACCCCCGGCTTGGGGAGATTGATCGTCAACATCGGCACGCGCGTTCCCGCGCGCCACACCTCGCCTGTGAAGGTATCCATGTAGTCCTGGGCAACGATTGGACCGCCCATGTAGTACGGGTCGCGCGGGAAGGTGTGGTGCAATGGGCAGGTCGCAATCACCTCTACCCCGCCCAGGGCGTCCACAGCGTGAACAACCGCAGCAAAGTTAACCATCGCGTAATGGTCTATCTCCAGCCCAAAGTTGTAGCGAATGGTCTCTTTGAAAGTGTCCGGCCCACCGAGGGCATAGGCTATGTTGATCTTGTTGACCCCAAAGCCAGGGACATAGACTAGGGTGTCGCGCGGGATGGAGAGCAAGGTGACGGCAGGGAGGTTGGGGTTCACGCTTGCAATGATGACCACATCCGTGTTCATGAAGTTGCGGTCAGGTCGCTTATCTACGCCGAGCAGTGCAACATTGAACGTACTCGGGGGCAGTCGCACTTTGCGCGCGGGAGGCGGGATGGGTATCGGTTCTGGCGTGGGAGGCGGCTGGGCGCTGACAGGGCTGGCGAAGGCTGCAGCAATCAACACGGCTACGCCTAGAGTTAAGGCATGTCCGATGTGGATACCCCGACGAGGCAGGCGCTCCTTTGGCATGACTCATCCGCGATTTTAGCGATGCAGCGCCACGCAGCACACGCCGCTCGTCTACAATCGGCGCGGCATGTCAACCCCAAACGCCACGCCTGCCATTCGGCTGCTGGCAGTAGACCTCGATGGAACAACGCTCGATCACGAGGGGCAGATCTCACCGCGTGTGCTCGCTGCCGTGCGTGCTGCGACTGAGCGCGGGGTGTGGGTGACCATCGCCACTGGGCGCAATTTGCCCAGCAGCCGCCCATTCGCTGAACGCCTTGGGATCAACGCGCCGCTGATTTGCCAACAAGGGGGTTTGGTATATGACCTCACCCAGGGAAAGGTGCTGCGCCACGTCACCCTGCCCCACACGCTATCCTGTGAGCTGCTCGATCTTGAGCGCGAGCATCCCGAGTGGAAGGCTGTTCTTTACCACGACAGCCGGATCTACATCACTCAGGCAGATTTACTGGACGACATGCAGCCGTTGATCGGATACGCGCCAACGGTTGTCGCAGACTTGTGCGCGGTGTTGGATGCGCAGGATGCTGACAAGGTGCTGTTCACCGTTCAGCCTGAGGACGCCCCGCGCGCGCTGCATATGCTGCGCGAACGAGTTGGGGCACGGGCAACAGTCGTCCAGTCTCACGCCCGCTTTGTCGAGGTGATCCCACTCGAGGCGGACAAGGGCAGCGCATTGCGCTGGCTAGCGCAGTATCTCGGTGTGCCGCGTGAAGCAGTGATGGCGATTGGCGACCAAGGCAACGACGACACAATGGTTGCCTGGGCAGGGGTCGGCGTCGCTATGGGCAACGCCAGCCCAACAACCAAAGCACTTGCGGACTGGATTGCCCCACCGATTGACCAGGACGGTGCGGCAATCGCCATCGAGCGATTCGTCCTTAATGTCCACGCAGAAGCGCGTGAATGGCTCGGCGAGCAAAACTAGACGAGGCACCCGACTACCGATACTTCGACATCTGCGGTAGCCACGCCCAGCTCGGGTTTGAGCTTGGGCGCGCCGACCCGCCGTTCCAAATGCAGTTTTGGTGGTGGCCGCCGCCACCAACCGCGTTTGCGCGCGCCTGCTACGACCTTGTCCGCGAGCTCCACCCCAACCTGCTTGACGAGTATGCCGCGTATGCTGACGCGCAGCGCCTGAACTTCGACCGTTTTTGGCAGCAGTGCTGCCGCGTAAACCTAAAAGCGCGTGTGCGACCAGAGCACCTGCTGGCTACGGAGATGGGGGAGGGCTGCTCAACGTTCGTCTGGTTCACTCCTAGTGGCTACGTAGTGGTTGGGCGCAACTACGACTATCTGCCTCAGCAGGCGCGCCGCCAGCGCATTCGCTTCACGCCCGACTGTTGCGCGCACGCTACGCTCGGGGCGCGCGGCAGCGTCCCCGGCGGGCGCTATGACGGCGTTAACTGCTATGGCGTGTTTGCGTCGCTGCATGTGGTGATGACCGACACACCTGCTCTGGACGAGGTGAAGCCTGGTGTGCCCTTTCATCTTGCTGTCCGACTTGTGCTCGAGCTGTGCCAAACCGCGCGTGAGGCAGCAGAGCTGCTCCTGCGCGTTCCCCATCTCAGCTCTTTGAACTATCTCGTCGCAGATAAGCGCGAGGCGTTTGTCATCGAGGCTGACCCGCGTCGCGTCCGCCTTGTGGAGCGCGAGGGCGCTGTGTTGGCTGCGACGAATCACTATCGCCACCCTGACATGACGCCGCTGATGGGCGCGCGCACATTTGAGCACTCCGCTTGTCGGCTCGCTTGGCTGAACGCGCAAGCTGGGCTTTCAGCGCCCTCTAGTGTCGAAGAGGCGCTTGCCCTTGCTCAGGCAGCGATGGCAGACCGCAGCGCGCCAATGTGCGGACTGAGTGGTCCGATGAGCACGCTGTGGTCTTGTGTCGCTGAGCTGACCTCGCGCCGAATTCGTTACGCGCCCGGCCCGCCCTGCCAGACACCTTACGAAGAAATGCCCGCTCCAGGCTAGACTCTAAACGCACGATGATGCGGCTGGCTTAACGAACTTCACGGTGTAGCTCAACCACCTGCGCTCAGCCGCAACTGCGAGAAAGCCAGCGGCGGTGACCCAAGCTCGCGCTGTGCGTTCGGGCACGTACTCTGGCTCGAGCCAGTCTTCGCCAACGAGCAGCACGGCGCCAGGCTTGAGTACGCGCCACAGTTCGCTGAGCACACCGGCGCGGTCATGCACCATTGGCAGCACCGAGATCAGCAGTGCTGCGTCGAACACGGCATCGGGGTACGGCAGATGGGTAAGCGGGGCAAGGCGCGCTTGGATGTTGTCCACACGGTGCGCCTCGAGTCTACGCTGCAACGCGCAAAGCATGGCAGGTTGCACATCCACCGCGTGCACCTCGCGCACGTGGGGCGCCAACGGCAGCGCAAACGCGCCGTTGCCGCACCCAGCGTCGAGCACGACCCAGGTTGGCTCGGGCGCGAGCAAGCGCAGCAGCGCCTGCGGCGAGCGGTAGCGCAACCGCAGCCGGCTGCTCAGCAGCGGAGCAAATACAGGCGGCGTGATCAACGCCGCGCGCCGAGTTGCCCAGCGCACGCCGAGGAAGATGCCAACTAGGCAGCCGCTGAGGAAGCTGAGCCAGAGGGAGACGCCCTTGCCGATTGCACTCGAAGGGTGTGCCGAAGTTGGGCAGTACCTCACCGCAGGGGCAAGTAGACGATGCGGTTTCGCCAGTCCTCGTTCGTACTGCATCGAGCGATGAAAGCTATCTCGCGAATGGCGTCTCCGATTGGCATTGACTGCCGCACGACAAAAACACCAGCACAGACCTTCCCTGCAGCAAGCCCCTCGTAAGCTGCCTTCGGCATGCTTGCAGCATCATGTGTCAGCACGATGCGGTTGTTGACTGCAGCCCATTCGAGGACGCGCGGGTCATCAGCAGCTATTAGGTCGACGTCTTGCATGCGAACAATATCCAGAAACTGAGCGCTGTCACTTTGCAGCAAGCCGTGAATAATCTTGTTGTTGAAACATTCGTCCGCGAGTAGCCGGAGCATTCACAAGCCGATATCTCTGGCTTGAGAGACAGACGCTGCTGCGCGACGCTCTAGTTGGTGTCTCAAGCCAGTAGGATTTTGCTCCGCTTCTATGAGCATCCGCACCTGTTCGCCTAGCTCCATGCGTTGCTGGACATACGAGTCCACGTCGGCTTGATTTCGGAGGTAATGGGCGATCACTGCATACACGTCAGCTCGCTCGAGCGTTGGGAACTGTTGGACGATCTCTTCAGGCGTAGCTCCTGCGCTGAAAGCCCAGATCACGTTCTCGAGAAGCACACGCGTGTTGCCCACGCGCCAAGCCCCATCCCCATTCATGCGTAGAGGGACAGTGATTGACAGATTCATGGTGTCTTCGAGCATCATACTACTGCTGTGCGCTCCATCAGCGCGGGAGGAGTGACTGCATGAACGCATGGCAGGGCTTGTCACACTGCCCTCACCCCCATCCCCTTTCCCTCAGGGAGAGGGGCGCAGGGGTGAGCCTAACGTAGTGCCTCTCGGGGTGCAGCTCACAAGTCAAGGTCGATGCCGAGCGCGCGCAGGCGGGCTTTGATCTGCTCCAGACGCTGGCGCTCAGCGTCACGCTCGCGCTCAGCCGCCTCTGCGCGCTGACGCTCGGCTTCAGCGCGTCGGCGCTCAGCCTCTGCGCGTTGGCGCTCGGCATCGCGCTCGGCGACTTCGGCGCGCCGGCGTTCAGCTTCAGCGCGAGTTGGCACTAGCTTCCCCTCGCGGTCATACAAGCGCAGCCAGCGTGTGTAGAGCCGTCCATACTCCCCTTCCCATATCTCTAGCCATGCCTCTAACACCTCGCTCCATATCCACCCTCGCTCGTTCGGTGGAATTGGCTGGTATGACAACCCAGACAGCCGCCACACATACAACTCGCCCCCGTTCCCCTCCCGCCCTGGGTCTACCCCACAGCACACATACCCTGGAACGTGTAGCTGATGCCCATACAGCCGCTTCTTCCGCCCGCGTGGACTCTGACAGCAGCTCGATAACCAGGTCTGGGGTTTTGTTGTCCTCTTCCCAGACTGCCCAGTATGTCCGCCAGCGTTGGTTTTCCGCACCCCGCACGACGAACAAGTCCGGGCCTTTGTAGTCCGCAGTCCGTTCTTGCTTGGAGCTGAAGTAAAGAAACTTGTTGCCGCCGACGAAGAAGCCGTCGCGGTCAGACCAGTGGCTTTTGATGCACTCGTCAAGCAGGTTGATTTGGAAGCAATGCCAGGGGCTTTCCAAGGGGACGCTGTCCTCGTCACGCAGTTTGAGTGCTGTGAGCGCCTGCAGCTCAACCTCAGAGATTCGGGCTAGCTCGTCAGTTACCGCTGTGACCGCTTATAGTTCCACGCGAGGCATTCTAGCCCGAGTGTGCGCTGGAGGGCATCGCCAACTGGAAGTGAGACAGCGTGTCAATGCACTGCGCGCTTCTTTGCGCAGAAGCCTCATCCGTCACTGTGGTGCATCTGTATACACAATCGCGGAGACATGGACAAGCTGTTGGGGTTATCAGCCTGTCCATGCCCACAGCGCTTTGGAGGTGTGGCTCGCTTTGATGCTCAGTCCATGGTGTTGATCGGCGCCGAGGACATCCCAGTGCGTCGCTCGCCCTCGAAGAACGCGCGCATCCATTCGTAGCGCGGCGCGCGCTCGAGCGCGTCGCGGACGAGCTGGATCGTCCCAGCCAGTCCTGCGCTGAGGAAAAGCGGACGGACGCTGAGCATGTTGGTGTAATACATCGCAGGAATGCCGCGCTGCTTCGCCTCGGCGCTCAGCGGCGTTGTGCCTAGCACTAAGTCTGGCTTGTAAACATCCAGTGCGCGAATGTCCTGCTCAAGGGTCTTTTGGTAGACCACTTCGCGCGTGCCGCGCGCGCGCAGCCAAGCCTCGTCGGCTGCGGTGTATAGCGACTTCTGGATGCTAGTGCTGACGTAAGGCACTTCAGCGCCTGCCTCGACCAACAGCCGCGCGTATAGCAGCTCGTTGCCCTCGTATCCGCACACCATCACGCGGCCGCTGAGCGGGAACTGCGCGATGATCGCGCGGCACTTCTCGCGCTCCTCGGCAGCCACCTGCTCGGTTAGGTTCGGGTCGAGCTTGAGCGCTGCGCCAACTGCCTTGATCCAGTTATAGCTGGCTTCAGGACCGACAGGCGCACCACTGATGATTGGCACGCCGGCAGCTCGCAGCGTTGCTACGCTGCCTCCGTAGAACGGATGCACTGCAGCAATCGCGCCAACGCGCCGAGCGAGCTTGTAGTCGTCCAAGTTGCGCGAGGGCAGCGTTGCGGCTAAGCCACTGCCGAGGCGCTTGAGCACCGTGTCAACCGAGATTGGGTCGGCGGGGAAGAGTTCGCCGAGCATGATCACGCGACGGCGCAGCGTTTCCTCGTCGGCATTTCCCTCGTCATACGTCAGCGGCTTCTCCACCCCGTCAGCAGTCATCTCAGCGCTCGATGGGGCATATCGCTTGAGCAAGGCGTTGATCGCGACATCCTTCGCCTCGGGGTGAGAGTGGATGGCATACGCGGGGACGCGCACTAGGATCACGTCAATCCCGTTGATCTGCGGCGGCAGCATCTCCTCAGTCAAGCCAGCCGTCTCTGCAACGCACAGCGAGATCGCAGCGATGAGCTTGGTGCCAGGCACGCGGCTCGCCTCGGTGCAAGCAGCGATTGCCGCTTCTGCGACGTTGCCCGCGACCAGCTCGCGCGTGCCGAAAGCAGGCGCAGCGATGCTCTTGCGCGCTGCGTAGAAATGCGTGACAAAGGTCAGCCCATACAGACACCCTGTGTCAGTGACCATGGCTGTCTGCACGCCGTCAATTCGAGTGAGCACGCGCAAGCTGCCGAAGGCAGGGCACATCGTCTGCGGCGTCAAGTTGTAGTCCGGCGAGACGCTATGCCCCTTAGGCAACGGTGTATCTGCAGCTCGGATCGTGATCTGGTCAGGGTTGATCAGGGGCGTTTCGGAGTAGTGATCGCTCATGATGTTTCTATTTGACTGGGTAGCTTACACAGTGCATAGCTAGCCGCCATCCCCTCCGAGCAAGGGTGAGGGTTAAGCAGCACACTGGTAACCCGCGCGGCAGCAAGGCAGAGAGCCGAGCTACGCCGCAGCAGGTTGTGCCACGGGCGCAGCTTTGGGCTGTGTCAGCATCCACGCAGCCCAGGCAAAGCCAGCGTTCGAGACCGTGCTGATGATCTGCTCCGTCCAGTGGATCGCCAACGGCTTCTCTGGCATGGCAGCGATGCTGCTCAAGGCAAAGGTGATCAGCAGGTTAAGAGCGAACAGTCCAGCCGCAAGCGGCAAGTGTTGCCTGAGCGCACGGCGGATGAGCAGGATCGCCAGTGAGACGTTGCCAACGGTGGACACCGCGATTAACCAATGTGCCCATGTCCGCCCTGGTGCTGCCAATGCCAGAGCACCTGCCAGGCTCAGTACCAGCGCAACGGTGAGGAGCGGCGGCAACAGCACAGAACGCGGCGAGGCGAACCGTCGGCTTGCCCACACGCCCCATGCCATTATCATGAATCCAGGAGCAATGATCGGGAAGAATGCCTGATTGAACAGCGGCACATCAAGCCGAGCGACTGCCATTGCCAGCTTCCAGCTCGCCTTCATCACGCCAGCGACGACCAGCGCCGTCGCTCCAGCTAACACGAAGCGCCCCGCAAGCCAGTCCTCGCGCGTAACCATCCGAGCGACCAAGAAGAAGCCAATCGCTGAAAGCACCACAGGCATGTAGTTCTGCAGTGCCAAGCTGAGTGGGAAG
>JANWZM010000248.1 GCA_025054635.1 Thermoflexales bacterium
GGACAAAACCGCTTGGGGGCGTAGGCGAGCGCCTCTGCGGCTTCAGCCATCGGCAGCACCCAAGCCATCTGCCGACGCAGTTCGTCCGCCTTGATGTGATAGGCGCGCTTGTCCCAAGCGTTGGCGCTCTTCTCGGTGTCCTCGTGAATCCGACGCAGGCTGATCGCAACAACCGCACACATGTCTTTGCACAGGTCGCTGTCGTCGAGGTGCTCGAACAAGTGCTCGCGGACGATCTCGACGACCATGTTCAGGTCTTGATTGCGTTCCTTAACGGTCATGCTTATTCCCACTCGATGGTTGCTGGTGGCTTAGTGGTGATGTCATATACCACGCGGTTGATGCCGGGCACTTCATTTGTGATGCGACTGCTCAGGCGCGCCAACAGGTCACTAGGCAGCCGCGCCCAATCCGCCGTCATGAAGTCCTCTGTTGTTACCGCTCGGATGGCGACGACCTCGCCGTAGGCGCGCTCGTCGCCCGTGACCCCGACTGTGCGCACAGGGAGAAGCACAGCAAACGCCTGAGCAGTGGCGCGCAGCAAGCCCGCGTGTTCCAGTTCTTCTTGGAGGATGGCATCCGCCAGCCGCAGACGCTCTAGCCGATCCCAGGTGACCTCGCCGAGGATACGCACAGCCAACCCTGGGCCGGGGAAGGGATGCCGCCATATCAACGTCTCAGGCAAGCCCAAGCGCAAGCCAATCGTGCGCACTTCGTCCTTGAACAAGTAACGCAACGGCTCGAGCAGCTCGAACTCCATCTGGCTGGGCAAGCCGCCGACGTTATGGTGCGTCTTGATCTTCGCTGCCGCCTGTCGTTCTGGTCCGCGGCTCTCGATAACGTCTGGGTAAAGCGTGCCTTGGCACAGCAATGGGCGACCCGAGCCGTTGGCAGGTTTGATCTGTTCAGCCAAAACGCGCTCGAACACCCGTACGAATCGCTCACCGATTCGACGCCGCTTCTCCTCAGGGTCAACCACGCCTTGCAGCGCTTCCAGAAAAGTCTCAGTCGCGTCAACGGCGATCAGCTTCGCGCCTTGCTCACGCCGAAAAGTGGCCACGACTTGCTCTGGCTCGCCCTTGCGCAGCAGCCCAGTGTTGACGAAGACGCAGGTGAGCTGGTCACCAACAGCGCGGTGCACAAGCGCGGCTGCCACAGACGAATCAACCCCACCTGACAACCCACAGATCACGGTTCGGTCAGCCACTTGAGCGCGGATTTGGGCAATGCTCTGCTCGATGATGTTCTCCGGCGTCCAGGACGGACGGCAGTTGCAGATGTGGTACACGAACTGCGCCAAGATCGCCGCGCCATGCTGAGTGTGCTGCACTTCGGGATGGAACTGCAGCGCGTAGAGCGGACGCTGTATGTGCATCATGGCAGCGACTGGTGAGCCTGCGCTGCGCGCGATCGGGATGAAGCCATCGGGCAGCAGCTCAATGCGGTCGCCGTGGCTCATCCACACGCTGAGTGTCTGTGTGCTGCCGAGAGCTGGTGGCCAGATCGGCGCGGCTGTAAGGGCGATCTCTGTCCGACCGTACTCCCGATGCGACGAAGGCGCTACCCGCCCGCCGAGCGCCTGCGCCAGCAGTTGCATCCCATAGCAAATCCCAAGCACAGGCAGTCCGCTTGCCAGCACATACTCGGGTAGGTAGGGCGCGCCAGGCGCATACACGCTGTTCGGTCCACCAGAGAGGATGAAGCCGCGCGGCTTAAGGGCAAGCACACGCTGCGCCGGGGTATCCCAGGGGAAGAGTTCACAGTAGACCTGCGCCTCGCGCACACGCCGCGCGATGAGCTGGGAGTACTGTGAGCCGAAGTCCAGGATAGCGACCGCATCAGTCATTTGCGCGATTGTAATTAGAGACATCGGTTTGCTTCATCCCTGCGTTCCACTCCCGTGGGGATAGGCGTGAGAGCGGGGCGATGGACTTTGTCCTTGTTTGGGCGTGCTCACCGCTGCGCCTCTTGTCCCAGTGCGAGATACACTCAAGTTCAGTGCAAGGTGCAGATTTAAAGGAGTTCGGTCGGTTCACAGGGCTTGTTGAGATCGGTCGCGGAGGCATGTCGGTTGTATATCGTGCCCGCTCGCCTGAAGGTGAGCTGGTTGCGTTGAAGTTGTTGGCGCCGCATTTGGTGACAAGCCCTTCAGCGCGGGCGCGCTTCGAGCAGGAGGGTGCGCTTAGGCTTGACCACCCGAACATCGTGCCTGTGCTCGAGTTCGGCGTTGAGCAGGGGACTCCGTATCTGGTCATGCCCTACATCAACGGCGAATCGCTTGAGCAGCGCGTGCAGCGGTGCGGCCCGCTCCAACCAGAGACCTTTCTACCGATCTTGGAAGACATTGCGCGCGCGCTGGACTATGCCCACAAACACGGGGTCATCCATCGTGACGTAAAGCCGAGCAACGTTTTGATCCGCGCGGAT
>JANWZM010000260.1 GCA_025054635.1 Thermoflexales bacterium
GCGCCCTGCTTGACTTGATCCGCCAGCACCGCGCGCTTACGTTGGCTTACGTCAAGGGCTTGGCGGACACTGTGCTCCTGTTGAGGCAGATAAGCGCGCGTTAGCTTGGCACACGTATTTGTCTCGATTCCCAGCAATTCCTCAATTTGGAGGCAGCCCTGGCGATGGCGCTGCTTCGGCGCATTCGCCCGAGCTAGCTGCGCCTTACCGACAACACGCGCGGGTTTGGGTTCGAGCGCGCGTTGACGGTGTAGCCTAGTTGACCCTTGCTTTCGCTGCGAGCTTCAGGGGCACAAGGGTTCAGCTAGTCAATGCTTCCAGCAGCTCCACACAGAGCACAGTACCAGGATCGAGCTTGCCCTCTGTCCGCTCGCCAACCCAGCTTGCGCGTCCGACGTTGCTGCGCAGCGGGATGGCTGCGTCGCGCCCTTGGCGCGCAGCTTCGACCATAGCTCGCGCAGCCTGCTGGAGGGGCTGACCTTGCTGGATTGCCGCGCTAAATGCTTGGCTAGCGGGGATCAGCGCGTCGAGGATTGTCTTATCGCCGAGCTTCGCTTTGCCGCGCTCCTGGATGCCTGTTGTGGCGGCTTCGATGAGTCTAGCGAGCGCAGGCGCGTCCAGGTGAGTTGCCCCTTTCGCCTCTTTGCCCATGCGCATTAATGCAGTAGCGAGCAGCGTGCCCATGGTGCTCGGTGCAGCGCGGTTAAACGCTATACCAGCAGTTGACAAGTACTTGCCAATGTCGTCACCTGGGCTGACCTCGGGTTCGGTGTATTCGATCAGGGCTTCGCCGCCTTTGCTCATGCTCAAGCCCAAGTCGCCATCGCCCATTGCGGCGTCCAACTCGTTCAGGCGGTCGCGCAGGTCGAGGAGCTTCTCGCCTGCTCGGCGCAAAGCTTCGCGCACATGAACTACGGTGAACATACCGTGTTGACAGTATCCTCGCCCTCTGTTGAGAGAGGGAGAGCAGAAACTGGGGGTGATTTCAGACTTGGACGAAGAACGGCGTCCGCGCAGGGTAATCGAGCAGCGCTGCTAGTTCGTCGTCGAGTTTGAACAGCGTTAGCGAGCAGCCTGCCATCTCCATGCTCGTGGCGAATTCGCCGACGTAGGCGCGGTGGATCTTGATCCCGTCTGCGGTGAGCAAATCGTGCACACGGCGGTAGACGATGTAAAGCTCCTCGGGTGGAGTTGCGCCTAAGCCGTTGACCATCACGGCAACGCGATCACCCGAAGCGGTTGGCAAATCCTCTCGGATTGTCTTCAGCATGCGCTCGGCGATTTCATTGGCAGGTTTCAGGCTCTCGCGGCTAATGCCTGGCTCGCCGTGGATGCCCATGCCCATCTCCATCTCATCCTCGCCGATGGTGAAGGTGGGCTTGCCGACTTGGGGGACGATGCATGGTGTCAGCGCCATGCCCATAGTGCGGATGTTCGCCAGCGCTCTGCGCGCAATCGCCTCAACCTCGTCCAGCGAGCCGCCCTGGTCTGCCTTTGCGCCCGCGCACTTAAAGGCAAACACCATCCCGGCGACGCCGCGGCGCTTCTCGGGGTCTTTGTTGGAGACTACATCGTCCTTCACCAGCACCGTGCGCACTTCGATGTCTTCCATGCTCGCCATTTCAGCAGCCATGTCGAAATTCATCACATCGCCGCCGTAGTTGCCGTAGATGTAGACCACGCCTTTCCCACCATGGATGCGCCGGGTGACCTCGAGCATTTGCTCAGCACTAGGCGACTGGAACACATCGCCGACCGCGCAGCCGTCTAGCATGCCTTTGCCGACATATCCAAGGAAGACGGGCAAGTGTCCAGACCCGCCGCCTGTAGCAAGCGCGACCTTGCCTTGCACTGGTGCGTCAGCACGGACGATGCAGTGCACATCGCCGCCAGCATAGCTGAGTTGATCAGCGTGAGCTTTCAGCAGCCCATCGAGCATTTCAGGCACAAAGTTCTTTGGGTCGTTCAGGATTTTCTTCATGGGGTGTTCCTCCTGCTTACGAACTGCGAGTTTCGTGTTGAACGACGGCGTGAATAACCTCGCGCAGGCGCGGATAGGTCTCCACGTAGCGGTCCGCGTAGAAACGGTAAGCCTCGTGGCGTTCAGGGTCTGGCTCAATTCGGTCGCGGACATGAACCATCGCCCCTGCTGCTGAGGGAATGTCTGGATACAGTCCACCTGCAACAGCAGCGAGCACAGCGGAGCCAAGGCAGGTGGCGTCGGCAACGCGGGTGAGCGTGATTGGGACGCCGCTGACGTCGGCGTGGATCTGCATCCACAGGCGGCTCTTCGTTGGTCCACCTGCAGCGACGATCTCGCTCACAGTGTAGCCGTTGGCGCGAAAGGTGCGGAAGATATGCTCCGACCCATAGGCGATCCCTTCGAGGATGGCACGGAAGACATGTGCGTTGGTGTGTCGCAGCGACAGACCCAGGACCACACCGCGCGCCAACGAATCCACATACGGCGTGCGGTTGCCCTGGAAGTAGTCCAGCACGATCAAACCCTCTGACCCGAGCGGCACTTGAGCCGCCCGCTCGTTGAGCACATCGTATGTCGAGACGCCGCGTTGGCGGGCGATCTCAGCTTCTGCGCCGCAGAACTGGTCGCGAAACCAGCGCACGATTGAGCCCGTGGAGACTTGTCCGCCCTCAACGGTGTATTGACCAGGCAGCACAGCATCGGTGTAAGTGCCGAACAACCCCTTGGCGTGGAAGGGTCGGTCGCTTTGCCCGAGCATCAGGTGTGACGAACCAAGGATGAACGCCATCTTGCCCGGCGACACAACGTTCAAGCCGAACATCGCCACAAAGGCATCTGCGCCGCCCTGCGCCACGGGAATACCCGCGGGCAGACCGAGCGCTGCGGCGACATCCGCGCGCAGCCGCCCTGCGATTTGCCCCATGTCCAGCACGCGCTGAGGGAAGCGCGGGACCAGGTCGCCAAGTCCGATGGTTTCGTAGAACGACTGCGACCAGCCGCCTTCATTGCGGTCGTAGTACCAACGGATGCTGACATTGTTGATACTCGCTGTCCACTCGCCGGTTAGGCAATACGTTAGCCAATCGATGAACTCGCCGACGTGAACCGCGCGCTGATAGGTCTCCGGCTCGTTTTCCTTGAGCCAAAGCATCTTGCACGGCATCCACTCGGCTGAGACGTTGCCGAAGCCGTTGTATTTGAGCATGGGGTGTCCACATGCGGCGATGCGATTGGCTTGTTCAGCCGCGCGAACATCCATCCAAATGATGGCTGGGCGTAGCGGACGGAAGCCTTCGTCCATTACAACGACCGTGCAGCTTGTGCAATCTGCGCCGAGTGCAGCGATGGATTCAGGAGGAATTGCCCCCTCGCTCAACACACGGCGGGTCGCTTTAACGAACGATTCCCACCACTCATCAGGGTTTTGCTCTGCCCACCCTGGTCGCGGATGGTATGTGCGATATGGCTCTGCCGCGAAGGCGACAGGAGTCCCGTCAGGTGCGAACACACCGACGCGGACACTCTCTGTGCCAAAGTCAACACCAAGGATATATGGGGTCATCGCAAAGCCTCGTTTGTGTTGCTACGTTCTGCCACGTCGGCGCTCGCTGTAATAGTTGATCACCATGATGATCAACAGCAGCGCGCCCCAGGCAAATTCGCGGAAGAACTGACCACCGCTCACGGCAAGCAGCAGCATGTTCAACCCAGTCGAGATGAATTGCAGGGCGAGAATGGCAAGCACAATCCCTGCAATTCGCCCTGAACCACCGGCTGGATTGACACCAGCCAGCACTGCGACCAGGATCGCCTGAAGCACATAGGACGGTGCAAAGTCCCACTTCGCCGAGTTATTACGCCCGAGGAAAATGATTGCCACAATGGCTGCCAGCAAGCCGCTGAGCACGTAGGCGCCGATCAGCGTTTTTGGCACGTCAATCCCAGAAAAGCGCGCGGCTTTCTCGTTCGAGCCGATCAAATACAGCTTCAGCCCAAACCCCGTTTTGTTCAGGATGACCGAGACGGCCGCAGCGACGATGGCGAAGATCAACAGGGGGATGGGGATAAGGTCGAATAGATACGTGTTGCCGATGAAGACCAGTCGGTTCTCAGCGAAGACAGCGTTGCCGCGCGTGATCACGACGTTGATACCGGTATACAGCGTCATTGTGCCAAGCGTTGCCAGGATCGGCGTCAAGCCAACTCGCGCAACCAGCAAGCCGTTGATCAGCCCAAAGAGCACTCCACTGGCAAGTGCGATCACAATCGCGCCAAGCAGCCCAAGCGCGACAACTACAGGCGGCGCATCAGCCGGGATCACCGCTCGGATGAACAAAGCTGCCAGCACGCCCGACAGGTTGGCGATGCTCACCACCGATAGGTCAATTCCCCCAGTCAGCATCGCAATCATGATGGCGATCGCTAAGATGCCAATTTCGGGGAATTGGCTGCCCATCGAGCGAAAGTTCTCGATGGTTGGGAAGACCGCTGGGCGCAGCAGCGACATCGTCACGAAGATCAGCACGCAGGCGATGAACAGGCGAACAAGATTGCCATCGCGGATCAACAGCCGCGTCCACTGAGTTGGGCGGGTGAGCACATCTTGGACTGTCATGCGCGTCCTCCTGCAGGCGCTAGAGATTCTCCCTCAGTTTCGACACGGACAGCGCGGCGCTGCTGGCGCAGGGTGCGCAGCACGGGCACTGCAGTGCCGATGATGATGATCGCGCCAATCACCACGCGCTGCCAGGTCGCTGGAATCCCCATTAGCACCAGGCTGTTGCTCATCACCACGACTAGCATCACACCAAGCAGCGTGCCGATCACGCTGCCGCGCCCGCCCATAATCGAAGCCCCGCCTAGCACGGTCGCTGCGATCACATCAAGCTCTTGCCCAACGATGTCTTGGGCGTTTGCCTGGCGGTTCAAGCCACCATAGATCATCCCCGCGATGCCAGCCAGCACGCCAACGAAAGCGTAGATGAACACTTGGGTGAGGGTGACGTTGAAGCCCACGCGCTCGGCTGCCTCACGCGAGCCGCCCAGCGCATAAATGCTGCGTCCAAGCATGGTGTAGCGCAAGATAACAAAGGCGAGCACTGCTATGGCGACTAGCCACAGCACTGCCGAGTGCAACCCGACCGTCACCCCGCGTTCGTCGGTCACGGTGAACAGGAAAGCGCGCGAGTACTCCGCCATGCCAGGGGGAATATCGCGGATGATGCGGCTGCCGATCACGAACAGTAAGAAGCCGCGGAACATGCTCTGCGTGCCGAGCGTGACGATCAAGGTGGGAAGGCGGAAGCGCGCGATGAAGAAGGCGTTGATCAACCCAAGCCCAAGCCCAATCAGCGCTGAGATCAAGAAGAACAGCCACATGCCGCCCTGGTAGTTCAGATTGCGCAGCAGCACTGTGGTCGAATA
Source organism: Thermoflexales bacterium (assembly GCA_025054635.1). Classification (GTDB taxonomy): domain Bacteria; phylum Chloroflexota; class Anaerolineae; order J036; family Brachytrichaceae; genus DRWP01. The sequence goes on from JANWZM010000260.1 coordinate 5,408, forward strand.
CATCGAGAAGACCGCAATTGCTGTGAACGAGACATCGATCCCGCCCGAGATCAGCACAATCAGCACACCAATAGCGAAGATCCCCATCACGGTTGCGCTGCGCGCTAGGTCGAACCAGTTACCTGGCGTCCAAAACACTGGGTTGATCGCCCCAATCAGCAGGCACAGTCCCAGTAGGGTGATGCCGACCAGCGTCTCTTGCTTGGAAAGGAGTCGCCCGAGCATGGGAGTGTTCACAATCAAACTGCAACCAGGTGATGCGTCAAGTCTGCCTCGGTGAGGTCCTTGCGCTCAAACTGCTCAACGATGCGCCCACGCCGCATGAGCAGAATGCGATTGCAGGTCTGCATCAGCTCAGGAATGTCATCAGAAATGATGATCACGCCCAACCCCTCACCTGCCAACCGCTTGATGATCTCGTGCAGTTCACTTTTTGAGCCGACGTCAACGCCGACCGTCGGCCCGTTCAAGATCAACACCCGCGGCTTGCTGGCGAGCCACTTTGCCAGCACCACTCGCTGCTGATTGCCGCCAGAGAGGCTCTTTGCAGGTAGCTCAGGGTTTGGCGTCTTAATGCTCAGTCGGCGAACCCATTCTGTGATTTGCGTCTTGACCCGATCAGCGTCCAGCAGCGGCCCTTTGCTGCGCAGGTTGTCCAGAGTTCGAGCGACAAGGTTGTTTGCAATGGATCGCTCTAAGAACAGTCCTTCCGTCAGGCGGTCTTCGGGAACGTAGCCGATCCCGTTGGCGATCGCGTCTTGGATGCTGCGGATGCTCACAGGCTTGCCTGCAATGCGGATTTCGCCAGAGTCAGCGGGCTGAACGCCGAACAGCGCTAGCGCCAACTCAGTGCGTCCGCTGCCGAGCAGCCCAGTGATGCCCAAGATCTCACCGGAGCGCAGCTCGAACGACACATCGCTGAAGTTGCCGCGCGAGGTCAGGTGGCGCACTTCGAGGAGCGGTGGCGCCTCAGGGTCGCCTCTCCACTCAAACATGGACTCTTCGATGTCGCGCCCTGTCATGTAGTAGGTCATCTTGCTTCGATCCAGCTCGCGCGCGTCGGCGTCCACCACGACTCTGCCGTTGCGGATGATCAACGCCTTGTCGGCGATAGCTAACACCTCGTCAAGCTTATGGCTGACGAAGAGCACGGCAACGCCTCCGCGCTTGACGTTGTTGATCACATCGAACAAGGCGCGGATTTCGCGCTCCGTCAGCGCGGTCGTTGCCTCGTCCATGATGATCAAGCGCGCGTTCTGCACCAGAGCACGACAAATCGCCACGAGCTGCTTGTCTGCTACAGGTACGTCGCCAACAAGTGCATCCAGGTCGAGCGATACATTGACCTTACGCATCGCTTCAGTGGCAATTGCGCGCACTTCGCGCCAATTCACCCAGCGTTTGCGTTGGGCAAGCTCGTGGCTGAGCGCAATGTTCTCGGCGACGGAGAGGTTTGGAAACAGCGAGAAGTCCTGATAGATGACCTCGATGCCTTCGGCGATGGCGTCCATTGGGCGCAAGCTTTGTCTCTCCTTGCCGTTGATGACGATCCGCCCGCTGTCGGGCTGAACGACACCCGCAATGATTTTGATCAAGGTAGACTTACCAGAGCCGTTCTCGCCAACTAGGCAATGGATTTCGCCTGGGTAAACTGTCAGGCTAACGTCCTCCAACGCTTTGACGCCGCCGTAAGCCTTGCTAATGTTGGTCAGTGAGAGAAAGGGCTGTTGCACGGTCACCTGCGATTCTGCGCTGAAAGCAGCGCCAGGTGCACTTTAGGGTCAGAAGCTCAATCAGAACAGCTTGCTGCGCGCGTTCCACGCAAAGGGCATATGCCTCTTGCAGGCGCCGCTAAATGCTATCCTCCGCCACGCTGTGTATCTCTGCGCACGGCATCCTGAACACCTCAGACCTACAGTGCACCCTAGCAACCTCGTTGCGGATATGCCATAGATAGTGCAGCGCAGTCGGACTGCACTGGCAAGGCAGCCCGACTGCGCAGGATGGCGCTTGGAGAGTTGCGCCGAAGTAGCAGGATAGGCTCAGGTCAGAACGGGTATTGCGACAGGTTCTCTTTAGTGACGTCAACCCACGCCGACCCATAGAGCACGTTGCCGACGGCGCGCAGCTTCTCGTAGCCCGTCAGCCCGAGATTCATGCCGTCGCCGATAGGCTCGCCGTTCTTGTGCTTGCGCGCCAGGATCAGCATTGCCTTGCCTGCGATCTTGGGATCCCAGAAGCTGATCATGCTGACCGCGCCGCTCTCGATGAATTTGCCGGTGATTGAGGGCAGCGACGTGCCCGCGACGACGATCTTGCCGACGAGACCAGCCTCCTCGATGGCTTGACCCACGCCAGCGGCGTCAGTTGAGGCGCTGGTCTGCGCAGCGCGCAGGTTGGGGAATGCCTTGAGCAGCTCCTTCATCTTCTGGTAGGCGATCTGCGAGTCGTCCTTCGTCTCCTGCTTATCGCCAACCAGCTTCATGTTCGGATACTTCTCCTTCTGGCGCGCGATGCCACCATCCACCCACTCGTTGTGGGTCTTCGAGCCGAGTGAGCCGACGAACACCGCGTACTCGCCTTCACCACCGATCTTCTCTGCGATGAAGTCCATTAGGTGTGCCCCGTAGGCAGTGTTGTCGAATGCCTCGATGTCCCAGTGCATGCTCTTCTGGTTGGACGCCTCGTGCGTGATCACGGTGATGCCAGCGTCCATTGCCTTTTTCAGCACAGGATCGAGCACGTCCGGATCCATCGGCACGACGCCCAGCCCAGTCACCTTCTGGGCGATCAGGTTCTCGATGATAGGGATCTGCAGCGCTGCGTCTGCCTTCTCCGGACCAGTCAAGAACGCCTGCACACCGTTCTCCTGACCCCACTCCTTAACGCCCTCTTCCATGCGGTTGAACCAGTTGATGCCAGCGATCTTGACCACAACGGCATAAGTCTCGCTGCCGGCGGGCTTGGGTGCTTCAGCCGGTTGCTGCTGCTGACCACCGCTGGGCTGTTGGGCAGGCGGTGCAGCGCAGGCAGCGAGCACACCGCCAACGCCAAGTAGGGCAGCACCGCGAAGCACTTGACGACGCGAAAGCTTGCGATTCTGAAGGGTAGAAGTCTGATTCTCGGTCATTGCTCTCTCACCTCACATCAGGGGATAGACTCGCATTTCCGTTCCTCGACGGGCAACGCGGAACATAACTAGCAAAGTCACGGAACTTGTCGAGTGAAAGGGTCGACGACAGGACTATGCTCCTCCAGGGCAGATGCATTTGGGCACCCTTCTTGTAAACGTTACCTAGAGTTTAGCCCCATCTAGCGCAATCTGCAAGCTCATCGCGCGACTTTTGAACCGATTTACGCTGATCATGCGTGCAATGCATTCACAAATGTTCACTGGGGGTGAAGGCTTGATGACATTGCCTGGAGACGCATTCTATGGGGGCGCTTGTTGCTCACCGCCGCAGCGCGGGCGGGCCGCTCACGCAGGGATGGGCTGCAAAGTAGTAACGCCACGGGATGGTCTTCGCAACCTCGTCGCCGCCAACGCCGATCCTCGGCGAAGTCTTCACCAGGTATCCTCCCGTTTGACCGCCCACTTCGAGGAAAAGCACGCTTCCAGGCTGGAGCATGTCATACCCACTAAGCCTGCGGTCAATCGCCATCGCCTTGCACAGGTTCGCCGGTCCTTGGCAGAGTGCCTCATCGGGAATATCGCCACGACCGCGGTGCAGGCGCATACGCTTGACGCCCTCCAGCGGCTCCAGCGCGCGGATCAGCACAGCCGCAGGCACACCCTCTGCCTCAGTCGAGATATTGAAGCAGAAGTGCATCCCGTAGGTGAAATACACATACGCTGTGCCGGGCGCCATGAACATCGGCGCGTTGCGCACGGTGCGACGGCGGTAGGCATGCATCGCCGCGTCACCTGGACGATAAGCCTCGGTCTCAACAATCCGTCCACTCAGCCGAGTGCCGTCGGGCAACAGGCGCACCAAGACACACCCTAGCAGGTCCTGGGCGACTGTCCGTGTATCGCGAGCAAAGAAAGTGCGCTCTATGCGCTTGTCGTGAGCGAGAGTCGGCTGAGACATAGCGCGATACAATCTTAGCTGCATGTCAGCCACCGCACGGACCGTGCTTCCTGCGCCATCTGTCGCTGCGCCAGAACCTCAGCCGAGCACAAGCAGCGGTCTGGAGATGTGCACCCTCTCGCCAGAGGAGATGGAGGCGTATCGGCGGATGATGGACGCTTTGCCCACCGAGAACGACGAACCTGTGGACAACCTATTCTCAGAGAAACAGCAACGCCTCCTTGCCGATGTGCTTTACTCGAGCTGGTCACATCCACGCTTCGGCAAGCGCTTCCTCGCCGCTGCGAATGTCGGCGTATTCTTTGAGGGTCGCCCAACAGTCCTTGTCCCCGACTTGTTGCTCAGTCTAGATGTGGAGCCGTATCCAGACGTATGGGCGAAGGAGGGGCGTTCCTACTTCAATTGGGTTTACGGGAAGCCGCCTGATGTGATCGTTGAAGTCGTGTCAAATACAGAGGGCGAAGCGCTAGGGCGGAAAGCACAGTTGTTGTATCAGCTGCCATTACTGCAAGACTGCAAGAATCCCACCAGCGACAGCTTGCCAGAGGCGAGCGCGGCTCTCTAAGCTTTACACCTTTTCTATTTTCTTTTTATCTTACTTCTCCTGCGCCTTCCCCCAATATTTTTGCACCGGTGTCGAAGAGCCAGTTTGAACCTCTGACGTTGCTGCTTGGTGTCGTGAGTCCATATCCACCTTCCTGCAGGTGTTTCAACTTCTACGTCCCTAGACGGAGGCCTAGATGACTTTCGAGGAACAGTCCGTGGCATGAGCAGATGTGGTGACGCATCACTCTCGTAAGACTTATATCTGATGCAAGCTGACTGCTCCTGAAATCTGATGAACAGATCTAAAGTGTTGTTTTTAAACACGCTAGAGCTACTGCTATCCAATATGCTCTTAATAAAACTGGACGGCGCGAAGAGTATACCCCCCCGTGGAACCAACAAGAAGCCACGTCCACTTTCAATTATCTGCTTAGAATCATCGCGCAATGTGACCTGCCACTCTCCGTTCTTGAAGCTACCTTCTCTGATAACCACATCCAGTGTCTGGTTGTCTTTCTCAATTTTCCCATAATACTTGCCCCACTTTATTATTCTGTATCCTTTATTTTCTATTATCTCCTTTAGCAGCTTACTATCTACAACTCTTTCCTCTACTTTACCTGTTAGTCTTCTTATCCTTCCCGAGTACAGTAGAAGAGAGTCAATTTCCTGCTTTATCTTTTCAATTATAAGATCGTAATAGGCGCCATAGCGCGGCTGCCTTGTTGATTTAGTACTCACATCATAATCATTTACTCTGAAGACTTCGCACAAGTAATCTTCTATAGATAGTCTTACTTCCTCATTTAGATCGGACTGGCTAGCACATCTTCCGTCGCTGAAAACAAGAACTCTGCTCCACCTAGAACACCTTGACCTACTATGTTGACTCCCAGACATATGATCAAGAAGTCTCTTCCTCAAGTTCTCGCTTTGACCTACATAGACGCACTCGCGGTGACCGCTCTCCTCAACAAGGACATATAAACCTGGTGCTGCTTCACTACAGATCTCCTCTACGACTTGATTCACGGCAGCCTCGTCAAATGGTAAATCCCACATTCTCATGGAACCGAGGATTGTCCTCGCCCGAACGATGCCCAGGCCGTTCTCTGGAAGGCGGAGACTGCCTAAAAGGTTTGGGCTTCTCATTACCCCTTCTTCATCGTGATGATTGTCTCTCTCAGGCGATAACTGCGAACCTGACCGGAGCGTCTTTCTCTTGCCTTCTCTAGACGTTCAACGCTTAGACCAAGCTCTTCGCACATACGAGCCAGCAAGAGATCTGTGGGAATGTACACGTCGGCAATCAGGCTGTCTCCAACTACCATGACTACCCTGCCGCCACGCTTAACCTTCTGAATCACTTTATACATAACCCTATACATATCATCAAAGTATTTGTGCACTATAGCCGGCATATCCAATCTTCTATAACCACCTCTTCTGCTTATGTTATCGTGTATTCTATCCTTTATCCTTTCAATAAACGGACTTGTATATGTGCAGTTTGAAACGAACGAACTTATAGTTCTTCTCGATATGTTGTCACATGCCACCATTTTATCCTTGAGGAGCTTTATATCACTATGACTCTTGACAAAGCCTAGCCAAGCTAATTCTATCTTATAGTTTATAGCGTAGTCCATACCGTTCATGTATGGTGGGGATGTTATAACGAGGTCGTATTCCATATCTGGGATTTCCTGAGATGAATCGCCTAGAATCACTTCTGACGGTGTATGCATCACCTCCTCTCCAAAGCACGAATGACAGTGCAGCAAGTCCTCTGTTATTTGGTTTATCTTCTTCGAAAACAACCTTGCAGCCGCGTCATCTTGTACTTCCTTGTTGCGAGCATATCCCAAGCAGGGAGAGCGTTTTAGGTTGCTGCTATCCACGAGAATTGAGGCAAATGCAAGCAGCAGCAGATTCTTGACATACTTGTCGTCATTGTCAACACAGACAAGAGTATCTATTCCACCCTTTATTCTCCTTAGGTCATGAAGCACAGACTGTTTGAACTGAGACTCCAGCCTAAGAAACGTAGGTGGATCCACCAGAGTATCACTGCAAAGAACCCGCTCCGCGGCATAGAGAAGCCGGCTAGGTGAAACCATCCAGGAATTGAGTTTGGTGTCGCATAGAAAGTGAAGGAAAGGGTTGAGCTCCACTCCCCAGGACGGGTAGCCGTTCATCTTAGCCTGTACCAAGACAGTTCCACTGCCCGCAAATGGGTCAAGAACGTGAGGGACTCGATACACACTCCTGTACCGGTCGAGTATTCCTTGCACGAAGCTGGCGGAGAAGCCCTGAACGTAAAACGACCACCTATGAACAGGTTCTGCAGCGTTAAGCTGGAATTGAATCCGTTGCGGAGCGGAGACAAGCTCGTAGCCAAGCTCTCTAAGGTAGGGCTGTGAGTCCTCGTCTGAGCTGCCTCTCCGTTTTGGGGAGAGTTCCACATTCCTTCGCCTCACTGACATCAGCGGTGCAGAGACCAAGTACGACAAGGCACGCTCAAGCCTCATGCACCACAGTATACCTGCAGCTCAGGTTTCTTGTCTGTGCTTGTTCAAGGGAGAAGGTCGATCCCGGGTGATATCCCTGTCTTTTCACCTCACCACGAATCGACCTCTTGACCCTGCAATTGACGACTGGTTAGTCACCAGCCTCGAGATAGAAGTCGCTAGCTCTGGTTGCGCTTTGAGACATGTCACCTCACTGCAGAATCGGTCGACCACTCTTCTTTATTAACGCAGCAAGCTCGCATGAAATCCTAGTTGCGTAAGTGTCCCCCGCGCTCGGCTGATTGTCGGCATGAGTGGCGCAAGTGGCGCGATCCTCGGGATTCGCCTGCTGCAGGTGCTGCGCGACATGTCCATCGAAACACACTTGGTGCTCTCCGCAGCCGCCAAGCGCACGATTGCTGAGGAGACCGAGTGGCGCGTTGTTGATGTCGAGGCGCTAGCAAGCGTGGTGCACTCGAACAAAGACCTCAGTGCTGCGATTGCCAGTGGGTCGTTCAGGACGATGGGCATGGCGATCATCCCCTGTTCGGTGCGCGCGATCTCAGCCATCGCCTACGGCATCACGGATGACTTGATCTCGCGCGCTGCTGACGTGTGTTTGAAAGAGGGGCGTCCAGTCGTCGCCGTTGTCCGTGAGGCGCCGCTGCACGTCGGGCACTTGCGCGCGCTCACTCAATTCGCGGAGATAGGCGGGGTAGTGTTCCCGCCTGTGCCGGCGTTTTACGCACGGTTGACTAGCCTGGATGACTTCGTCAACCAGACGGTCGGTCGCGTGCTCGACCGGCTTGGGATTGCGAACACGTTGGTGCGCCGCTGGGGAGAGAGCCAGCATGATGGACACAGTTGACGAGGTGCGCCGCGCCCTGCTCGACTTGATCCGCCA
>JANWZM010000112.1 GCA_025054635.1 Thermoflexales bacterium
GTCAAAGCAGCACTGCTGCAAGGCGGCGCACCTTATGCGCGGCTGCTGCGCGCCGCCCAAGCCGGAGGCCTATCGCGCTACCCAGAGAACGTCGAGCTTGTCATCGAGGTGCTGACCGATGCGATTTTGCTCAAGCGCGCCATCGTCCAGGCGGACCCCTTCGAGCGCGACCGACGCGCGTTGCTCAACCTTGGGCACACCTTCGGGCACGGGCTTGAGGCATGGAGCGGCTTCAAGCTCAAGCACGGCGAAGCCGTCGCACTCGGTCTGGTGTGTGCCCTGCGCCTGTCGCACGACATCGGCGCGTGCAGCGAGCAGACCGTGCGCGAGGGCATCGCCCTGCTGCGCAGCGTCGGGCTGCCGACTTGCTGGGCGGAGGCACAAGCGCTGCTGGACGGAGCAGCGCTTGACGCTGAGGCAATTTGGCAATACATGTCGAGTGACAAGAAGCGGCGCGGCAGACGCCTGCGCTTCGTGCTGTTGCGTGCCCCAGGCGAAGCCTTCGTTGACGAGGTGGAGCCTGAGCGGGCGCTGCGCGCGATTCGTACCCTAGCGAGCAATGAGTGAGGCACCTCGCTGGCGCATCCTTGTGCTCCACGGCCCGAACCTGAACCTGCTCGGCTGGCGTGAGCCAGAGGTCTATGGCTCGATGACGTTGGAAGCGATCAACCAGCGCCTGAACGCGCTGGCAGAAGCGCGCGGAGCGACGCTGCGCCTCGTGCAGTCAAACCACGAGGGCGTGTTGATTGACGCCATCCACGAGGCGCGGACGTGGGCGCACGGTGTGCTGATCAACCCCGGCGGGCTGACCCACACCAGCGTTGCCTTGCGTGACGCGCTGGCGGCTGTGGCGCTGCCCTGCGTCGAGGTTCATCTGTCCAACGTGCACAAGCGCGAGCCATTTCGGCATCATTCTTACGTCTCGGCTGTGGCGCTAGGTGTGATCGCAGGGTTCGGCTGGCGGAGCTACACCTTGGGGCTGACCGCACTGCTGGATGCGCTCGAGGAGGAGCGCTCAGTGTGATGAACGACGAGCCTGCGCTGATCCAAGCTGCGCAGCGCGGAGACCGCGCTGCCTTCAACACGCTGGTGCTGGCGTATCAAGCCCTAGCCTACAGTGTCGCGCTGCGCTTGCTCGGCGATGCCCAGCAAGCGGCAGACGCGACTCAGGAAGCCTTCCTTTCTGCCTTCGCAGGGATCAAGCACTTCCGCGGCGGATCTTTCCGCGCCTGGCTGCTGCGCACGGTGACCAACGCCTGTTACGACCTGTTGCGCCAGAAGAAGCGCCGTCCAACCCTCTCGCTAGAGGCGTCTCCAGAGGAGGGGGAGGGCGCGCTGGGTGAGGTTTTGCCAGCCGCTGGCGACACCCCAGATCAGGCAGCCGAACGCCGCGCGCTTCGCCAACACCTGGCGCGCTGCGTTCTGGCGCTGCCGCACGATCAGCGCGTTGTGTTCGTCCTTGTCGATGTGCACGGCTTGAGCTACGACGAGGCTGCGCAGGCGCTCAGCGTGCCAGTGGGCACAGTAAAGAGCCGCCTCAGCCGCGCCCGAGCACGCCTGCGCGATGCACTCCTCGCCCAGCCGGAACTTCTGCCCGAGACATTCCGTCTGAAGAAAGCCGCCGATGAGTGACGACGAGCTGATTTCAGCATACGCGGATGGCACCCTGCAAGGGGCTGAGCGTGCAGCATTCGAGGCACGGCTTGCCCGCGAGGCTGACCTGCAGCGCAAAGTCGCAGCGACCCAACTATTGCTGCGCGA
>JANWZM010000120.1 GCA_025054635.1 Thermoflexales bacterium
TCCTTGCCCTCTTCTTTCTCGGTCTTGGTCCGACGCCGTTTGCAGCTCGCCTGGCAGCGACATTTGTCAGCCTGCTCACGGTCGCTGCAGCTTACCAGCTTGGGCGCGCGCTCCTCGGCAGGGTAGCTGCGGTTGGCGCAGCCGCTGCGATGGCAACGCTGTATCTGCCTGTGCACTTCGGGCACATCGCCTTCCGAGCAAACCTGCTGCCGCTGCTCGGCGCCTTGAGCCTGGTGTTTTTGCTCGCTGCAATTCGGCGTGGGCGGCTAGCGTTCTGGGTCGCAACTGGGGTGACGCTCGGGCTGATGAGCTACAGCTACATCAGTGCTTACCTGTGGATGGTCGTGTGCGGAGCGGTCTTAGTCGCCCAGATTGTGTTTCATCCCCAGCGCAGAAGGGGGGCTGGCATCGCGCTTGGGCTAGCGCTAGCACTTAGCCTGCCTCTGGCTGCGTATGTTGTGCAGCAGCCTGGAGCACTGCTGCAACGCCCGAACGAGGTGAGTCGCACCGACTTGAATGCTCTGGTTGGTGCGATTCAAGCCTGGGCTGGCGCCTGGTTGTCTCGGGGCGACATCTTTCACAACCACAATATCCCAGGACGTCCGCTCCTGGACTGGGCATCTGCTGCGCTTGTGCTCCTTGGCATCGCCCAATTGGCGTGGCTGCGCCGGTACCGAAAAGCAGGTGCTGCGCTTGCAGGGTTAGCGCTGATCTCCACACTCCCCTCGCTGCTCAGTGAGACACCGCCGCACTTTTTGCGCAGCATCGGACTAACCGTTCCAGTCACGCTGGTGATGGGGGCAGGCGCAGAGGGGATTGTGAGTTTTGGGACGCGCTTGTCGCGTGCCGCGAGTAATCTGCGGCACGCGCAAGCTGTGCTGGGTGTAGGAGCGAGGCTGGCGCCAGTTGCCCTATTCGCAGCGGTGGCAACAAAGACCTATGTGGACTTCCACGGAACATGGCTGCGCTTGCCCGAGCTGGAAACACAATTCGAGCGCCGCGTCCTCCAAGCAACTGAGGTGCTGCGTCAGAACAGCCGTGAGACTCCATCAGGCACGCCTGTGTATTTCGTGCAGAAAGGGCTTTGGCATCCTATCGTTCGATTCAGTCAATACCGTCTGCCGATGTTCCGCGTCGCTGCGTTTGAGATGCCCACTTGCCTCGCGGTTTCTGCAGAGCGCGAGGGGATTTACGTTGATCTCAGCCTCACGCGCAAGGCGCTGGTGCACGCGCTCTCAGCGTGGGGGGAGGTCGCAGCGTTCCACCCCTCGCAACCTGATCTGCTGCGCTTCCTCCCGGACAGGGCGGCTTTGCTTGCTGAAGGCGACGCACAGGCTCAGTTTGGCGCGCAGGTTGAAGTCCGCGCGCATCCAGCCGACTTGCCTGCCCGAGTCTCGCCGGGTGCGCGCTTGAGCTGGCTCATGCGCTTTCGGCTGCATCAGCCGACAAGCAAGGCATATGCCTTGTTCGTGCATCTATACAAAATAGATCCAAGCGGAGAGGTTGACGACATGCACAAGTTCGCCCAAGGCGACCGATGGCTATGTCCTCCCTACCCCACACCCTTTTGGCAGCCCGATGAGGTCGTGGTGCAGCCGTTCGAGCTGACCTTGCCTGATGACCTGCCCGCTGGCGACTACGCGATTGCAGTGGGGGTATACGACCAGGCTAGTGGCGAGCGGTTGACCTTGCCCGAGTGGAAGTCCTACTTTGTGCTGCACAGGCTTAGCGTGGTGCGCTAGTCCAGGCGCTGCCACGCGCAAGACAACGCTGCCTTTCGCAGCAAGCCCTGCTGGGCTATTACCGAGTCAACACTCGCCTGTTGTCAGCATGCTTTAAGCAAGCAGCGCTGTCCATTTAGTATACGGGTATAAGGTTCTACACTGCCCAGGAGGAACAGCCAATGAAGCGACGTGAGTTTCTGAGCACGGCTGCGAAAGTTGCGGCTGCAGGTGCAGCCTCTACCGTCTTCTCAGCCCCGAACGTCATCATTGCCCAGCGGAATGTGCGCTGGCAAATGGCAACAAGCTGGCCCACCTCGCTCGACACGGTCTTCGGCGGCGCGCAGTACTTCGCCGAGCGCGTGAGCGCGTTGACAAATGGGCGCTTTCGGATCTCAGTCGAGCCTGCGGGCAAGCTTGCCCCTGCCCTGCAGGTGCTCGATGTCGTCCAGCAGGGCTCTGTGCAGTGCGGCCACACCACGGGCTATTACTACGTCGGTAAGACGCCCGTCACCGCGTTCAGCACGGGAGTTCCCTTTGGGATGACTTTCCGCCAGCAGAACGCTTGGCTCTACGAGGCTGGTGGGCTGCAGGCTCTTCAGGAAGTCTATCGCAAGCGCTTCGGCGTGATCCAGTTCCCTGCTGGAAATACAGGCACTCAGATGGGCGGTTGGTTCCGCAAGGAGATCAACGCACCCGAAGACCTGCGCGGGTTGAAGGTGCGCATCCCCGCGCTCGGCGGCGAGGTGATGAAGCGCCTCGGTGCGACCGTCCAGAACATCCCAGGCGGCGAGATCTTCCAGGCGCTGCAGACCGGCACAGTTGACGCTGCCGAGTGGATTGGGCCACACGACGACGAGAAGCTCGGTTTCTTTAAAGTCGCCAAGTTCTACTACTACCCTGGCTGGTGGGAGCCCGCCACGATGTTCGAGGTCGAGATCAACCTCCGCGAGTGGGAGAGGCTGCCCAAGGAGTACCAGGAGGCAATCAAGACGGCGGCGGGTGAGGCACACGTCAACATGATGGCACGCTACGATGCCCGCAATGCGGCTGCGCTGGAGCGACTGCGCAAAGAAGGCGTGCAGGTCAAGCCGTTCTCTAAAGCCATCCTCGACGCGGCAAAGAAGGCGGCTGACGAGATGTATGCCGAGTTCTC
>JANWZM010000154.1 GCA_025054635.1 Thermoflexales bacterium
TGGAAAGACGCCCTGCGCCGTGAGCTGCTCGGCGAAGAGCTCCTCGCACTGCCTGCGCTGGTGCGCGACCTGGTCAAGGTCGTCGAGGAGATGAACAAGCGTCTGTACCGCGTCGAGCAGGATGTAGAGGTGCTCAAGGCAGACGTTGCCGAGCTGAAGACCGATGTCGCCGTGCTCAAGGCTGATGTCGCCGAGCTGAAGACCGACATTGCCGTGCTCAAGGCAGACGTCGCTGGGTTGAAGACCGACGTCGCAGGGCTGAAAACCGACGTCGCCTCGCTCAAAGGGGAATCGCTGGAGCGCAAATACCGCGAACGCCCGTTCGTCTACTTCCGACGGCTCGTGCGCAAGCCCAGAGTGCTCACCGACGCCGAGCTTGATGACCTGCTGAGCGTAGCACTCGATAGCGGCGCACTGACCGAGGCAGAAGTCGAGGAGATCGGTCGCCTCGACGCGGTAGTGCGCGGTCGGCGTCCTGCGGATGACCGGGTGGTGTATCTTGCGGTTGAAATCTCGGTGAAGATTGACGCACGTGACGTTGAGCGCGCCGTGCGTCGAGCGCGGCTGCTCGAGAAGATCCCTGGCGTCACGGCGCTGCCTGTAGTTGCGGGCGAGGCGCTCACCGTTGAGGGCACGAACGCGGTCAGGCAGGTCAGCACGGTTGCGGTGACCGATGGCGCAGTGGCAGAAGTAGACACTCCAGCAGAATAGAGTGCTGCCCACGGGAGAGCTACTTCCTCCTCTGCGCCGACTGATACTCAAATTCGCCCTGCTGAGGCTAAGTCCCGCATCAGCAGATCGGCTTATAGCCTCGCGCGCCCGAGAGCAGACCTGACCTGTGCTTTAAGGCTATTCTTACCTGCCGTCCCAGAGCCGCGTATCATCCGCGTATCTGGTGCGGTGGGGGGAATGCTTCACAGCCTCAGACACCTCTGAACTGCGTTTTCCTCACGCGCTGAGAGCAAGGAGGAGATGGCACGATGAAAGCGCAAACCCTATGGGTATTCTTTCTCTGCTTGAGTTTACTGGGGTCGCAGCAAGCCCGAGCGGAGGCGTCCCCTGATAGTCAGCATTCTGATGGTCTTTCCTCTGCGTCCTTCCAGACCACTACCTCTTCAGCGCCGACCGTCATTGCGTTTTCAGCAGGCGGATTTCACACCTGCGCAGTGACCAGCGACGGCAAGGTTTGGTGTTGGGGCAACGGTGGCGCTGGGCAGCTCGGCAACGGATTCACCCCTCTCATGCAACGATTCCCCGTTGAGGTCGTCGGTTTGAGTGCACCTGCCATAGGGGTCTCCGCTGGCTACCTTCACACCTGTGCGTTGCTGAACAACGGCGCGGTGCAATGCTGGGGGTGGAACCCCAACGGTCAGCTTGGCGATGGGACGACGACGAATCGCATCAGGCCGGTCAACGTCTTTGGCTTGAACAGCGGGGTGACAGCTATCAGTGCAGGGGTGGTCACCACCTGCGCACTTGCTGCTGGTGGGGTGCTGTGTTGGGGGGCGAACTACGCAGGCGCTGTGGGGGATGGGACTAACATAGACCGCCTGACGCCGGTAAGTGTCGTGGGACTCGGGCCGGGCTCTGTGAGCACACTGTCGGTTGGCGAAAACTACGCCTGCGTACGTACCACCAGTGGCGGGGCAGCATGTTGGGGGAGCAACTACTACAATACACTCGGTAATCCATCAAGCCTTTTGGCGTCCAACGTACCTACGCCTGTCGTCGGTATGGGTGCAGGCAGCGGGGTAGTCAGTGTTGCCGCTGGCTTAGTCCATCACGTCTGTGCCATCACAGGCACAGTAGGCGCAGTGATGTGTTGGGGTCGAAATTTCGAGGGGCAGCTCGGCACAGGGAATCTCTACTCCAGCGCAGTGCCAACGAATGTCGTCGGCTTGACCGGCGTGGTCGCTGTTAGCACTGGCGGATACCACACCTGCGCGTTGACAGCGAGCGGCGGCGTGAAATGTTGGGGCAGGAACACAAATGGAGAGGTTGGCAACGGAACAACAGGATTCACCCATCCCACTCCCGCGGACGTTGTCGGGTTGAGCAGCGGTGTCATCGCGATTGATGCGGGCTTTTCTCACACCTGTGCTTTGCTCAACAACGGCAGGTTGAAGTGTTGGGGAGGGGATAATTACGGTCAGCGAGGTGCTCTCTACCCGCAAGATTACACTGTCCCAACAGAGGTGATTTGGCTGTTCCCACGTGCGCGCATGCCGATTGTGAGCAGCTGGCGTGAGGGAGATTAGTGAGGATCAGCTGTTCAACCATTTGTCTTACGCTGAACTCCTAGCCAGAGCAAACCACGCCAGCGCATCGCGCACGGTCTCGTCGAAAGGACGCGGAGCGTGACCTAGCTCACGAGTGGCTAGGCTTGAGTCAATCGGGCACCAGAACTCGAAGGTGCGCGCGTTCTCGGGAAGCGCAACCCAGGGCAGCGCATCCATCAGGTGCACCAACGCCTTGACCCCAGCGCGCGGCAGGCGCAATCGGCGCCGATGGACGCCTTGGACGCGGTCAACGGTCTCTAGAATCGCACGCAGAGTCAGGTTGTGCCCGCCAAGCGCGTAGCGTGCTCCGTCGCGCCCGCGCTCAGCAGCAACGAGATGGGTAGCAGCCACGTCGCGACAGTCCACAACATTAATCACCGCGTCGAAGTAAAACGGAATACGTCCGCGCGCGGCTTCGAGCAACACGCGCCCTGTTGTCGGCTTGACGTCGCCCGGTCCGAACACGGCTGTCGGCAGCAGCGCGACTGGGTGCAGGTCGCTCGCCGCGAGCACAGCTTGCTCCATGACGAGTTTTGCCTCGTAGTAGGCGCTACGGGCTGAGCCGGGCACATACGAGTCGCGCTCGCTCAGCGGCGCCATGCCCGGCGTGTAGCGCCGCGCCATCGTCGTCAGCGAGCTGGTGTAGACCAGGCGCTGAATGCCAGCGCTGCGCGCAGCCTGGATCACGCGCCCGATCTCTGCTTGTGCCTCGGCGACAGCTTGCTCAATTCGGCGAAAATTCTGGGGGTAGGCGGCTGCAGCGTGAAAGAGCAGGTGACAGCCGCGCATCGCGCGGATCAGCGACTCGGTATCGTTGAGATCGGCTTGCACCCATGCCACGGGCAAATCGCCAATTGCCCCAACGCGGTATGGCGTGCGCCGAGCAGCGCGCACCTGCCACCCCCGAGCGATAGCTGCGCGTACGATCTGTCCGCCAATGAATCCCGTCGCTCCGAGCACGCAGACAGTCAACATCGTAAGAGGGTGATCACCTTCGCCTCGGTCTGAGCACAGCGTTCAGCGCGAATGCACTGCCGACGATTATCGGGGCGATTGGCAGCTCTGTCGGCATGCCAGCAGCGGGGAGGCTAAGCGCGCGCAGCAGCGCCAGCCAGCGCCACGCCTCGCCCAGCGCTGCTGGCTCAGGCGGCATCCACGTCCACATCTCGCCCCACAGCACATACAGTCCGGCAAGCACCCCAATTGACGCTCCCGCACACAAGGCGAGGCTGCCTAAAGCCGCGCCAGCAGCGTCAACGGGTGAGACCTCGCGCTGCCGCAGCGCAAACGCGCACAAGATACCAGTCGCAGCAAAGCAGATCCGCGCCGCCAGGGCAAGCTCCTCTGCCCAGACCAACGGCGCTTCAAACGCCCTTATGTCGAACGCGGCTGTCGGTGCAAAGAACATGCTCCACACCCCTACAGCGACCCCAGCGCCAATCACGGCGACGCCTACCGTCTGCGCGCGCAGTGTCGCAACACACAGCGCTGCCCATAGCAGCATGATTCCTGCTGCCAGTGGCAAGCGCAGCAGCCGCTCTGGGGTCAGGCGTTGTTCGAGTTGGTGCTGCGCCGCCTGCCTGAGCTGCGCCTGCCATAGGCTGAAGGCGCGCGCATCGCCGCTGGCAAGCGCGGACTCGTGTTCGCGCAGCAACGTCGCAGCAAAACGCTGGCTCGCCATGCGCTCGCTCCAAGCCTCGTAGAAGGTGGTGAGCTGCCGTGCCGAAAGGATCATCGCGGGCGGGTTTGGCACCAGCGCCTCAAAGATCGGCGCGCCCTGGGCGTGAGCGGGCATGGCAGTCCCAGCGAGCACAGCCAATGTCGGCGCCACGTCAGTCGCGCGGGCGATGTGCGCCGTGTTGGGCAACACGCCTGGGCCGACCATGACCATCGGCAAGCGCAGGTCAGCCCCGTGAGTCGTGCTCGGCTCGCCGATGACAACCAGCGCGTCGGCGTTGAAGTCAAGGGTCTGGACGATGAACTGAATGCGCACCTCTGTTGCAGCGACAGCAGCCGCGTAAGTCGCAAGGTCACCAGATGAACTTGCCTCGGGCAGCCCAAGCTCGACCAACACAAATGCAAAACGCACTGGTGGGCGGAGCAGTGCCAGCGCACGTTCAACGGCTTGGTCGTCGCGCAGGGCAGGGTTAGCCGAGTCAAGTGCCTCGAAGGTCGGCACGACGTCCTCGAACCATTCCGCCCATGATGGGTCAGCAATTAGGGCAGCCGGGCGCTCAGCCGCGCGCAGCCGGTGAAAGAGAGTATCCAGCCGCGCGTCAACAGCCACACCTGGGGCAAGCGCGCCGTGGACGGCTGGCGTCGCACCAGAAAGCAGCGTCAGCACAACGGATGGACGCCAGCTCGGCGGCGCAGGTTCGAGGATCGCGCTGGCGCCGCGTCGGCGCAGCGCATCCAGCGCAGGTGCGCGCTGCGCTGCTTCCAGGCTCAACCCGCGCACCCAAAT
>JANWZM010000203.1 GCA_025054635.1 Thermoflexales bacterium
GCGCGGCTGAGGCGTTGGGCGAGTGATTCAGGTGCAGGGGGTTGCCCGCTGAAGGGTAGGGTCAGTGCGTCTTGTGCCAGGGTGCATGCAGCCCATACAGGGAAACCCCCTTGACAAGGAAGACAGTTGCTCACCCCTGCGCCCCTCTCCTGCAGGGAGAGGGATGTGGATGGGGGCAGGGTAACACGCTACGCACCCCGCATTCGAGCCTAGACCCTCACTGCAAAAGCGCCCGCGACCGATAATTCGGCGTGAGACATGGTGACCACCTTTCAACTCCAACCGAATGGGCACTTGGTGTGCCTCGGTCAACACGCCAACATGAGCCAAGCCTCAGCCGAGTTGCCCTCAGGGGCTTACACGACCTTTCGCACCTACGAAGGGTCGCGCGTGCTGCGCCTCGGACAGCACGTGCGACGCTTGGAGGAGTCCCTCGCGCTGATGGGCTGCCCTGCCGCGCTCGACGTGGCGGTCGTGCAGCGCGGCATCGCCGAAGCGATCCAGCACATGGCTTATCCCGAGTCACGCTTTCGCTTGACGTTCGCCCCGCCCAACTTGTACATCAGCATCGAACCCTTCCACCCTTACCCCGCGTCGCTGTACGAGACAGGCGTGTGGTGTGTGACAGTGCCGCTGCGCCGAGACAACCCACATGCCAAAAGCACAGCCTTCATCAGCGCAGCGTCGAGCGCCTACCAATCGTTGCCATCCGGCGCGCACGAGGGCTTGATGATTGCCGAGGACGGCGCAATCCTGGAAGGGCTGAGCAGCAACTTCTTCGCCATCCTGGATGAAGCAATGCCGGAAGGAAATGCACGACCTGTTCTATACACCGAAGCCGAGCGCGTGTTGCTCGGCGTGACGCGCGCACTCGTGCTGGAGGTCGCCGCTGAGGTTGTGCAAATTGTGGAGCGCGCGCCGCACTTGTCCGACGCGCCACGCTTCAAGGAAGCATTCATCACCAGCGTATCGCGCGAGATTTTGCCCGTCACCCGGATCGATCAAACCGTGATCGGCGAAGGCGTGCCTGGGGGGATCACCCGAGAGCTGATCGCGCGCTTCCGAAGTCTCGTCGAGCGCGAAGCCCGCTCCGTCTTTGAGCCGTGAGCTGCTTAACGCCAACTCTGGTCTGCTGCGGCAATCTTGCGGCTGACCTGGTCGTTGCAATTGAGCAGTTCCCTGTTGAAGCCGACCGAGCGCAGTATGTCCGCGAGATCTTCGTCGAGCCAGGGGGCGCGGGCAATGTGTTAATCATGGCAGCGCGGCTTGGCGCGCGCGCTGTTGCGCTGGGGGCGATGGGCGAGGACGACTACGGTCGTCAGGCATACGCTGGGCTGCGAGCGGAAGGAGTGGATGTGTCCTACGTGCAGCGAGGCGCGAGCAGCGTCAATCTGCTTGTCGTGGTTCTGGTTGACGCGCGCGGGCGACACACCTTTCTGGTGCGCGAGGGCATGGGGGCATCCTTCGCCTTCGGCACGCACGAGCAAGCCCTTGTGCGCGATGCAAGTTTGCTGTTCGTCCCCGGATACGCTCTGGTGGAGCCGCGCATGTCGTCGGCAGTGCGCCCTGCGCTCGAGTGCGCTCTGGAGGCAGGTGTGCCCATCGTCAACGATCCCGGGCCGGCTGCGCCCGTGCCAAGCTGCCGCGAGGCGCTGCTGGCGGTGATTCGCGCCAGCGCTTTCACGTTGCTGAACGAGGACGAGGCATGCGCCTTGTCGGGTGCTGGGGATGAGCGCGCTGCCGCCGACTGGTTGTTCAAGCACGGCGCACAAGGCGTCGTGATCAAGCGGGGCGCGCGCGGATGCGCAGTGTATCGCTCACAGCAAAGTCAGCCTGTGGAGGTTGCAGGACTCCCTGTCCTTGTGCGAGATACCACCGCCGCGGGGGATGCCTTTGACGCTGGGTTCTGCGTGGAGTGGCTCAAGCATGGCGACCCCGTGCGCGCAGCTCGTTTCGCCAATCTCGTTGGCGCTGCAAAGGTGCACAAGCTCGGCAGCGGTCGTCGCTGCCCAACACTGGCTGAGATCGAGACATTCCGCGTTGCCTTGGGACACGAGGACGTCGTACCGCGTATCTGAGTCTAGACCTCACCCCGTGGTATCGGTTGAGACTAAGCAACGGTTCGGGCTGCGAGGTGGGGCTTGAGGGCACGGCGATACAGAAGCAAAAGTGCCTTTGCGCGCAACTGCTCACTCACCTACCTCACAGCGCTGCTTGAATACAATTCGGCGCGTATGAAGTACCACGTCGCCACGTTTGGCTGCCAGATGAACGAGGCAGATTCTCAGCGGCTGGCGTCGGAGCTCGAGAAGCTTGGGCTGCGCGCCACGGACAACCGCGCCGAAGCGGATGTCCTTGTGCTCAACACTTGTGTGGTGCGCCAGGGCGCGGAGGACAAGGCGCTGAGCTATCTCAACATGATCAAGCCGCTGAAGCAGCGCAATCCGAATGTCGTCGTCGGCGTGATGGGTTGCCTGGTCGGCGTACGTGGGAACACGCCCCTCAAGCGCGCTTTCCCGTGGGTGGATGTCTTCATGGCGCCAAGCGATCCTGCGCCGATGGTTGACTTTTTGCTCCAGCGTGAAGGCAAGCGCCTCGCCGACGAGGAGACGCAAGCGCGCTTCGCTTTGCAGGACAACGCAGCCCCTGAGCTGCGCTTCCGTCTACCTGCTCACGAAGTTGGCAAGCGGGTAAGCGTGAATGTGCCTGTGGTGTATGGCTGCTCGCATGCCTGTACGTTTTGCATCATCCCCTTCCGCCGAGGCGTTGAGCGCAGCCGTCCACTCGGGGAGATCGTCGCTGAGGTGCGCGACCTCGTCGCCCAAGGCGTCAAGGAGGTCACGCTTCTGGGGCAGATCGTTGACCGGTACGGCTACGACCTGCTCGGCGAGGATTACGCCATCAAGCGCTACAACCCCGGCGCGGCTTCAGGCATCCCATCGCAGAACATCCCGATTCATACGCCGTTGGTTGACCTGCTACAAGCAGTCAACGACATTGAAGGGCTAGAGCGGGTGCGCTTCTTGACCTCTCATCCTAACTGGATGACCGACGAGCTGCTCGACGCGGTGCGAGCGCTGCCGAAGGTCATGCCTCACATCGAGGTGCCTGTCCAAGCGGGCGACGACGAAGTGCTGCTGCGCATGCGGCGCGGTTACACCAGCGACGACTATCGCCGCCTGGTCGAACGCATCCGTGCCAAGATCCCAAACGTCGCTATCGCGACCGATATCATCGTCGGGTTCTGCGGCGAGACTGAGGCGCAGTTTATGCGCACGTATGAACTGCTCGAGGAGCTGCGGCTAGACGTAGTGCACCTCGCTAAGTACTCGCCCCGCCCACACACCCTTGCCGCGCGCGAGTACGCGGATGACGTTCCCGAGGCAGAGAAAGAGCGTCGCTTCCGCTTGCTCGAGGCGCAGCACGAACGCATCACCCGCGAGATCAACCAACAGTATCTCGACCGGACTGTCGAGGTGCTCGTTGAGGGCAAGCACAAGGGCAAGTGGCGCGGGCGCACCCCACAGAATAAGTTGGTCTTCTTCGAGGACGAGTCGCGCAATTGGCTTGGGCAGCTCGCCCAGGTGAAGATCACTTGGGCGGGAGCATGGAGTCTGCAGGGCACAGTGCAGGCTCAGCCCCAGGAGACGGAGCGCGAGCGCGCGCTTGTTGCTTCCGCGTGACCCTCACGCGCCCTGAACTGGCATATCCTGCTCCGCGAGAGGCTCAGCCGAACCTAATGCCTCGGGCAGCGAGGGGCGAGACGGCGCAGTTTGGCGTGTGCGTTCACTGGCTCAGTAGCGCAGCACGAGCGCAATCCTGCCGTGCTCACGCAGCGTGCCATCAGGCACGAAGACCACCCGCCCGCCCATGCGGATGACGGTCTCGATCACGTCGTCCACAGCGTCATCAACCACCTCAGGCGGGGTCGTGTCTTCCGCAACGAGCAAGTGCAGCCCCGTCGCGTCAATCCGTGCTGGGGCGTGATAGCTCTGCTCGACGAGCAGCGTTGCGCCGCGTCCCTCGTGGGCATACCGCCAAACCTCGCCGATGGTCGAGGCGCAGCGCCGAGCACCGACTGCTGCCTCAAGCTCGCTCAACGCTTGGCGTCCGCGCTCGGCGATGATCTCGCCGATGCGCGGCTCGATGAGTTTGCCCAAATCGTGCGCCGAAGTGCTGTCGTGGTTGCCGCGGATCTCCAGCACGACCGCGCCGGCAAAGCGCGAGTGCTTGCGAAATGCACCGATCAGCCGCTCGACGCCGATCAGCACAATCGGCAGCGACTCCTGCTTGTGGAACGGTTCGAAGGCATCGTCGAGCTGCTCAATGAAACGCGCCTCCAAATCGGGCTTCTCGCCGACGCGATCAGTGCGCCCTTGCAGACGACCCAATGCTGCTCGGCTGGGCGGCTCAGGAGTCAGCGGGAATTCGCCTTCAGTGACCTCGACCAGCACGTCGTTTGTGCCGGCGAATAGCCGCGTTGGCTTTTCCGCAAGCGCAATCGCCCAGTAGCGCACTGTTCGGTTCAGCGCGTAAACCAAGTCGCGCGTGGCAAACGTTTCGTCAATGACCACGCGCTCAGGCAGCGGGAAGGGCAAGCGATAGACGCGCGCAAAGTCCCTGTTCACAAACAAGGCTAGCCCTTCCAGATTGTGCTCGTGATCAATCTCGGCAGTGGTCTGCTCTAAGCGCTTGAGCAGCGGCTCTAACTCGCGCTTGGAGAAGTCGCGCAGCAGACGATCAGTCGCCTCGGCGACCAGGTTTTTCAGGCGAATCGGGTCTTGCTTGTTGTCGGGCGATGTGCGGTGCGAGGGCATTGTGATTGTGACGCATGGGTTGGCGCGGATGTTTTGCAGGAGTTGGATCTCGTACCGATTCACAGCGTTCCTCCTATCGGGCGGTGAGTTGCTCGAAGCGAGCGACAAAGCGTTCCAGCACCTCAAAGGCGCGGTCTAGGGGTTCAGGTTGCGACATATCTACGCCAGCCTCGCGCAGTGCGTCGAGGGGATCAACCGAACTCCCAGCACACAGGAAGCGCAGATAACGTTGAGCCGCCTCGGGTTCGCCGCGCAGCACCTTGTCTGCCAGGGCGTTTGCCGCGCTGATGCCAGAAGCATACTGCCAGACGTAGTAATCCGCGAAGAAATGCGAAAACTGCATCCAGGTCACGCCGACGCGGCGCTCGTCCATCAGCACAGCCTCACCGTATCCATTGCGAAACAGCTCGACGAGCTTCGCGCTCATCGCGCTGGCAGTCAGCGCGCCCCCTTGCTCGACTGTGGTGTGCATCCAGTGCTCGAATTGCGACAGGATCGGCATCAGGAACAGGTAGCGATGGAAGTTGTCCATCGCCTCCTGCACGACGGCGATCTCGAACTCGCGCCCGCGGTTAAGCGTGAGCAGATAGGCGCGCACCAGCGCTTGGTTGAAGTTCGAGGCAACCTCAGCCGCAAACAGAGAGTAGTCCGCATAGACATACGGCTGGTTCCGCCAACTCAACAGCGTGTGCATGGAGTGACCGATCTCATGTGCCAGCGTGCTCAGGCTGCTTAACCCCTGCTCACTGTAAGACATAAAGATGAAAGGCTTCGTGCCGTAGGTGCCTGCCGAGTAGGCGCCGTCGCGCTTGCCGACGTTTGGAAAGACGTCCACCCAACGCTCAGTCGTGATCCCTGCGCGCACCGTCTGGGCGTAGTCACGCCCAAGCGGCGCCAAGCCGTTGACCACCCAGCGCACAGCTTGCTTGTATGGAACGCGGGGCGGCTTGGCAAGCGGGGCAAAGATGTCGCACACCTCCATCTTGTCTAGCCCAAGCGCGCGCCGGCGTGCTTCCCAGTAGCGATGCCAGATGCCGATGTGTCGGTTGCAAGCGTCAATCACGTTGTGATACACCGCCACGGGCAGGTTGCTCGGGAAGAGCGACATCTCCAGCACGCTGTTGAAGCGGTGCACGCGCGCGCGCAGCACGCTGGCTTTAACTTTCGCCGCCATCACCTCCGCAAAGGTGTTCTCGTGGGCAAGATAGGCGTCAGCATAGTGCTCCCAAGCGCTCTTGCGCAAGGCGCGGTCTGGGCTGCTGAGCAGCTCGTCAATCGAGCCTTGAGCGATGGGCACACGTCTGCCCGTGCGTGTGCGCGCGTCGTTGAACTTCAAGTCGGCGTTCGCCAAGACTGTGTGGATAGCGTAGGGCGCGCTGAACACTTCTGCAGCTTGCGCCATCACCGCCTCGACCTCCGCAGAGCGCACATGAGGCTTGCTGCGCTGAAGCTCGTCGAAGAAGCGCTGGTATTTCTTGAGCGCTGGCTCAGCGCGCATGAATTCAGACAGCGTGTCCGACGGGATTGCCAGAAGCTCTGGGCGGGCAAACGCAGTCGCTGCACTAAACCGAGCGTATAGCCCTCGCGCGCGGCTAACGCGCGCGCCGTTTTCCTGCTGCGTCGTGTCCACATCGAACGCGCGGTCTGCGTAGTTGTAAACGCGATCCATCTCTGGGGCAAGCGCCTCATACCGCATCAGGTAGTCCAGCAGCGTTTTGGGGGACTCGCTGAGCCGTCCCTGGAACGCGCTCAGCTCAGGGAGACGCTGCTCGATTGCGCCGAAGGCAGCTTCCCAGGCTTCGGTCGAGGGGTAGAGACTTTCCAAATCCCACGTGAACTCGGGCGCGATTGCCTCGCGCTCGGGCAGAGCCTTAGCCATGACGTACTTTCCTCAGAGGTCTGGTGCTTGGGAGTGACTCCATGAATACGAGGCAGAGCTTGTCGCACTGCCCTCACCTCAACTCCCTCTCCCTTGGGGAGAGGGGTGCAGGGGTGAGCAACTGTCTTCCTTGTCAAGGGGGTTTCCCTGTATGGGCTGCATGCACCCTGGCACAAGACGCACTGACCCTACCCTTCAGCGGGCAACCCCCTGCACCTGAATCACTCGCCCAACGCCTCAGCCGCGCGGC
>JANWZM010000208.1 GCA_025054635.1 Thermoflexales bacterium
AAGATGCCGGCTGCGCGCAGCGCGCGCACGGCGCTTTGCAGCGTAGTGTCATTGCCATCCTCCGAGCCCCAGGAGTTGCTGAGGACATGGGGCGCAAGGGCGGGATTGCCGTTCGGCGCGAGCATGAACTGCATGCACGCCAGCAGCCAACTGTAGAAACCAAACCCTTGCCCGTTCAACCCTTTCGCTGCCATCCACCGCGCCCCGGGCGCGACACCGATGCCGCCTTCGCCGACGATCGTGCCCATGGTGTGCGTGCCATGCCCGTTCAAGTCGGATGGATAAACCGAAGCTTCATTCGTAGCGTCGAACCAGTTGTGCAAGTGGTCTGCGACGGGCCCGCCGTTCCAGCCGCGATAACGGTTCTTCAGGGCGGGGTGATGCCAGTCCACACCAGTGTCGATGTTGGCGACGACGACGTTAGCGCCCGTCACGCCGAGCTCGCGCCAGACGCGGTCAGCGCCAATCTTGGCAATGCCCCAGGTGGTCTCACCAGGCGCGGGCGGCGATGCCGACAGACGCGCCTCGAGCGCAGTGCTGATCGGTGTGCGCGTTGCCACAGCCGCCTCCACAAGGGGTAACGGCACGCTGGGAGGCATGCTCTCGTCGGCAAGCCAGCGCTTCCACTCGTCGAGCATCACCTCAACGACGTCGCTGCGCGAAGCCAGTGCGCGGACTACATCGGGCGGCGCGCTGAGCGCCAGCGCGTTTACGCTCCACAGCTCGCGCACGTCCTGAACGCGCGTGGCAACCTCTGGGCGCGATAGAAAGGCGCGCACGCCGCGCTGGCTGGTTTCAGCAGCTTGTCGAAGCGCAGCCACTAGCGCGCCGCGCTCAGCGCGCTGCGCTTGGAGTGGCTTATCAAGCTGCGTGGTGACAATCCGCTGGTGTTCAGCCTGCTGGAAGCGGACGATCACGCGCACTTGGGCATCGGCAGGCAATGCGGCTAGAGCCTCCGCCAGCGCTGGCGTGAGTTTGGTCAAGACCGTTTGGGCTTGGCTTGGATTCAGAGCAGGCGCGCTGATTAGCGCAAGCGCGAGGCTGCCGACTAAGAGTTGACGCAAGCAAACGCTGAATGCACGCCTCGATGGATGCAAGTCTCGTGTTGCCAAGAATGAACCCCCTTGAGAAATGAGCCGCGCGCCGGCAGCCCGCTGCGTCTTAGTAAGCACGGCTCGGCGCTCAACCCGTGTGGATTGTATGCCTTAAATGCAGGGAGCGAAACCTGTGCAAGCAGTTTGGTCAGCAGCAGATAGCATCTGCGATTGCGCTGCTCACGTCGTGCGTAGTAGTTCATTCACAACAAAGCGCTCGAATCCCTTACGCAGCGATCAATTCCGGGTGCTCCCGTCATCGTCCGAGCCACCACACGCAAGCAGCGCCAGCAAAGTCTGCCTGACTAGACAACACCCAGAATCCACCCTTCGACGGCAGCTTGGGCGCGCGCTTGATCGTCGAGCGCGGGGTGCAGCCAGTCGTCAAGTTCACTTGAGTGGATCGCTTGCTGCAGCCGTGCTGCGATGGCGTAGGCGTCGCGTTGATCGGGCGTGAGGTCGGCAGCAGGAAAGGACGTGCGCCACAAGCTTGGATAGACCTCGGCGATCAGCGAGCGCCCAGGTGGAACGTCCCAGCCGTCGAAGGGCCAGAAGTGGACTTGGCTGCCGAGCTGGTCTCGCAAGAAGCGCAGCCACGGCAAGCCCGCGTGGGTTGACTTGGCGACAGCGCCCTGCACGTCGAAATGGAAGACGGACTTCGCTGCGCCCGCAGCGCGATCAGCCAAACGACGCCAGCGCGTCTCGCCGCGGCGCATCGCGCCAGCGCCGACGCGCCCGCGGCGCACATCCTCGACCGACACGCCTGGTTGGTCAGTTATCCAGTGGCGGCAAAAGTCGTCAAGGAAGTCTGACCAACGCAGCGGCAAGCCATAGCGCTCGAAGTAAGCCAGTGGGAAAGAGAAGCCATGGTCAATCCCGACGACAGTTGGCGGGCTGTCGTGCAACTGCTCAGCTAGCCAGTGCGCCAATGCGCGGCGCGTCCAATGTCGCCGCGCAGCGCTCGGCGGACGAACTTCGTGAGGCGGCTGATGTCCCTCAGCGAGATAGACGCGCAGCCCTGGCAACGGGTCATCCGCAGTGCGCGCGCCAGAATAGTCCACGCCAATCACACGAGCAAAACCAGACATCCAGGAGGATCCTATGAGCGGCGCGCTGCCCATACCTACAAGCTCATCTGCTGCAGAGGCTCATCATCACGCCTAGCTGCGCTCCCTCCTCTGTATAACATAACTTTTCGATCTGCACACAGGAAGGCTGAGTTGTGCACAGCAACGCAGTCACTCCCGCACAGAAGATATACCTTATTTACGTCATCTCAGATGCCTGCAACTCTTCCCCGATGTGGCTTTGCCTGATTCGGACGTGATAGCGCGTCCTCATCCATCCCGAATCCATTGTCACCTCAAGATACAAATAATGCCGCGCACTTGACAGAATGCAAATCTGCTCTATAATACAGGGTGATGCCGTTGAAAGCGACAAGGTTGAACGAGATTTATCGGTATCTGAATCCAGACGAGCCCGTGAGCCCAGGTGATCCACGCTACGTGGCGCTTGCCTGCGGACGTGGCGACCAGGACTTTGCTCGTGCCATCGTCCGCCGTGTCTGCAGCATGCCCGTTGGGCAATATCACCACCACTTGCTCGCCGGATATCGTGGGTGCGGCAAGTCAACTGAGCTGCACGCAGTGAAGTATGCGCTGGAAGCGCAAGGGTATTTGGTCGTTTATCTGAACGCCGAGGACGCGCTCGATCTGGCTGATGTGCAGTATTTGGATGTGCTGATCGCCCTTGTGTCAGCATGGGCGGACTTGGCGCGTGCGATAGGGCTGCGCGTGAAGCCCAGCTTGGTCAAGGACATCGAGCGCTGGTTCGAGGAGATCGAGATCGTCGAACAGCGCTGGCGTGAGAGCGAGCGCGAGGGCGAAGCCCAAGCAGAAACCAGCGCGCGGCTGCCACTGCTGGCGCGCCTGTCGCTCAACCTCCGCACCCGCCTACGCAGTGGCAGCGCCGTGCGTGAGGAAATCCGCCGCAAGATAGAGCGCCGCCTCAGCGACTTTGAAGCGCGCGCCAACGCGCTCCTGGACAACATCGCCGAGCTGGCAGGCAAGAAGGGGCATGCTGGGCTAGTCGCGATTGTGGACAACTTGGAGAAGATGCCGCTCAAAGTGGTTAACTCAAAGGGTCAGACGAGTCATGCAGCACTCTTCATCGAGCATGCCGACGCGCTCAAAGCGCTCCACTGCCACACAGTCTATACTGTGCCCACCACGCTGATTGACGACCCGCACCTGAAACTGTTCTACTCAGACCCAGACTTAATGCCAATGGTCAAAGTGCGCACGCCAGACGGCAGCCCAGATCAAGAAGGTGTTGCCCTTTTGCGCGAGGTGCTTTGCCGACGGATGGACGTTCGGGCATTGTTTGCTGACCCCAACGACCTAGAGGCTCTGGTGCTGGCGAGCGGCGGTGTGCTGCGCGATCTGTTTCAACTCGTGCTCTTCGCTGCCGACTACACTGGCGAAGGCGCCCAGATCGGGCGTCAGGCTGTTCAACGCGCAATTGCCCGGCTCAGCCGTGAGTATGACGGGCTCATTCACGAGGAAGACCTCGAGGTGCTGCGGCGCGCACTGCACAACGCATACTTGCCCGGCAGTGCACGGCTCTCTCAGCTCTTGCAGAAGCAGCTCGTGCTGTCCTACGTCAACGGTGAGCGTTGGCTCGCGGTTCACCCAGCGGTGCGCGAGGCGCCGCGCCTGCGCGCCTACCTCAGCGCTATCTGACCCCTACTGGGGTATGCTCACAGTGAGAGTTACCGCGTGCGCCTGAATTCGCATGTGCACTTGGCTCAAAAAGTCAGCCTTACCTCGCAACCAACGTTGAACAGCGAATGGATTGCTTTTTGAGCTTTGTAGTGACGGATGATCTGAGAGCCGAGCAAATGCAGCCGTCGGTTGATTGATCGTGCGCTGCGGGTGATGACGTGGCCATACGGATGAGCATTCCGTATATCGAAAGCTGAACTATCGAGGCGGTAGACGTGTGGGTGCCCGTGGCAAGTCGTAGATGGATGTGGTCGAGGAGAACATCGCTAAGCTAAGGCACGACTCAAAGCATCTAGTCGGTGGATGCGGTGTCCCGCACGGAAGGCGAAGCATTTGGAGCGATGGATAGAGTTGTTGGCACATTATGAGGCGTTGGCTGTTTGGCTTCGCTGTTGCATCGCTGCTTCTCTCCTCAGCATGCAGCATCCTCGAGCGCTTCGGTGACGTTGTCCAGCCAGAGGACGTATCGGAAGGCGTGCTGCTTGAGCCTCAGGTCACGCCCATCCCGCCAGAGGTCTCGACGGCAGCGTTGGTCAAGCGTCGCGGCATCCTGCTCGTTGGGATTCGCTACGACACTCCACCCTTGGTGCGCGTCAACGCAGAGGGCGAGCTGGAGGGCTTCGACATAGATTTGGCGCGTGAGCTGGCGCGGCGCTGGCTGGGCAGCCCGCGAAATGTGGACTTCGTTCAAGTCACCTCACGCACCGCGCCGCGCTTGCTGCGTGAGCGCGCGCTCGACTTGGCGATGGGCGGCTTAGTCCACACCCGAGACGGCGAGCTTGATGCTGATTACAGCATGACGTTGCTGATTGACGGCGAGGCGCTGCTCACCCGCGCGGGCGCGTTCCCTAACTTCACCAGCATGGCGCGCCGAACAGTGGACTACATTGACGCAGCTTCGACGTTCGCGCTGCGCGACGCCCAGATCGCCGGCAACATCACCGTGTCGCTGCGCGGCCAGAACAGCTACCGAGCAGCCATAGACGACCTGCTGGCAGGGGAAACCGACGGCGTCGTGGGGCGCTGGCGTCGGCTGCGCGCAACTGCTGCCGGCAACCCCGCTCTCCAAGTGCTCACTGTGTTCACCCAAGAGCCTGTAGCGATCGCCTTGCCGCCGGATGATTCAGCTTGGGCAAACCTGGTGAATGTCACGCTCAGCGCGATGATCGCCGATGGCACGTTTGCGGCGCTCTACACCCGCTGGTTCGGCGAAGCACCTTTCGGGATGCGTCCGTTGTCAGCGTTGCCCTCGCTGCGTCTGGTTGACTTGCCTGATGTGAAAGTCTTGCGCGATCCGTTGAAAGCGCTGCGCAGCAACAATGTTGTCCGCGTCGCTTACGTGGATCGCGCATCGCCTCTGGTCGCTGTCAGTGCTCAGGGCGTTCCGACAGGATACGAGGTGGAGCTGGTGCGCGAAATGGCGCGGCGCTGGCTGGACAACCCGAACGCAGTCCAGCTCATCCCATCTGCTGTCGGTGAGCTGCCTGCACTCCTCGCCCAGGGTGGCGCTGATCTTGCGATTGGCGCGCTCGCGCACACAGCACAAAGCGAGTTGGACATGGACTTCAGCCAGACCACGTTCTTGTCTGGCGAGACTCCGCTTGCGATTGCGCTGCCCGAAAACGCCTCGGCTTGGCGCGATCTGGTCAACCTCACCCTGCAGGAAATGCTCGACGACGGGACGTGGCAGCGCATCTATCAGCGCTGGTTTCCCGACCAGTCGTTTGCCTGGGTCGAGCGTTGGTCTGGGCGCACACCAGACAGCCGCGCCTTGTTCGAGTCGCTCGGGCGGTAGCAGCGCGCCTAGCGCGTTCGTTGCAGGCGAATGCCATCTGAGACAAAGACAACAGGGTCAACTTCGCGCAGCCAAATCGCGTAGATGTCGCTGCGCAGCACGGGTGGCTTGCCTCTCGCATCCGCCCAAACTACCCAGCGGGGCGAGGCTGACTCGAGCGCGGTCGGGCTTGCCGCACGCGGCGTAGTGAAGACGAGATCAGCGCCCTTAAGGAGCGCGCCTGCTCTCGCTTTGCCGACCAAGTCCAGACGACTTGCACCGTGGAGGATGCGCACGCCGAGCGTTTGTGCGCCATCGAGTGTCGGCGCATGTGACACGACTTGGATCGCGCTAGCGCTGCCTAGGGACAGCCTCTCCGGCGGGCCGAATCGAACCTGAGACACATTCCGCAGCGCCTGATGCCAAGCCCAGTTCAATTCGGCGTCCTCCCAGATCTCAATCGGTGCTGCCGGCACAATCAGCACGTCCACACGGTAGCCTTCCATCAGCGATGTAGCTGACTGGCGGGCGCCATCAGTTGCCTCAGCGAGGACAACGTAGTCCAATCGCCGATCCCAGGGTGGCAGTGTGCGGTCAAGCAGTTGGGAGAGGCTGCCGTCGCCAACGAACGCAACACGCTCCCCACTTGGCAACTGCACGAAGGCACTGCTTCCTGAAAGGGTTACCCGCAAGCGCCTGTCGGGCTGATGCGTGTAGATCAACGCACCTATGACCAATCCGCTGATCGGAAGTGCCCAACCAAACAATGATGCACGCTGCCGAACGAACCGAAGCAGTGCTAAGCGCTGCCCAGCAGTCAACAGAAGAACGCTGAGCACGGCGTAGTATGCGAACACCCCGATCTCGCTCAATCCGTGCACTGGGAGCGGCTGCACAGGGGACTCAGCTATCCAACGGACGATGCGGATGGTCAGCGTCAGGAATGGGTAGGCAAAGCCCGCTGCGAACACGCCCAGCGGCGGAATCGCTGCACCAACGACGGCAGCCACAACGCCAAACGCCATGAGTGGCGGTTGCAACGGCAGGATAAGCAGATTGGCGACCAGTGCTGTCAAGGAGAGGCTTTGAAAGTAATACAGCAATAGCGGCATCGTTGTGAGGTGCACAGTGAGCGTGATCAACACGCCGTCTGCAAGCACAGTCGCACCCCAGCGGGCAAGCGTCTGCGGGAGACGCTGTTCGATCCAGCGATGAGTCGGTCGTGCGATGTGCTCAGCAAAGAGCACCAACCCGAGCGTCGCGGCAACGCTGAGCTGAAACCCAACATCGAACAGCAAGCGCGGGTCAACCAGCAAGATCAGCCCGACGCTGCCGCACAGTGTGTTCAGCGAGATGCCGCGTCGCCAAACCAACGTGCCAGCCAGCATCAGGCTCGCCATGGCAGCAGCCCGAACGGCTGAGGCAGGTGCTCCCACCATTGCTACGTAAAACCAGATCAGCCCGAGCGCGACGACGGCAGCAACGCGACGGCTGATCGCGCGCCAAAGCACGCCCAACACAACAACAATCAGCACGCTGATGTTTGCGCCAGAGATCGCCACGATGTGCGCAGTGCCAGTCTCCTGAAACGCCTCTCTGAGCGACTCAGGGATGAGCTGCTCCCTGCCGAGCACGACCCCGCTGAGCAGAGCCGACTCTGGCATCGGCAAGTTCCGCTGAATTGCTGTGTGGAGCGCGTCCTTGAGCTGCAGCAAGGCAGCAAGCAACCCGCTCTCTGGTGCATAGCCAGTTCGCTCGACTTTGCTCGGGCGCGGCACCCAGGCAAAGACATTGCGATTCGACAAGTAGGCGCGATAGTCAAATCGCCCAATCCGAGGCGGCGCTTCGAGGCGTCCTTCGACGCGCACAGTGTCGCCGTAGCGCCAGTCGCCCTCAGCAGGTGCGCGCACGCGCACAAGCGTCTGACCTGACAAGCGGTTGAGCGCGGGTGAAATCAGTTGCGTAGGGCGGATGGTCAAGTTCGTCGCGCGAATGCGCGCGTCGGGTTCGGCGACGACGATGCCCTCGAAGATGACTCGCTGCTCAGTGAACTGCAGGAGCAAGGAGTCACCAGGCTTCGGCAGGTCAGCGAGGTATCGTGCTGCGCCCACGAGCAGCACACATACGAGCGTGAGCCAGTGCGAACGCGCGCCAGCGGCTATAATGCCCATAAGGGCGAATCCTGCTGCGCCGAGTGCCAATCCAATCAGCCAAGCGGGAGGTTGCACGAGCGACGATAAGCTGATGCCGAGCGCCAAAGCCACGCAGGGCAACGCAAGTGGTGCGCGACGCAGCACAAACGCAGTGTAGAGGGTAAGCCGGAATCTGCAAGTTCGGTGCTGCCTGAAACAGAACGGAAATCGCCAACTTGAGTTAAGAAGAAAGGAGGGATAGAACCAATGACCGAGTCCTACACAAATCTGCCTGGACAGCGGCTCGACACGCCAAACCCTGAAGTGACAATCAGCGGTCAGACCATGGGCGGCGCAGAGTACCGCATCTTGGGCACAACGCTGCAAGCGGCCATCCTCAAGCTGCGCGCGGGGCAAACTATCTTCACCGAGACCGGGTCGCTGAGCTGGATGCAAGAGGGCATCAACATGAACACAACCATGGGCGGTGGCTTGGGTGGCTTGCTCAAGCGCGTCGTCAGCGGCGAGTCGTTGTTCATCGTGGACTACACCGCCCAGCGCGACGGTGTGGAGATCGCCTTCTCGAATGACTTCCCAGGCAAGATCATCCCGATCAACCTCGGGCAAGGTCAGCAGATCATCGCTCAGAAGCGCACCTTCCTAGTCGGCGAAAAGAGCGTGTCGCTGGACATCCACTTCAACCGCCGGCTTGGCGCAGGGCTGTTCGGCGGCGAGGGGTTCATCCTGCAGAAGTTCACCGGCCCTGGCACTATCTTTGTGACAGTTGACGGCGAGGTCGTCGAGTACACCCTCGCGCCGGGCGAGCGCCTGAAGGTGGACACTGGGCACGTCGCTATGTTCGAGTCCACTGTGCAGTTCGATATCGAGTTCGTCAAAGGGATCAAGAACATCCTCTTCGGCGGTGAAGGGTTGTTCTTCGCGGTGCTGACAGGTCCAGGGCGGATCTGGCTGCAGACAATGCCAATGAGCAAGCTTGCTGGCGCGATTGCAGCCTATCTGCCAAGCGCTGAGGGCAAGCAGCAAGGCTTCAACATCAACTTGGGCGGCTGATCCTTGCACTAGGCAAGGCTGCGCGCCTGTCGCTCGACTCTCAGCCCTCACCCTCAAGCTTGGGGGTGAGGGTTTCTATTTATGGCATCCTCACAGGCAACGATTCAACTGCGCCTTGGCAACTCAGCACGCTGGCAATCACCCAGCCCTCGATGCCCTCCCTCGAAGTGCCGAACACCCAGCTTGTGTCGGTGTTTCGCGCGCGCGCAAGCCACTCGCCCGAGGCGAACAGAACACCCACACGTTCCGCATCGCGTGCAGGTCGGCGACGGATGTTCACTGCCGATGCAGCACTCACGCGACACTGCAGCTCAGCGAGCGTGTCTGTCGGTGTCGGTTGGAGCGGGGAGGCAGGGCTTGGCGTTGGCGTCAGCAGCACCTCGGGGTTGACAACAGTGACGGCAAATACAAGCACCAGCGGCGTCGGCCCGACGGGTATCTCAACTGTGATTGGCGGAATTGTTGCGCCTAACACAACCGGTAAGGGCACAGGAGTCACTGCGCCTTGGGCTGCCTGTGATGGGGATGTCGGCGTGGCATCTGGTTGTGCCGCTGCAACACGTTGCGTTGGCGCAGGTGTGGCGGTGGGCGGCGCTGGGGTTGACACTAGGGCGATGCTTGTGGGCGTCGCCGCTGGTGTGTCTGCGGCTAGGATTTGCGCTTGAGTTGGTGTAGGAAGCGTTGTGGGTGAAACTGGGATCGGGGCTTGGGCGATTGCTTCTGGGGTCGGTGTAGTCTCGACGAGAAGCTGCGGCGGCATCGGCTTAAGCTCGACAATCGGCACAGAACAACCGATGTTTCGCGTCCTCACCCAGCCATAGACCTTCGCCGCAGTCCAACCGACAACCCACTGTGTGTTGAGCGTGCGGCCGTACACGGTGAACACCTCGCGCAAGCGCAGGTCAGTCAGTACTGGGGCGCGTTCGTCTGGCTCTACGTGCATGGTCAGCTCTGCCCGAGTGATGCAGCGAGCATAGATCGGCGGCAGATCTGGAGTTGGCGAAGGGGCGAGTGTCCCTTGAGACACGGCGGGGGGCACATTCGTGGGCGCTGTCGCGGGAGTCGCCATCTGCGGCGTCGCTGAGGCTACGACTGCCAGCAGTCGTTCAGCGCCTGAGTTCACTCCCGATGGCTGAGCCGTTTGGACAGCGCACGCGCTCAGGGCGAGTGCGATGATCAGCGGGATATGTCGGGCAGGCTTGCCTGCTAGATTGAAGCGCATCGTTGACTGCATTTAGGCATGGATGGGCGTGGATTTGTCGCTGTGGAGGGTGTGAAGGTGAGTGTCTTCTCTCACGTGCAACGCGCGCGCCAAAACGTGGCGCATGTGGATTGCTGCCTCGCGCGAGTGAATTGCCTCAATCAGCTTCAAGGTGCGTCCATCGCTCAACTGAGCGCAGAGGTCAGTGAAATCACCCCCGACGCGCGTCTGCGCGCAGTGAAAGGCAACAATCGAGTCGGCGTCGGTGCAACGCGTCTTCGGCGCGAAGGGCACATGGTAGGCATGCACACAAAGCCGCTCTGTCGTCGCCTCGACCACGAACCGACCGAGCAAAGAGTGGTAGACGCCAACACCCCCCAGCAGCGCAAGCCCAAGACTAGGAACAAACAAGCAGTGTGCCGGCGAGCTCAGCACGCCTCCGATGACCAAGACGAGGAACAGCCCCAGGAACGCAAGGCTGAAGAGCAGCGTGACGAGCGAGAAGGCGCGGTGCGTCACGCGCAGCCCGCGATCCGTCCGCTCAACGGACACCCCTGACGGCAGGCTCGCTGAGGCGCTGTGCTCCACCATAGCGATGTAGGCACAAGTGTAACCCGAGACTCACTAGACGGATACTACGGGAATCTCTAGGCTCGAAGACTTGCCTCACCCCTGCGCCTCTCTCTTAGGGCTATCCATTAGCCACAACGCTGCAAAGAAGCGCATCCAACCTGTCTAGCGTTTTAGAGGCACAAGCGGCAAGAAGCCTGCAAAGCACAGAGGGAATGACACAGTAGGGGCGCGCCGCGCGCGCCCGCGTTCCGACACGACAGAGCGCACGCCACGCACCCCTACGCGCCTGTTCACTCGAGCCGCTGTAGGGGCGCGCCGCGCGCGCCTGATGCTCACCCCCGCTCTCTTCCCATCTGGAGTGAGCAAACGCCTCAAAAACTGCACAGCGCGCTCACTGCGAAGCACGCTTCGATGCGGGGGTGCCGCGACAAAAACAGAGTCCGTGCTTTTTTGCACGGACTCCACATCAGCGCGC
>JANWZM010000245.1 GCA_025054635.1 Thermoflexales bacterium
TATGCGCAGCCTGTGCCGTTTGTCAACCACTCGCGCTGCATTCCACCGCTGCAAACCCCATTGTCAGGATTGCTTTTCGCCAGCATGAGCCAGGTCTATCCCTGGGATCGCGGCACGAACTACGCCGTGCGATTAGGTCGAGAGGCGGCGAAAGCGATGTTGTGCGCTCACTGAGCACAGTCCGCTCATGAGTTGCTGCGGCGCGCGAGGACTGCCAGAGCAGTCAGCCCAGCGATCACCAGCCCAATCATCATGATCAGCACGAAGATTGGGTCGAACAGCCCAGGCAAGGTTGACAGCGGGATGACCAAAAAAAGGATGACGATCGCTAGGATCGGCCAGTCACCGTTCAGGAATTTCATCGTTTCATCCCCAGCTCGTAGCGCGGTTGAGCGTCTCCATTTCGTCGTGCGACAGACGATACCCGACGGCGCCGAGCAGCTCGCGCAGTTGTTCAGGCGTGTTCGCGCCGATGATCGGCGCCGTAATCAGCGGATTGCTCAACAGCCAAGCCAGCGCAGTCTGAGCAACGGTCTTGTTGCGCTCGCGGGCAACCTGCTCCAGCGCCTGTAAAGCGCGCTGACCCGTCTCGCTCTCGATGTGGCGCTTGACGCGGTCGCTGACTGCAGCGCGCGTCCCTACAGGGGGCGGCTCGCCATGGCGATACTTGCCAGTCAGGAAGCCGCCGCCGAGCGGTGAGTAGGGGATGACGCCCAAGCCCTGGTCTTTGCACACCTCTGCAAGCTCGCGCTCGAACTCAGCGCGGTGCACCAAGTTGTAGTGCGGCTGCAGGCACTCGAAGCGAACGTAGTTGCGCACGTCGCTGACCCACAAGTTCTTCATCAGCCACCAAGCAGGATAGTTGCTCGCGCCGATGTAGCGCACCTTGCCGGCGCGCACCATGTCGTCGAGCGTGCGCAGCGTCTCCTCGGGCGGCGTGTCGTAGTCGGGCCAGTGGATTTGGTAGAGGTCTACGTAGTCGGTTTGAAGACGGCGCAGGCTGTCCTCCAGCGCTTTGATCAGGTGGACGCGCGAGGCGCCCTGGTCGTTTGGCGCGTCGCCCATGCGGCTGCGACCCTTCGTCGCGATGATGACCTGGTCGCGGGGGATGCGACGGGCTTTCATCCATGTGCCGATCAGCGTCTCGGCAGTACCACCAGGGTTGCCCGGCGCCCAGCGGGAGTAGACGTCTGCGGTGTCAATGAAGTTGCCCCCTGCTTCCCAGAAGGCATCGAGCACCGCCATCGAATTGGCTTCGTCGGAAGTCCACAGAAAGGTCATTGTGCCCAGACAAAGCTCGCTGACGCGCAGCCCTGTCCTGCCCAGCTTTCGGTATTCCACAGGCGGTTAGTCTAACGCGAGATGAGGTGAGCCGCCTTCCCCTTCGTGGTTTGTAGGCTGCTCACTGCGCTGAGTCGCCCGTTTCAGCCACCGCGCCATCGGTCACCGCAACAGCGCTGACCTGCCTGACCGCGTTCGTGCCCTCAACCGTGAGCGCTTCGCCCGCAACCACGGGCAGCGCCGTGATGCCAGGGATCTTCTCGAGCAGCCGCGCTCGACGCACGGCGCGCTCAACGTCACGCGCGTCAATCTTCACCGAGATTTCAACCGCAAGATACACCACCTGGTCATCCGCAGGACGCCGACCGCGCACCACTGCGTCGAGCCGACCGATCTCCTCAACCTCTGCATCGGTCAGTACGCCACTGTCGAGTGCTGCGCTCAGCAGGTCGTCAAGCTCAGCGTCGGTGAGCACTCTGGGCTTGCGCACGAGCCGTCGGAAGTAGACGAACGGGCGTTCGCGGTATTTGCGCTCCAGCGATTCCCCTTTGAGCGAGGCGACGTCGGTTTTCAGCCCTGCGACGTCCGCCTTGAGCACCTCTACATCCTGCTCGACGCGGTACAGACGCTTGTTCATCTCCTCGACGACCTTGACCAGGTCGCGCACCAGCGCAGGCAGTGCGAGGAGCTCTTCGCCGAGCAGCTCACGGCGCAGGGCGTCTTTCCACTCAGGCTTCGTCCGTATGATCTCAAGCAGGTCGCGGAA
>JANWZM010000028.1 GCA_025054635.1 Thermoflexales bacterium
AACCACTACGGCTTACCGTTGAACTATGCTTGCGTGTTCGGCCAACAAGAAGTAGGCGGTGGTTCGCCGATCGTTCCGGCGCACTACAAAGCGTACCTTGAGCGCGCGCCCGAGGGTGTGATGGTTCGCCAGCTCAACGCACGCTATGCTGTCACGTGGCGCGGCGCAATGGTGACGCCTGAGGGCGAGACGATCCCGTGGTTTTTGCTCGCGCGCGCTCAGACGCCACAAGGCGAGGCGAGCGCGTATCGTCTCGACTGGGAGCCGCTCGACTTCGACGGCGCTTGGATTGCCGACGATGTGCGCCTCCTCCCGCACGCCGATGCTATCTTCGAGGCGTTGCGCGCGCCTGGCTATGATGTCTTTCGCACAGCGTTCGTGTTTGCGCAAGACCGAGCGCGCATTCAACGCGCCGTTGGCACTGACGCGCTGCGGGGTCGCGGCGAGGCGGCAGTCGAAGGGCACGCCGCGACGGGTTACGTGAAGGTTGCTGTGAACGTGGACGCGCCGGCGCTGCTCGTGCTGAGCATGGCGTATCACTGGAACTGGGTTGCGCTGGTAGACGGCAGAGTCGTGCCGACAGTGCCCGTCAACGTAGGCCTGCTCGGCGTCCCGATTCCGGCAGGCGCGCGCTCAATTGAGCTGAGCTATCACCCGTTTGACTTCTACGCGGGTTTGGCTGTGAGTGGCGCAAGCGTTGTGGCGTGTGTTCTTCTACTCGCACTCGCGCCGAGGTTGCACGCTAGACGAAGCCCTCAGCAGGACAGCTCATCGCTCGGAGGCGGCTTGGGCGGCGCCTCGGCGACGACGTAGAGCGGGCGCTGCTTGACCTCGTCATAGATGCGCCCAAGGTACTCGCCGAGAATGCCGAGCGAGATGAGTTGCACGCCGCCCATGAACAGCACAGCAATCAACGTGGAGGCTTGTCCGCCGAGGAAGTCGAAGCCAAGCACGAGGCGCAGCATGCCTATGATTGGAATCGCAAGCAGCGCCAGCAGCGAGACGAGAAAGCCGAGCGTTGTGACAAGCTGCAAGGGCACATGCGAGAAGCTGGTGATCGCATCTAACGCGAAGCGCACCATTTTGCGCAGCGGGTACTGAGTGCGCCCGGCAAAACGCTCCGCGCGGTCGTATAGGATTCCTGTCTGCTTGAAGCCCACCCACACGGACAGCCCGCGCATGAAGCGATGGTGCTCGCGCATCTGCCGCAGCACGAGCACCACACGGCGGTCGAGCAGGCGAAAGTCGCCGGTGTCTGGCGGAATGTCGATGGAGGAGAGGCGGCGGATCAAGCGATAGAACAGCGCGGCGGTGATCAGCTTGAACGGGGTCTCGCCTGCGCGCTTAGCGCGCTGCGCGTACACGACTTGGTAGCCTTCCTTCCACTTCTCGACGAGGCGCGGGATCACCTCTGGAGGATCCTGCAGGTCGGAGTCAATAATGATGACAGCGTCGCCCTCTGCGTAGTCCAGGCCGGCGGTGATGGCGATCTGGTGGCCGAAGTTGCGCGCAAACTTGATCAGCTTCACGCGTGAGTCCTGCGCACGCAGCTGGTCGCCGATTTCTGGCGAGCGGTCGCGGCTGCCGTCGAACACGAGGATAAGCTCGCACTCGCCATCCAGAGCGTCCATCACCGCGCGGGTGCGCCGGTAGAACTCAGGCAGGGTCTCCTCTTCGTTGAAGACTGGGGCTATGATGGAGTATCGAGGGCGCGTCATGCTGCCTGCTCGGGCTCTTAAAGTTTCCGTGAGCCGCCATCACGTTGGATACTGCGCCAACTTTCTGACTGACGGCCTGCACGCAACAGCCAAATTTTATCGCCTCCCCAACATTGCAGCAAAAGTAGAATCAAGCGGTGCGGAGGACAACGGAGGACATTCATGAAGCGCTTCGAGCTCGGGAAGCTCTCCATTGACGTGTTCGGTGGCTGGAAAGAGATCGGGGGAAACCAGATTCTCTTGTCCTCCACGTCGGGCAGCTTGCTGCTGGACTTTGGCAAGAGTTTCGGTCGGTGGAACCGCTATTTCGCCGAGTTTCTCGGTCCGCGTTCCGGGTTTGGGATACGCGATCTTCTCTTCCTAAACTTGCTGCCGCCTCTGCCCGGCTTATACCGCGACGCGGAGCACGATACCGTTTTCGTTTCGGCCGACGACAAGGCTCTTCTCAGCGTGAGTGGGCTTGATGGAGGGCGTGTGCTGGGCTTGCTGCTCAGTCATGCCCACCTCGATCACACGGGCGCCATTGCGTATCTGCGCAGCGATCTTCCCATCGTGACCAGCGCAGCGACCGCTGCCGTTATCAAGGCGATGCAAGATACGGGTCAGGCGGGCCTGGATGGGGAGATAGCCTACCTTAGTGCAAGAGGGCTCTCTGACGAAGGTCTGCTTCTTAGCCAAGGAGACAGCTACCAGCGCCGACCGCTCCACTTGGTCCATGGTCAGGTGCCGCAGGACTTCGCTGCGACCTCGCCTGCGAAGACGAAAAAGATCGAGGGTGCACCGTGGAGCAAGTTCGCAGGCAAGCTCGGCCCGTTCGAGGTCGAGGCTTTTCCAGTCGATCACTCTGTGCCCGGCGCTGTTGCCTTCGGCGTGCACACAGAGGAGGGGCTGGTGGTCTACACGGGCGATCTGCGGCGCCACGGGCGTTGGG
The DNA here is from genome assembly GCA_025054635.1 of Thermoflexales bacterium. Lineage (GTDB taxonomy): Bacteria > Chloroflexota > Anaerolineae > J036 > Brachytrichaceae > DRWP01. The sequence continues at coordinate 2,650 of JANWZM010000028.1, forward strand.
CGCAAAAAACCGAGGCTTTCATCCAGACGCTATCGCAGCGCGAAGTCAGTTTGCTCATCATAGAAGGCACCAGGCTTGGGCGAAGCAGCAAGACATACACTGAGCACCAAGTGCAGGACGCGCTTCGCCACCTCATTGCGCAACATCCAAAAGCTCCCGTGGTAGTTGATTTCGCGCCCCGCAACTTGGAGCGCATGTTGTCCTGCATGGAGGTGGGGCGTGATTTGAAAAGGACGCTCGTGATCACCCCAAAGGACGCCTATTTGCTGATTGGTCTGTCCGAAGTTGATCAGACGTGGAAACAACTCCTAGGGGACGTGCTCGTGATCAAAGAGAAGCGCGTGCGGCGACCTTATTGGGAGGAGATCGTGTGGAACAACGGGTCCGTGCGCCCGGTCGGCCTCGAGGAAGTTACCAGCCATCCTGACGACTTTCTGCTAGCGTTCGGCTTCTTCGAGCTGAACCGCCTCATTGACCTTCGCCTCGCCGAGGAGAGGCGCGGTGTCGCTGGACGCGAGGGGATCTATGTTTTCAGCAACAGCTACTGGGCTGATGATGAGCAGGTGCTCGACCTGCAGGTGCTGTTGAACTGGCTCAAGGCGCTGAATTTCAGGGTTTACCCAGAAGCGCTTAATCGGCTTCCTCGTGATCCCTCGCTTGTGGACAATCCCTACCATACGTCTGGTCATGCGCCCACCGAGGATCTTGTTGATCTGGTCAGGCAGGTGCGGCCGCGCTACTTGCTTCCCGTGCACACTGAAGCCGCGCATCGGTGGAAGAAGCTGCTCAAAGGTGAGCAAACTAAAGTTCTCCTCGCGGGCAAGCGTCGTCGCTGAGCGCGGAGGAGACCAAATCCATGACAGAGTCGCATGACAAAGTCGGCTATTGAGCGCGCGATGATTGCCCTCGGTGTTGACATCGGCACAACGAGCATCACGGCAGTTGCCTTCGATGTGGAGCATAGGCGCTTGCTGGCGAAGGCCTCTGCGCTGAACATGGCAGACGTCACTCCTGCTGAGCGCCGTGCCGAGGGCTGGGCGGAGCTTGATCTCGATCGCGTGTTTGCGACCGTGCTGGCAGTGCTGAGTGAAGTCGTGCGGCAATTGGGCACAGCGGCGACACGAGCGCGCGTGTTGGGAGTCACAGGGCAAATGCATGGGACAGCGGTGTTGGATAGGGCGGGGAAGCGCAGCCTTCGCCCAGCGATCACTTGGCAGGATCAACGCGCCGCCCCGCTGATCCCGCAGATGCTCGCGCGCGTTGATGTCGACGGAGCCGGCGCGTCATGCGGGTGTCTGCCAGCAGCGGGGTATCTCGGCGCGACTCTTTTCTGGATGCAGCAGCACGATCAACTCCCGAAGGACGCTGTTGCTTGCTGCATCCCAGATGCCATTGCTGCTTGGCTGGCTGGCTGCGCGCCGACCATGGGAGACACCCTAGCTGCCTCGACTGGAATCTTTGACATCGTGCGCCACGAATGGTCACGCCTGTGGTTGGAGGCTTTAGCGTTGCCTCCTTCATTGCTGCCGAGCGTTGTCGCAAGTGGGACGCCGCTCGGCGCGCTAAACGCCGCGCTCGCGCGTCGCCTCGGCTTGCCATCGGAAGTCGCTGTGCACGCGGCAATCGGCGATCATCAAGCCAGCCTTGTGGGCAGCGAGTGCATTGCGCCTGGCTGTTTGCACATCAACGTTGGCACTGGCGCTCAGGTCTCGATTGTGGGCGAGCGCTTTCTTCCGCCCGACCCTGCGCTTGGCATCGAGACGCGCCCGTTTGTGGACCAGCTTTACCTGCGTTCGGGTGCGGTGCTTTCGGGCGGGCAGACCTTTGCCATCCTTCTGCGTTTCTTCCGCAGTGTCTTTGAGCTTTTCGGCGTCGCGGTGCCGGATGAGGCTGAGATGTATCGCGTGGTGGTGCAGGCTGCCCTGAGCGCTCCGAGCAGCGCAGAGGGGATGCGCGCGGAGACGAGCTTCGACGGCGCGCGTCACGCGCCTGACAAGCGCGCCAGCTTGAGCGGCTTGAGCCGGGCAAACTTCAGTGCAGCGAACTTGTGCCGTGCGATTGTCGAGGGCGTAGCTGATGAGCTCTGGCAGTTTGCGCAGGCGATGGGGGTGAAGCGTGGTTTGCGCGCCTCTGTTGTGGGCGCGGGCAACGCGATTCGGCGCAACGCTGCGCTACGCCAAGCGCTTGCCGATCGTTTTGGCGCTGAGCTGGTTGTTTCGCCTTGGGAGGAGGAGGCTGCCGTCGGCGCGGCATGGCGGGCTGCTGGTTACGCGGAGTAGGGGGTCTTGTTTGTGTGCCTTCAACTGTTTGTTACACAATGTTGATTAAGTAACATTAGATTTGCCAAACTCGGGCTCGACCAAGCTCATCCCCTGCTCTCTCACCCTTGTGTCAGGGCTTCGTGCAAGCTGGGCATAGCTGGTGGGGACCAGTTGCAGCTGCAGGGCTCGGGCTTCCGCTCGACGTGAACGCGGCATCAACAGCGCCCATTCTGTTTGCGTTGCGCGAGATCGTTCCGCTGGGCACTTTGATCTCCGCAATGATGGCAACCACCGTGGCTTCCATTCCAGAGGGCAGCATGTTGGTGCGCATCGTTGGCGTCCGCCCAACTCTCTCCTTGGCGGGGCTATATGTGCTC
>JANWZM010000068.1 GCA_025054635.1 Thermoflexales bacterium
GGGTTAGCCGTGGTTGTTGCGCTGGGGTTGGCTCACTTGCAGGCAGCGCTGGGATCGCTTGGGGCTTCTTCTGAGCGCACCTCTGAGCAGATTAGCTGGCGCTCTCCTTCGATTGTTGCTCGAGACACAACCCCCATCCGACAGGGAGGATTCGGCGGGCGTCTCGCCTCGCGGCTTGCGCCGTTGCCACCGCTCACCCAGGCGACAAGCGAGGGACACTTGGTCGTGCGCGACACGGTGATCAACTTCACCAAGCCAGCCGAAGCCCGCTCAGCGATTCTGACCTACACCGTAGCGCCGGGGGACAACGTCGAGATCATCGCCCAGAAGTTTGGGCTGCTGCCGACGACCATCGTCTGGTCCAACCCGGAAGTCGAGGAATCGCCAGACCTGCTTCGCGTAGGTCAGGTGCTCAACATTCTCCCAGTGGACGGCATCCTGTACGAGGTGAAGCCTGAGGACACGCTGAATGGCATTGCCCAGCGCTTCAAAGTCAAGCCGGAGGAGATCATCAACTTTCCACTGAACAACCTTTCGCAAGGGGCAAATCTCGTTCCAGGTCAGCGACTGGTTGTGCCGAATGGCGTGAAGCCAATCGTGGTGCGCACCCGACCGGTGCAGACGCAGCGTGCCCCTGCGCCCGGGCAGCGCTACATCGGTCCTGCGCCAAGTTTCGTCGCTACTGGCGCGTTCGTTTGGCCGGCGCGCGGTCACATTTCGCAAGGCTATTGGTGGGGCCATCGTGGGATCGACATTGCGAATGCGACGGGCACGCCCATCGCGGCTGCAGACGGTGGTTACGTCACATTCGCCGGCTGGAGCCCGGTTGGCTACGGCTACATGGTGACAATCGATCACGGGAACGGCTTTGTCTCGTTGTATGCGCACCTCAGCCAGTGGTATGTCTCGCCTGGTCAGGCAGTAGCGCGCGGGCAGATCATCGGCGCGATGGGTAGCACAGGGCGCTCTACCGGTCCACACCTGCACTTCGAGATCCGCTACGGTGGCGATTTGCTCAACCCGAGGATCTATCTGCCCTAGGCGGGCGCTGGGGCGAGTTCCACGCCGCGTTCTGCAAGTTTTGCCCTAAGCAGCGGAACATGTTCTGCCTCAACGAGCGCTTCTGTGGGGCTGATGCGGCGCTGTATAAGGCGGCTAAGCTCTCGATCGGCAAGAACGTGTCCGAGCACCTCTGCACTGGAGAGCTGTAGCAGCGTTACAGATCGAAGTTGTGCTGACCCGTAGAACCGTGCCCACTGCGTTATTCGTTCTTGCAAAACGGAAGGGAGAGGCTCACCTTGCAAGCGTGAGAGTGTCTGCAGGATCGCTTCCAGCGACATCCCCTGCGCTAGCGCTTCACCTATCCGCTTACGGGTGAGGAACAGGGTTGAGCCTCCGTCGCCGCTGAGACGTTCTGTGAGCCGAGCGATGAACTGCTGAGCGTGAATGCTCGGCGTCGCAGAGGTAAACCGAACCTCCCCTAGCTCGCTAACCACGATGGACTGATCCATGCCATCATCGCGCTCGCCTTGGAGGATGGGAATCCAGCCTGCTTGGGTGAGTTGCTGGGCGGCCTGGTGCGCTGTGTGATGGGGTAGTTGCACAAAGCACTCGCCAAGCGGGAGCGGATTCATCGGCGCGAGCGCCGGCAGCGCCTGGCTGGCGTCCGTGGCGTCTGCAAACTGGACGAGGGTGACGTGTTTACGCACCACAATCCGCTTGCAAGCTGACTCCCAATCTTCCAGGGTGCGCCGCACGTTAGCGGGGATCGGAGCGCCCTGATGCTGCTCCAGAAACTGGATCACGCGCGCGGCAGTCCATCCCTTACTCTGTCCGCGGTAAGCTGACTGGCGGGTGAGCTGGTAGTGCAACGCGCGTTCCCCGCCTTGAAAGTCTGCGAAGGATTCGAGGTCAGCCAGCGCCAGGTCTGAGACAGGCTCTAGCGCGAGGATGGTGAAGTTGGGCTGCACCACGATGCGCCCTCCCTCTTCGATGAACTGCGGCGAGGGCGACAGCGCCAACAACCAAGCGCCTGCGTCGGTCAAGCGGTAAGCCTCCAGCTCCTGCTCGGCGGTTGACGGAGCTGCGCTGCGCCATTTCAAATCCACGAGCCCCAACCAATGCAAGGATCCAACCAGCACGTGTGCGATGAATGGGCGTTCCACGCGCTCCCAGACTTCTGCTTCGCTGCGCGGTTCAGGGTGAATGCTGATACCAAAGGGGTTATTAGCGCCGTAGTAGGGTGATTCGTAGAACCAGGTGTTGCGGACTGCTTTGGCGCGCTTGAACATGAAGTCAGGCGTCCTGGCGCGAACAGTAGTGGCAAGCTCGTCGAAGCTATGCCAGCCACCTGGGTCAGCTTTCGCCTGTTCATGCATGGCGTTCAACACAGCGCGGCGCGCTCGCTGCATCGCCATGCCAAACTCGCGTTTGCCTATATGCGACTGGATGACTCCCCGAATATCCGCAAGCTCGTTCCACACCGAACGCAGCAGCCAGGTGTCAAAGGTCTGCTTCACACGTTCGTTGAGCGCCAGACCGAAGAACGCACAAGCTTCGTTGGCGACCAGCGCGCGGTCTTTCTTGACCAGCGCACCAAGCTCAAGCAACAGCAGGCGCGTGAAGCGCAGCCGAGGGTAGTCCGCCTCGTTCGCTCCTTGAGCAGGAAGTCCAAGTGCTGCCAAAAGCCCCTTGAAGCTGTTTCGGTGAACCCAGCCCTGTGCGGTGATTGGTAAGCTGCCTTGACGGCGAACGTGCCGCCAGTACCGCCCAAGCTCGCGCTGGAAGTCGAGCGCGCTGCGCAGCGAGATGTGCTGATCCATACAGGCGCGTCGCTACGATTCTACGAGGGGCGTGTATCCCCTCTGGCGTAGCTCGTGCAGCAGCGCTTCTGCCGCTTGGGGCGGCATAGCGAATGTTGTTGGGGATAAGGGATAAGCCTGCTGTAGGGTTGTGCTGTGGGCGAGCACCTCGCGAGCTGTCGCTTCATCAGCGAGCTGAACCACAGCCATCGTCTCGTAGATTCGGATCCGCCCCCGACGCTGAGCGATCTGAGCCAAGAGGGCTTCCACCTCACTGGAGAGCGCGCTTCCTGCTGCGGAATATGCAGCGCGCAGCGCCTCGACGCTACGATTTGCCTTGAGCGCGGCTGCCACGCTCGCCGGCGTGAAGACGTATGTATCTGCCGCTTGAACTGGTTCAGCCCAGAGTCGTGTCTGGGCAGTCAGTGCGCTCCACGCGAGCGAGGAGGTCAGGCGAACCGTGTAAGCGTCCACCCAGCTTACTTGCTCGTGAGGCACAGGCGCTGCTGGGGCGAGCAAGGCTGCGACTGCTTGCGGCGTTGCCCTTTCGAGCAGCGCTTGTCCGAGAGGAGTAACTCGAAAGCTAAACGCGCTGCTATTTGTGCTCGCGCTCAGCTCGACCATGCCCAACCAGAACAGCGGCCCGCGCAACATCTGCGCCAGGATCTGCCCAATCGTCCGTGACCAGTCTTCTCGCTGGGTGACGTTGACCGGCGTCTGACCGTCGGGTGAGGCAAACCACCATTCGGAAGGCGACAAGCTAGACCAAGCGCACTGGGGATAGAAGTTAAAGAGCTGCTCAGCGAGCTCAGGCCAATATACCCACGCCCCCTTTGGCAAGCCGCGCAGCACCCGCGCGAGGTAAGCGCGTAGCCCATGGAGTTCATATGCCAGCTCTGCTGGCGTGATCTTGGCATCGAGGCTGCGCACGATTGAAAAGCTTCGGTTGAATGGCGATGCGGCAATCGCTTGGCGCGCCTCGAACCAATCCGCGTTGTAGGTCACCCAGTGATGCCATGCGCTCAGCAATTGCTGCTCTGGGGTCAGGCTGAACCAGCGCTCAGCCTCGATAGGATCCACGACAACCCGCTGAGGCGCCACGTGATCATCGCGTCGTGCCTCGACCAGCCCTATGGTGTAAGCCAGGGAAGTCACGAACTCGCAGAGCGCCTCGGCATAGCTCGTGCGCTGCTTGAGCAAGCGCAGACTCTCGGGGGTCAACATAGCCAGCAGTGGGATGCGCACGCCTTTGCTCGAGCGAAGCTGCGCTGCCTCCTGCGCGTCACACTCCCAGCCCCCAAACGCAGCTCTAGGTTTCGCGTGTTCGTTTGCACTCGGCAGCATCAGCGCGCGAAAGAAAACCGCCTCGCGGCTGATTGCGTCCAACACACGCGCCATGACCTCGGGGAAGGGCGCTGCTTGCATCGAGACTAGGGGCGGCTCTCTTGATTGCACTGCCCAAGTGCGCACGATCGGGGCTTTGGTGTAGGGCGGCCAGCAAAGGAACTCGCCTTCCAAGAGCGAGACGCGGAAGAGCAGCCCCCTGTCAACGAATCGATCGAAGACGCTGGGCAGATCCTCTGCCGGATGCAGATTGATTTGCCGGATAAGTGCCTCATCGAAAGGCAGGATGTGCTCGCGCGCTGTGAGCAAGTCGCGCATGAGGTCTGCCTCTTCGTGAGTGAGCTGCGCCAGCAAATGCTCTGGCTGCGCCGAGGCTTTCGCTGCAAAAGCCTGCACGGTCTCAACCGTTTGCTCGATAAGTTGATTTGGGTCTTGCGGCAGTGCGGCTGACCGGCTCAAACCTTTTAGTGACCGCAGTAGCCGTCGAATTTGTGACTGCGAGTATGTCAACTCGATCGCCGTCTCCGCGTTGATGCTGGCATGCCGCGGCAGTGTGCACCTCCGCGGCCAGAGCTGCACCTCAGGCGTCACGCTCATGCCCCAGCCTCGGGTAGCTTGGCACGAGCAGCCCCGCGCGCGCTGACGGCGATAGCTGCTGGCACGAAGCTCGGCACTTCATCCTCGTAGAGGATGTTGTAGCTGTACCCCTGCTCAGTCAAGAAAAGCTGCCGTTTTGCAGCGAACTCTTGGTCGAGGGTGTCGCGCGTGACGATGGCGTAGAAATGCGCCAGCAGCCCATTCTGCTTCGGGCGCAACACCCGCCCAAGCCGTTGCGCTTCCTCTTGCCGACTGCCGAACATCCCACTGACCTGGATCAGCACGTTAGCATCGGGCAGGTCAATCGAGAAGTTGCCGACCTTAGAGAGCACCAATCGGCGAATTTCACCGCGACGAAATTGGTCAAGCAACTTCTCGCGTTGCCGCACGGGGGTCTCGCCTGTGATCAGCGGTGCATCAATTCGCTGCGCGATCTGCTCGAGCTGCGGAATGTATTGACCGATCACCAACACATCATCGTCTTTGTGCTTTTCGAGCAGCATACTGACGATTCTCAATTTGCGTTCGTTCGTGGCAGCAAAGCGATACTTCTCGTCGGGATCAGTGACAGCGTATTCCATGCGGTCTTCCTCGCTCAGGGACACGCGGATCTCGTGGCACTCAGCGGTTGCGATCCACCCCTGGCGCTCTAGGTCTTTCCACGGCACATCGTATTTCTTCGGTCCAACCAGCGAGAAGACATCGCCTTCCAGCCCGTCCTCACGCACCAATGTTGCGGTCAATCCCAATCGGCGGCGCGCTTGGATCTCGGCGGTGATACGAAAGACAGGCGCAGGCAGCAGGTGCACCTCGTCGTAGATGATCAAGCCCCAGTCCATGCTGTTGAATAGCGCCATGTGCGGGTATTCGTCCAGGGACGGGATCGCTCGCCGCCCTCGCGCCGTCCCCGCGGCGCGCTTCTTGGGATGGTAGGTCAACACCTGATAGGTGCAGACAGTGACTGGGCGCACGTCTTTCTTCAAGCCGCTATACTCGCCGACTTGGTCTTCAGTGAGCGTCGTTTTGTCGAGGATCTCTCGAATCCATTGTCGGACGGCAACCGTGTTTGGCGTCAGGATCAGCGTCGCGCATTGCGCTTTTGCCATCGCAACTAAGCCGACAATCGTCTTGCCCGAGCCACAAGGCAAGACGATAACGCCGCTGCCTCCCGCCGCACTGCCCTGTGCCCAGAATACCTCGGCTGCCTCTGCCTGGTAGTGTCGTATCTGGAAGGGCTGACCAGACAACGTGACTTCGCGCAGTGAGAAAGGCAGCGCCGCGCCGTCCACGTATCCAGCCAAGTCCTCCGCTGGATAGCCGATCTGCACCAGCACCCGCTTCACGTGCCCGCGCTGACTTGGATCGATCTCAAACGCGGTTGAGCTCACTCGGGCTTGAACCAGCGGCGCAAACAGCCGATGGCGATGCAGCTCTTCCGCAAGCGCAGCGTCGTCGGTTCTAACAAGCATCCGCCCCCCCTCGATCAAAATCCGCACTCGACCATACCGCCCGATTGCATCGCGGATGTCCACGCGCACGTTCTCAGGCAAGGGATACTTGGAGAAGCGCTCTAGGTCAGCGAGAATGACCTCGGCAGAGAGACCAGCCGCAGCCGCGTTCCAGAGCGACAGCGGCGAGATGCGGTAGGTATGGACGTACTCAGGGCTCTTCTCCAGCTCAGCGAAACGAGCCAGCGCATCCCGTGCCTCTGCGTAGAGCGGGTTGTCCACCTCGAGCAGCACGGTGCGGTCACTCTGGACGATCATCGGGTTTTCGGGTCGGTACCCCTGCATGGCTGATCTTTAATTAGAACACAGCGCGCAGGCAAGAGAGAGGCAGGAGAAGGGCTAAGCAAAAGCCAGGACAGGAGCTCATGTTGAGTGTCCGCGCGCGGTCGCGGTTGCGGTGTCCGTCGGCGCGTGGCTGTGTTCGCCCTTGCCTAGTGACGCCCATGTGCCGAGCCCTGAGCGGGGTCGCGCCCTGCACGCTGCCACGACATGAGACTCGCCCCGACGTCTAGCAGCTCTTCTACAATACCTAGCACACCCAGATGCACGAACTTTCGATTGCGCTGAGCCTGGTCGAGTCGGTTGAGTCGGCTGCACGGCAGGCTGGAGCGCAGCGCGTGACGCGAATTCAGCTCCAGCTCGGCGCGCTGTCTGGTGTGGTCAAGGAGGCGTTGCTGTTTAGCTACGACATCGCTGCCCAAGGGACGCTCGCGGAGGGCGCGACG
>JANWZM010000072.1 GCA_025054635.1 Thermoflexales bacterium
CGAAGTCATCCGCAAGGACGAACGCACAGGCTTGACCTACTTCTTCAGCTTCGAAGAACTCACCCCCGCTGACATCAAATACACGCGCGTCCCTCGCTACAACCCCGCTCAGCTCTTCCCTAACATCGCCCTCGACCTCTCGCGCAGCCGCGCCGGCGACGCCGTCCCCGTCGTCAACTACACCCGCAACATGTTCGTCAGCGACGGCTGCCGCGCGCTCCGCCCAGGCAGCGACAACGCCCCCAGCCGTGCCTTCAACCCCCTCGACGGCGGGCGCGTCTTCGAAACCGACTTTAAGCCCCTCTTCGACTACACAGGCATCCCCAAGGAAAGCGGCGTGCTCCTCATGAGCGAGCAAGACCGCTACACAGACCTGTGCTTCGTCCAGAAGTTGATCGACAGCGCAGTCGCGCACTTCAAGAACGCTCGCGCCCTCTACTGGCACGACGATTACCAAAAGACGGTCTTCGGACGCCAGCGCAATTACCTGCGCGCCCTCGCCCGCGACGAGACGGAGTGGGAATATCTGAGACGAACAGAAATGATGCAGGAGGATGTGATGAAGCGCGTCCTCAAGGAATCCTCCTTCTTCTTCAGCCGCTCCGCCCAAGACCCGCTCTTCGCCGTCGTCGCCGCTTATCCAGGGATGAGCGAGACCAGCTTCGCCATCGACATTATTTCGTATGCAAATCAGGTGCTCTTCTTCATCCTCACCGCCGACCCATCAAACCTGTGCATGGTTTATCCTGACGGACACGGCGCGCCGTTCGCCATGTGCGGGTTCGACCTCAGCGCGCCGCCCGTAGTCGCCATCAACATCGAGCTTGAGGTCGTCGGGCGCAAGTACCTGAAATTCCCCAATAGCGCATATCCGCCATCCCAATCCACTCCTCCAGAGATTGTGTTTACGCCAGGTTTTGCTGGACCCGCTGATCGCCCCGGAATTCACACATCACGTCCGCTCGCGGCAGCGCGAGACCTGCTGCTGCTTAGCTACCCGCACTACTTCCTCGCCCAGCAAAAGCCTACGCTGGAGGAGAAGGTCAAGTTCATCCGCGAGCACACGGCGGACAAATACCAGCGCACCTACCTCGGCGCGCTGCTCGCCGCCCAGCGCATCTACAACAGCGACATTGGCACGATGAAGCGCAATCAACTGCGCCAAATGCCGCCCGAATTCGCCCTGCGCGTCGTCGACCCGCAAGCAAGCCTATACCGCATTCCATACCAAGAAGGGCTGTTGCAAGAGGTCGCGCTTGATGAGAACTCTCCGTTTTTCAAGGGCACTAACGCCCTGCGGTTGAAGCGTTGGTTCGGATCGGATTACGCCGTGTTTTACGGCAGCAACACCGGGAAGTCGCGCTTCGCGGACTTGGAGCAGTATATGCTGATGGACTACCGCCACCGCGCGCTTTACCAACTGACGCCAACGCCTGGTTATACCTGCACCGTCATCGCCGAGTCGTCGGTTCACCCGTTGCTCGCGCGCCCGACAATCGTCGCTGATTTCACCTCCTGGCAACGCCCGCTCATCAGATTAGAAAGCGAGCAGCAACCTCTGGTAGTCAGGAAGTGGGAGACTTCAGCGAGGAAGTCAGACAGTCAGCTCTTCGCTGACACGAACATCGTGAAACAAGATAGGCATTCGCAGCAAGCGTATTACTACCGAACCCTGTCCTACCAACTGCCAGTCTTGGCTTCTGCCCCGCTTTCCATTTCGCAGAAGGTAGCTTCGACCTTCTCTACCAATCGGGTATTTTCCCATACGCTGCAAGCTCAACCGCGCCCGAGCGCGTTTCCGTTTGACCCGCAGCAAAAGATTGCTGAATGCCGCGCTGAGCTGCAAAAGCGCAGCAGCGCAAAGGCGGTGGTCGAAGAGCTGCTGAAGGACTCGTCAAAGGTGCTCGGCTTTGAACGCCCCTTCCGCGGGTCAACCGTGCGCGTTATCTTCGCAGGGACAAAGGAGGACTGGCTCGCAACCATGCGCGACGCCAAGGGTGTCGCTAAGGACTTAACCGGCTCCGTCAGCTTGCCCAGCGGCACGCTTGTAACCCTGTTTGGCGCGGACGAGATCGACCTCTTCGACAGCTCAGGCAACGCATCCAAGGGGATTGTGGTGTATCTCAACGCTGCTGCCCGCGCGAAAAGCTAACCACATCCCTCTGCGCTGATCGTCCTCAAAAGACCGAGCCTTGCTTCAGCAGGGCTCGGTCTTCTTGTCTGCAAGCGGTTACTAGCGGCGGCAGCGCGAGACCTGCTGCTGCTTAGCTACCCGCACTACTTCCTCGCCCAGCAAAAGCCTACGCTGGAGGAGAAGGTCAAGTTCATCCGCGAGCACACCGCCGACAAGTACCAAACCACCTACCTCGGCGCCTTGCTCGCCGCGCAGCGCATCTACAACAACACGCTGGGCGCTGCGAAGCGCAACTTGCTGCGCCAGATGCCTCCTGAAATCGCCAGTCGCGTCGTCGCCCCGCAGGCGAGCCTGTATCGCGTGCCCTATCAGAGCATGTCTTGCAGTTCGGTGTGTAAGAGAACAGAGCACTGGGCGCGCGCGGCGCGCCCCTACCGTGTTACTCCCCCCGCGCTTTGCAGGCTTCTTGCCGCTTTATGCTCTGGACACGGGCGCCAGGACAGGTTGGATGCGCTTCTTTGCAACGCTGTGGGTAATGGATAGCCCCAAGAGAGGGGACGAGGGTGAGGGCAGGGTGACAAAATCGTGCGATGTATTCATGGAGTCACTCCTCGCCCGCGCTGGGCTGTTCTGTCGGTGTAACATGGGGTCAGGAGCGCACCGATGAAACGTTCTGAGATCAACGCAATCATGCGCGATGCAGATGCCTTTCTGAAGGCAATGCACTTCTACCTTCCAGCCTGGGCATACTGGTCGTTGGACGATTGGCGCAAGCATCGAGAGGACGCTCAAGAGGTCATCAACCGCCGCCTGGGCTGGGACATCACGGACTTCGGTCAGGGCAGGTTCGACGAGCTTGGCTTGTTCCTGTTCACGCTGCGGAACGGCACCTTGGAGGCGCTCCGCGCGGGTCGGGGCATGTGCTACTGCGAAAAGGTTCTGATCTCCGTACCTGGGCAGATGATCCCCCTCCACTACCACTGGACCAAGACTGAGGACATCATCAATCGTGGGGGTGGCGAGTTACTGGTTCAGGTTTACAACAAGACCCCGGATGGAGACGCACTTGACACCAGCGACGTGCACCTGCTGTGCGACGGCGTTCGGCGCACAGTGCCGGCAGGCGGGATCATCCGTCTGCGCCCTGGTGAGAGCGTCACTCTCGAGCCGTACTGCTGGCATCGCTTCTGGGCGGAGGGCGAGCGCGTGCTGACGGGTGAGGTCTCGCTCGTCAACGACGACCAGAACGACAACTGCTTCCTTGAGCCTGTCGGGCGCTTTCCAACCATCGAGGAAGATGAGCCGCCGCTCTATCTGCTCGTTGGTGACTATCACTTGATTGGGTGAGCGCGTGCCCATGCCTGCCTACGTGATTGCTGACATCGAAGTGACTGACCCAGTGGCTTACGAGGAGTACAAGCGACTGGCTGGACCAACGCCGGCGCAGTTCGGCGGGCGCTACATTGTGCGCGGCGGCGCTGTCGAGGTCGTCGAAGGCGATTGGCAGCCGAGGCGAGTGGTCGTGCTCGAGTTCCCCGACTTGGCAAGTGCTAAAGCCTGGTATGAGTCGTCCGAATACAGCCGTGCGCGCGCTATTCGCCAACGGTCAGCTCGGTCGAACCTGATTTTCGTTGAGGGCTTGCCCTCCTCCTGAACCTTCACGGATGTGCCAGAACCCCTTTGCGCCCTTGTTTGACTACGTTCGTGCGCTTGTCGGTGATAGCCCAGCTCGGTTGCCCAGCGCAGTGCTTGGCGTTGCCGACGCTAACGGTGTGATCGAGGTTCAGGCTTTCCGCGCGCGTGAGGACAGCATATACCTGCTTTTCTCTGTGACGAAGCCCATCATCGGCATCGCCGTAGCGCAGCTCTGGGAGCGCGGGCAGATTGGTCTATACGACTCACTGCAAAGATATATTCCCGACTTCGGTCAGACGCGCAGCGACACGGTCACAATCTGGCACCTGCTGACGCACACTTCGGGTATTGACCAGAGCGTCGCTGACCTTGTTCGTCAGACGCTGCCCGAAGGCATTCTTACCCCGCACCAAGCTTTGGTCAGCGCCCCAGCCCAGTTTCCCGCTGGGGCTTACAAGCTGTACAACAACCTCGCCTTTGTCGGTCTGCAAGAAGTGATCGAGGCGGTGACAGGGCAGCCGCTCGAGGCTGTGCTGGCGCAGCAGATCTTTGAACCGCTTGGTATGCGCGATACCTCGTTTGTCGCGCATGAAGCAGCCCCTGATCGAACCATGCCAACCCACGGCACGGAGGGTGTGTTGGACTATCCGCGCTACCTGCGCCTGAAGACGCCTGCAGGCGGGTTATTCAGCACAGCGGCTGATTTGCTCGCGCTTGGGCGCGCGCTGCTCAACGGGGGAGCGCTAAACGGCAAGCGGATTCTCGCGCCGCTCACCCTGCGCGCGATGACTACGCCGCACACCACAGGCATCCCGCCGCTCAAAAAGGGCGAGGAGTTCATCGGCTCCGAAGTCGGCTTGACCTGGATGTTGCCTGTCAGCCACATGGACTACATCGTGCGCACGCAATACGGGCACGATGGCTGGGGCGGCTGCATGTTTTGGGTGTACCCAGAGCAGGGCGTCTGCTTCGTGCTGCTGACCAACCTGCTGTCGCCTGAGCGGCGTGGCGTAATGCTTGACCGCCTGCACAATGTGTTCGCCGCGTGCTTGTGAAAGCACAGGCACGCTCAGACGCCAAACGTCACTTGAGATGGCAGAGCCAGTCATCCTGGCAAACGGCGAGGTCAAAGATGGATTCATCGTGGAGGGGATGCAGGCACTGCGGTCGGGCGCGCGAGCGTGCGATGTCGCCGAACAGATTGCCCGCGCTGTCGAGGATGACCCCGAGGAGCACACCGTAGGCTACGGCGGTTTCCCCAACCTGCTGGGCGAAGTGGAGCTTGACGCTTCCATCATGGACGGCGACACCCTTCACGTTGGCGCCGTCGCAGGGCTGAAGGGCTTCCGACACCCCATCAGTGTCGCGCGACAAGTCATGGTGCGCTTGCCGCACGTTTTGCTCGTCGGCGAGGGCGCCGCGCGCTTTGCCGAGGAGATCGGCGCCGAGCGGCGAGATATGCTCTCGCCAGAGGCAGCCGCAGCCTGGCGAGCGTGTATGGCGCAGATCGGCACTGCAGGTAGCTTGAGCGAGCGCGTGTGGCGCGCGCGGCAGGTGGGCTATGGGCACGACACGATGAACGTCATCGTGCGCGACGCACACGGCTCACTGTGCGCGGCGGTCACAACCTCGGGTGTTGCTTGGAAGTATCCTGGTCGGGTCGGCGATTCGCCGCTGATTGGTGCGGGGAATTACTGCGACAGCCGCTACGGTGCGGCTGCCTGCATGGGGCTGGGCGAAGCAGCCATCCGCCTTGCTGCAGCCGCGCAAGTTGTCACCCTACTGCGCGTGGGATGGCCGCTCGATGCGGCTGGGCGCGAAGTCGCGCGTCAGCTTGCCCAACTGCTCGGCGTCTCAGCGGCTGAAGACCCGATGCGGCAGGTGGACTGGGCGCGAGTGCTGGTCATGGACGCCGACGGCGCCGTCGGCGGCTTTGCCACTCGCCCTGGTTTGCACTACAAAGTTCAGCGCGCGCAAGACCCCATCCCGTACTTGCGTGAGGCTTGCTTCGTTGACCCAAGTTGACCTTCGCTTAGTTGCTGCTGGGCGTTGCGACGACTACAGCGCATAACCCTCCGCCCTGTGCAACGTTGACTACCCGAGCGGGCGAGGCGCGACCGAGTATCCCTAGCCCGTAGGGCGTTGGGATTAAGCCAAGCACCACGTGGAAAGACCCCCATAGCACCTCACCGCTGGGGCGTGCGAGCGGTGAGGTGTGGGCGGGAATGTCCACGCACTGCTGCACCACCCACTCGCCCGATTCCGCGAGCGCGCGCTCGATTGCTGCGCACCAGTCGCTGGTGGATGTTTCACACCCCAGGTGAACGCCCTCCCCGCCGTAGGAGCGGTTCGGCTTGATCACTAGCCCTGCCTGATGCGCTAAGGCATACTCGGGCAGGTCTATCACAGCTCCGTTGGGCGCAGTGGTGCGCCGCTCAGTCAGCAGCCGCGTCCAGGGCACGTGACGGCGGAAGGCAGCACGCTCTGCCGAGGAGAACAGCGCATCGAAGCGAGTGTCGGTGAACAACTCAAACGTGCTCTTGTGGTCAAGGTCGCCTGCCAAGGAGCTGACTAGTTGGTTGCGCTGCGCTAGCATTTGCACCGCCTTAGGGTCACCCCCCTCATCGGCGATGTCGATGAGATCGATCAGCGCGTAGTCGCGGTAGAGCATGTCCACCCGTCCCGCGCTGCACCACACTTCGTCGCGCGCGCAGTAAAGCTCGCTGGGGGCGATGTAGGCGACGCGCACGCGGCGCGCTGCGTAGCAGCGACGCAGCGTCTCCATCTCAGCGGGTCCTTCGTCAGCATACTTTGCGTCTGCAAATACGATTTGACCCGCGCGGCGTCCAATCGCCGCAAGCTGGTCGTTCAAGCAGCGTAGGAAGGCGCGCCGGAAATCACAACTGGTTGACAACCGCACAGCAGACAGCGCGCCGCTGGCTAGAGGGGACAGCATGTCGAGCACGATGGCGTCCTCGGCTGGGATCAGCGAAACGCCACCGGCACCGACGAGGTTTGGCTCGATGAACGCCAGCGTTTCTCGCCAGTCGTCCCTGTTGAAGTCGATCACTGCGTCCAGCCGACCAATCACGCAATGTGTGCGCTGATGAGCTGGCGTCCAGGTTTGATGCAACCAGTTTGCCTCCTCGGGGGCAAGAGGCAAGACCTCGCGCACGTCATCATGTGCCAAGTACAAGTCGGGCAGCCGCTTGAATGCACCGAGCATCAGCGAGGAGACATAGCTGAGGTAACTGACTTGCTCAGGCGCAGCGACGATTGGGCGCAACAGAAGCGGGATGACTCCTTCGCGCCCTCCGTGCCAGTAGGTCAGCCCTTCGGTGCGCGCGCGCTGAACTGCCCGCGTAGCGAGCTCGCCTAGATGGTCAGCAGGCAGTGTCCTCAGCAAGCGCTCAAGAGTGCCAGCGAGTGCGCGGGGCGGTTGGCAGTGCGGCATGGATGCAGTGTAACCGCACTTACCACTGTGCCCAGTAAACCTCGAGGTCGTCTGTGCAATCCAGGTCGAGCGCAACCGAATCAGAGCGGTACCACACTGGCACAGCGCCATGCGCCAATGCGAGCCGCTCATGTCGGCGTGCGCTGCCTTCGCCGAAGGCAAACGGAATTGCGTTCGGCGGCTTGAGCAGCAGTGCATTTGTGCCGCGTCCGCGCCGATCTGGCGCGATCACGACACATCGGCTCGGCACCTCATGCCCGCGTCGAATCAGCTCGCGCACATCCACCGAGCTGAGCGCAACCAGATCGGACGCCAGCACGAGCAGCCCATCTGCTAGTGAGAATTGGGCGCGCGCTTCCTCAAGGGCGGCGTTGAGACCGCGCCGGCTTTCGCAGAAGTGTGCGGCGCCGAACCACTCCGCCCATTCTGCGACCTGAGCATCGCGGCTGACCACAACAGTGCGCTGAATCTCTGGCACCGCGCGTAGGGCGTAGACAACGTGTCGCAGCGAGTCATGCACAAGCTGCGCTCGGCTTTCAGGCGTCAGCGTGCGACTGAGCCTTGACTTGCTGTGTGGCAGCGGCTTGACTGGGATCAGCGCGACGATCTTCAGGCGGCTCACGGGTCAGGATGCCTCATGAGCTAGGCAGCAAGCGATCGGGGCAGCAGCCCCCTAGCTTCTCTGGACGCAGGCGGTCAGCGAAGTCGAGCACCTCACAGGCAAGCCGCGCGCGCGCCTCTAGATTGGTCATCAAGGTGTCTGTCACCAAAGTCTGAATACCCATTGCGGCAATGCGTGGTTCGAGCGCTGCGTCGCGCGAGTCCAACACAAACCCATTGAGCAAATCTGCGTAGTGTTGGGCGACTGCTACAGCGGAGCACTCGACGCCCAACTCGCGCATGAGCTTCGCCGCCGGACCTTTGACGCTCTCGCCTGCGATGATTGGCGTGACGGCGATGATCGGCGCGGCTGCGTTCAGCAGCATCTCCTTGATACCGGGCACAGCGAGGATTGGGTCAATGCTCAAGTACAAGTTGGAGGGCGCAATAATGATGGTGTCGGCGACCTCGATTGCGCGCAACACAGCGTCAGTTGGGTGCGCCTCCTCCGCGCCCTCGAAAATCAAGCTGCGCACCTCGGGCTGCCACTTGAGCTTGACGAAGTAGTCCTGAAACGCAAACAAGCCCTCGTCGGTGTCAACCACTGTGCGGACGCGGTCGTCCGTCATCGGCAGGATGCGTGCCTTAACGCCGAGTCGCTGCGCTAAGGTTTGGGTGATCGCACTAAGCGTCATCCCCTCCGCAATGAGCTGGGTGCGCAGCAAGTGCGTCGCCAAGTCGCGGTCGCCGATCCGAAACCAGGGCTGCACCCCGTAGCGCTCCAACATGTCGAAGTTGTTGAAGGTGTCACCTGCGATCCCCCAGCCAGTCTGCGGATTGCCGATCCCCGCCAAGGTATACATCATGGTGTCGAGGTCTGGCGAGATGTGCAGACCATACAGCTCAAAGTCATCGGCGGTGTTGACCACAACGGATAAGTGCTCCTGACCCGAGCTGAGTGCGATGCCGTGGCACAGCTTGGCGCCGCCGACACCGCCTGCCAGGACAACGATATTCATAGCCCTAGATTGTGCGTGAGCAAAGCAAATCATGCAACCTAGCGGCTCGGCACTGCCCTTCGGCTGGTGCTCGGTCGCTGCAGGTGGGTGCTTGCAGTCTTCGCCGTGCTAGAATAAAGCAGGCACGAGGCGTGGCGCAGCCTGGTAGCGCACTTGCATGGGGTGCAAGGGGTCCCGAGTTCAAATCTCGGCGCCTCGACTAGAGTAAGCCCAGGGAATGACTTCCTGTGGGCTTTTTGTTTTGCTGTGGTAGGGGTGCGTAATCGGTTTGACCTGGGCGGTAAAGCAGCGCTGATCACAGGCGGCAGCGGAGCGCTGGGCAGGGCAATTGCCCGGGCGCTCGCAGACCACGGCGCGCGGGTGATCTTGCTCGGTCGCAGCGCGGAGAAGCTGCACCATGCTGCGCGTCTCATCCATGAACGGGGTGGAGCAGTTGACTTTGTGACGGGCGATGTCACCAGCGAGGCTTCGTTTGCCCAAGCTCTCGCCAAGGTCGGTCAGGTGGATGTGCTGGTCAACGCTGCAGGCACGATTCTGCCGGCAAACCCTACGTCGCTTGACCTCGACGTAGCTGCGACTCGCCTGATCATGGATGTGAATTGGATGGGAACGGTGGTTCCCTCGTTGCTGACCACGCGCCAGTTCGCTGAGCGAGGCAGCGGTGTCATCGTCAACGTCGCTGCGATGACCTCGCTTCAGCCACTCACTCAGAACTTTGCTTACGCTGCTTCGCGCGCAGCGTTGATCAGCGTGACGCGCTGGCTAGCAGTGCACCTCGCACGCCGGTACTCGCCGCGCATCCGCGTCAATGCCGTAGCCGTCGGCGCCTTTCTCACCGAGACAAACCGTGAGCTGCTGGTTGACCCGAACAGCGGGTTGCCGACAGAAGCTGGGCGCGCTGTGTTGGCGCGAACGCCGATGGGACGATTCGGAGAGCCTGACGACCTGGGCGGCGCTGTCGTCTTCCTCGCCAGCGATGCAGCACGATTCGTGACAGGGGCTGTCCTTCCTGTTGATGGGGGGTATTCAGCCGAGGAGGGATAAGACCAAGGAGAGAGCAAAAACACACAGGCTCTGCCGTTGTGCCCACGTCAACTTGGGCTCAGGCAGAGCCTGTAGGCGTCTTATTCCAGCCGCTCACCTGGAGCATGCCATTTGGGTCATCGTCGCTCATACCTCAACCTCCGTCTTGAGGCAGGGCGGGTCAGTGTGCAAGTACTTCCGATACAGCTCTGTGAGCGCTTCAACAAGCACCTACTCGCGACTGCCTCCACCGAAGTCTTGGATGTCTCCAATCAGCTTCTCGACGTATTCATCGAAGGTTCCCTCAAAGTAGTCTGGGGTTGTCTCGTCGTCCTCGCTCGAGCTTGGTGCTGTCTTTCTCTCGAGGTCGAGGAGCCACCACAGCAACAGCATCAGCCCCGCGATCACTATCATGACAAAGAGGGACAGACCACCAGTGACTAGTCTCAGCAGGAACGTCGCCACCTGGACAGCTAGGCTGCAAAGAGCCCGGGCGAGGAGATTCGTCTTCGTCACTAGGTTCATGAACACACTCCTTTTTTGCTCTCAGAGCATGTCTTACAATTGAACACTTGTTCCAGTCTTAAGCCCCTCCAGCCGCCGCACGACAATGTGCACCATCGCCAAGTAAATCCAGCTCACACTGCTCTCTAACACGAACTCATAGTCCTTGCTCAACCGCCGAT
>JANWZM010000139.1 GCA_025054635.1 Thermoflexales bacterium
TGAGCGTGACTGGATCAGCGATCAGCGCGCGAACGTTGTCGAGGCAGCGATGTATGTTGGCTTAGGCGTGGCTGGGTGGTCTGCGCTGCGTCGGCGCTCCCTCCGCAGCGCGGTGCTCGGGCTGCTGTTGTGGTCGTTCATACCGCTTGCGGCGACCTTCGTGATCAGCAATTTTGGGATGCGCACGTGGAAGGTGCACGTGTTCTACCTGCTGCTTGCCTCGCCCGCGCCATACGTTTTTGCTGGCGCGCCAGCCGCGGCGCTGAGCCGAATTCCGAGCTGGGCACAGCACGCCAGCGCTGTGGTTACTACTTCATTCCTCGGGATGTCAGCGGGCGTGTCGTTCTGGAACAGCGCTGGTGAGGTCGAAGCTGCGCTGCGCTTTCCCTACACCCACGATGGTTTGTATAGCCTGACGCTTGCCCAGCAACAGCGCCTCGCTCAGCTCGCGCGCGCGCGCAGGGCTGCCGTGTCCTCGTCGGTCAGGAGGATCCGCTGTGGCTGAGCAGCTTATGGGGGAGCGCGCGGCACAGCCGCGGGGGTGAGCTGCGCGCGCGCCGAGACTCGGTGATCTGGCAAGTTCCTTCGGACGGGAAAGCATGCGCCTTCTTGATGCACGATTGGCCCGCGCCTGCCCATGCCGAGCGGATGTTGCTCGACCTCGGCGGCAAGCGGCGCACCGACCAGGTGCCTGCAATCGTTGCCCTCTACCGCAGCTATGCCTATCCTCTAGATGCAGACCCGCCTGACGCGCTGACCGTCAATCTGGGCGAGGGATGGCGACTGCTCCGCCTTGAGGCACCGACCTCGGCAAAGGTCGGCGCACAGGTGACGGTGACGCACGTTTGGCGTGTCGGCGCGCCCCCGAATGAGCCTTTTGGTCACTGGTACTTCGCGCCTTTCGTCAAGCTACACGCGCCCGACGGGGCTGAGCTTGTGCACGTAGACGACGCACCGGCTCTGCTTGGCTGGCAATGGCGCAGCGGCGACGTGTTGATCAGCGCGGTGCGGTTCACGGCTCCGGGCAACCTCCCGCCAGGCGAATACACGCTGGAGATGAGCTTGTTCGACCCCAATCAAGCCAAGAACGCGGTTTACTTCAGTCCGCTTGCGCCGTCTGTGCCGATTGTTACAATACAGCGTCGCATCACGCTCTCATCTAGTTGATCCGCAGGGCGCTCCCTGCGTGGGTTGTGTGAGCCTGTGTTGTTCGAATAAGGAGTTGGTATGCCTCAGTATCATCAGTTTGATGCGCTTGTGGTCGGCGCTGGTGGCGCAGGACTTATGGCTGCTCTACATGCCAGCCAGCGCGTGAAGACCGCAGTTATCAGCAAGCTTTATCCCACTCGCTCCCACACGGGCACTGCCCAAGGCGGCATCAGTGCAGCGCTGGGCAACCTCGAGGAAGACCATTGGGAATGGCACGCGTACGACACCATCAAGGGCGGCGACTTCCTGTGCGATCAGGATGCCGTTGAGATCATGTGCCGCGAGGCAATTGACGCGGTCATCGAGCTGGAGCACATGGGGCTGCCCTTCGACCGCACCCCCGACGGGCGGATCAGCCAGCGGCGCTTCGGCGGACACACCAACAACATCACCAAGAAGCCAGTCATGCGCGCTTGTCACGCGGCTGACCGCACAGGGCACATGATCCTCCAGACGCTGTACCAACAGTGCATCAAGCAAAACGTCACCTTCTTCGACGAGTTCCAAGTGATTGACCTGCTGGTTGACGACGGCAAGTGCAATGGCGTTGTTGCCGTCCAGCTCGCCACAGGTGAAGTCCATGTCTTCC
Source organism: Thermoflexales bacterium (assembly GCA_025054635.1). Classification (GTDB taxonomy): domain Bacteria; phylum Chloroflexota; class Anaerolineae; order J036; family Brachytrichaceae; genus DRWP01. The sequence goes on from JANWZM010000139.1 coordinate 1,799, forward strand.
ACAGCAAAGCGACCCTGATCGCCACAGGGGGCTTCGGCAAGATGTGGAAGGTCACCAGCAATGCGCATTCATTGACAGGTGACTTGCCAGCGGCAGTGCTGCGGCGCGGCTTGCCGTTGGAGGACATGGAGTTCTTCCAGTTCCACCCCACAGGGGTATACAAGCTGGGCATCTTGCTCAGCGAGGCAGCTCGCGGCGAGGGCGCGGTGTTTATCAACGGCAAGGGCGAGCGCTTCATGGCGCGCTACATGCCAACGCTGAAAGACCTCGCCCCGCGGGACATTTGCTCGCGCTACATCTACAAGGAAATCCGCGAGGGGCGCGGCGTTGACGGCAAGGACTATGTCTACCTGGACTTCCGCCCAGAAGTGATCAACCGCTACTTCGAGGAAGACGGCAACCCTAAGCGGATTGACGCGCACTACCTCGAGACGCGCCTGCCCGACATCATTGAGTTTGCGCGGGTGTATCAGGGGATCGACCCAATCACGCAGCCCGTGCCAATCCAGCCAACCGCGCACTATGCAATGGGGGGCATCCCGACAAACAATGACACCGAGGTGCTCGCTGATGAAACTGGCCGCGTAGTGGAGGGGCTTTACGCAGCGGGTGAAGTTGCTTGTGTCAGTGTGCACGGCGCCAATCGCCTGGGCACAAACTCGCTGGTGGACTTGGTCGTCTTCGGCAAGCGTGGCGGCATCCGCATGGCGGAGTACGCCAAGCAAGCCTCGTTCCGCCCAATCAACAAGGACGCAGCCGCTGCGCAAGCCTCAGCCCAACTGGAGCGCATCCGCAACAGCAACGGCAACGAACGCCCGCACGCTATCCGCAAGGAAATGCAGGAGGTCATGGATGAGCACGTCGGCGTGTATCGCACCGGCGCAGGTCTGGAAGAGGCGCTGGACAAGATCCACGAGCTACAGGAACGCTACAAGCACATCCGCATTGACGACAAGGGCTACAAGTGGAACACCGACCTGATGGAAGCGTGGGAGCTGGGCAATCTGCTTGACCTAGCAGAGGTCACAGCTTACAGCGCGCTCTGGCGCTGCGAAAGCCGCGGCGGGCACTTCCGCGAGGACTACCCCAATCGCGATGACGTGAACTTCCTCAAGCACTCGATGGTCTGGAAGAACGGCAAGCTCGAGATCAAGAGCAAGCCCGTCCGCATCACCCGCTACCAGCCCGAGGAGCGCAAGTACTAAGCAAGGAGCAGGCGATGAAGGTCACGCTGAAGATCAAGCGGTTTAACCCAGAGGTTGACAAGAAACCGCACTGGGAAAGCTACACCGTCGAGGTCGAGCCGACCGACCGAGTGCTGGATGCTCTGCACGAGGTGAAGTGGACGCAGGATGGGACGCTAGCGCTGCGCCGGAGCTGCGCGCACGGGATTTGCGGTAGCGACGCCATGCGCATCAATGGGCGCAACATGCTGGCGTGCAAGACGCTCGTCAAAGACGTTGCCCAAGAGGGTGGCACGATCACCGTTGAGCCGATCCTCGGCTTGCCCGTGTTGAAAGACCTCATCGTGGACATGGAGCCGTTCTTCGCCCACTACCGCGCGGTGATGCCCTACCTGGTCAACAACGATCCTCTGCCGGCGAACGGGCGTGAGCGCTTGCAATCCCCTGCGGACCGAGCGCGCTACGACGACACAACGAAGTGCATCCTGTGTGCCTGCTGCACAACGAGCTGCCCCTCGTTCTGGGCGCGCGGCGAGTACGTCGGTCCAGCCGCGATTGTGCAAGCGCATCGCTTCATCTTCGACAGCCGCGACCAAGCAGCTGAGGAGCGCCTGCGCATCCTCAGTGAGCCAGACGGCGTGTGGCGCTGCCGCACTGTGTTTAACTGTACCGAGGCTTGCCCGCGCGGCATCCAAGTCACTAAAGCCATCGGCGAGGTCAAAGAGGTGCTGCGCACGGGCGTGATTCAGTAGGCTTTCTCTACAGTCCCCAAAAGTAAAGCGCCCTGCCACTCTTGGCAGGGCGCTTGCATTTCGCAACGTGCAGCAGTGGGCGTGCTGGCTTTACCTAACAGGCGTTCCCACCTGCCTGATCAATGCGCTCTAGGTAGCGCATGATGTCGCCCAGTGACAAAATGCCGATTGGCTTGCACAAGTCCTCTGGATCAGCGACGACCAGCCGATGGATGCGATGCTTGACCAAAATCTGCGCTGCCTCTTTCAGGGAGACATCAGGGGTGACGGTCAGCACGCGGTTGGTCATGATCTCGCCGACGGTCAGCTGATCCCACGGTTTGCCTGTGTCGTTGACCAGCCGGGCAGCGACGATGTCCATCTCCGAGACGATCCCCGCCAATGCACAATCGAAGTCCAACACGACCAGCGCGCGCAAGCGCTTCTCGTTCATCATGCGCATGGCGTCGCGGACAAGCGTCGAGGAGTCGCAGCTAATCACGCCCACGTGCATGGCGTCGCGGACAAGCATCGTGGGCAAGGTACGGGCTTCTTGGCGCTCTGCGGATGCAACCTGTGACATGCTCGTAGTCTACACGTGTATGCGCTGCGTGCTAACAAGTCGCTCCAGCTTTGCACGAGCGTGAACGAGACGGCTCAGGCAGGCTGCAGGAACCCTGTTTCCTCGCCAACTTTAGCGAACACGCGCAGCACAGTCTCAATGTGTTCGGCAGTGTGCGTTGCCATGTAGCTAGTGCGCAGCAGGCTCTTGTTGGGAGGCACGCCAGGCGGCAAGACAGGATTGGTGTAAACACCGTTCTCGAAGAGCGCCTGCCACATGAAGACGGTGTGCATCTCGTTCCCGATGATGACAGGCACAATCGGGGTCACGCTGTCGCCGCAGTTGTAGCCCAGCGCGCGCAACCCTTCGCGCACCTGCGCTGCGACGCGGTGGACGCGCTCGACGTAGCTCGGGTCTTCCTCGATGACGTCGAGACAAGCCAGCACAGTCGCGACGTTGGCGGGCGGCATGGAGGCGCTAAAGATCAGCGAGCGGGCGTGGTGCTGGATGTAGTCGATCACGTCGCGGTCGCCTGCGACGACGCCACCGAGCGAGGCGAAGGATTTGCTGAACGTGCCCATGATCAAATCCACGTCGTCCACGCAGTTGAAGTGGAAGTGCGTGCCGCGACCGCCCTCGCCCATCACGCCGAGACCGTGGGCATCGTCAACGAACAAGCGTGCGCCGTAGCGCTTGCACAGCGTCACGATCTCCGGCAACGGCGCAAGGTCGCCGCCCATGGAGTAAACCCCATCCACCATAACCATCTTGCGCCGATCAGCGGTCTCCTTGAGCACGCGCTCGAGGTCATCCATGTCGTTGTGGCGGAAGCGGCGCATCTCGCAGCCAGCCATTTTGACCGCGTCAACGATGCAGGCGTGCACCTCCTTGTCGCAGATGGCAACGTCATCCTTGTCCATCAGCGCGGTGATCGCGCCGAGGTTAGTCTGATAGCCTGTGCCGAAGATCAGGGCAGCTTCTTTGCCCAGGAAGCGCGCCAAGCGACGCTCCAACTCTTTGTGAAGCTCCAGCGTGCCGTTCAAGAAGCGGCTGCCGGTGCACGAGGTGCCGAAGCGCTCGATAGCCTCGATCGCAGCTTGCCGAACGCGCGGGTGGGTCGTGAGACCGAGGTAGTTGTTCGAGCCAATCATCACCAAGCGCTTGCCGTCAACCACCACTTCGGTGCCTTCAGTCTCTGAGAGCGGACGGAAATATGGGTAAATACCCATCTCGCGCCCCATGCGCGCTGCCTTGAGCACAGGGTCCTTCTCTATCTTGTCGAAGAGGTCTGCCATTGTGCGCCGAATCCTGTACGGGTTGTAGCCATCTGGGATTATACGGTTTGGGGATGCGGCATTCGAGGGCACTGCGCCTCACCCGAGCACACTGAGCAGATTCAGAACTTTCGCTGTGAGCTCAGCCAACGCTACCCGCTGTGGCATGTGCTCGCCTTAGCTGTCATCGTCGTCGGCAAGGCTGATAAAGGGCTTGACGCATTTCGCCCAGCAAGTAGAGACCTGGCTTCTGCGCTGCCAGCGATAGGCAGGGCAGAGCGAGCATGAACAGGCGAGCTGCTTCGTGGCTAGCCTGAGGCGAGCAGTCAAATGCTTCGCGCGCGGTGCGCTTGCTGGCAGGTCGAGCGCAGCGAGCACTGTGACTCGGTATGACTCGCAGCTTTGTGGCAGGCGGCGCTGAGCATCCTCTGCTGCGAACAATGTGGCGAGGCGGATGAACGCACCATTGAGGATATGCGCGCATGCAGCGCGCAGCGACGGCTTTTTCGATGGTTCTGGCTTGCGCTGTGCAGAACCTTAAAATTTCTGGTGTGCAAACTCTAGTTGTTACTGCGCCCTTGCTCTCTGCGACTCGTGTATAATCTAGCCAGATTCCTCGATAGCTCAATGGGCAGAGCACCCGGCTGTTAACCGGGGGGTTACAGGTTCGAGTCCTGTTCGAGGAGCTTTTTATTTAGGCACACTGCATTCGGCTGCCCTTAAAGTATTCCAGAGCAGCATCGCAATCGTCATTGGGCCGACCCCGCCTGGTACGGGTGTAATCGCAGAAGCGACCGTGCGGACTTCCTCGAAGTCAACGTCGCCGACGAGGCGGTAACCACGCGGATCACGCGCATCCTCGATCCGGTTGATCCCCACGTCAATTACCACTGCGCCGGGTCGAACCATGTCTCGGGTCACGAAGCGCGCCTTGCCGATTGCCGCAACGAGGATGTCCGCTTGGCGCGTGAGGCTGGCGAGGTCTGTAGTGCGACTGTGACAGATGGTGACCGTTGCGTCTCGGGCAAGCAGCATCAGCGCTAGCGGCAACCCCACAATTTTGCTGCGCCCCAGCACCACTGCGTGTCGCCCCGCAATCGGGATCGCGCTGCGCTCTAGAAGCGCAATGCAGCCTGCGGGCGTACAAGGCGCAAATCGTGGCTCACGCCCGCGGATGCCTAGCACGCCGAGGTTCGACGGGTGAAAGCCATCCACGTCCTTCTCAGGCGGCACTCTGCCGAGCACTTGACCCTCATCAAGGTGGCTAGGCAGCGGCAACTGAACCAGAATCCCGTGCACCTCCGAACGGCAAGCCAGCTCGTCCAGGAGCGCAAGCAGCTTCTGTGGAGGGGTGTCAGTAGGTAACTCGTAACCAAATGAGGCAATCCCAACCTCAGCGCATGCCTTGCGCTTGTTGCGCACGTAGGTTGCGGAGGCAGGGTCATTGCCGACGAGCACCGTTGCTAACCCTGGCGTGATGCCATGCTCACGTTGAAGCGCATCCACTGCTGCTTTGACCTCACGGCGGATCGCCGCAGCAATTGCTGCGCCGTCAATTACTGTTGCACTCATTCAACGTCGGGCGCGTCGTTTAGAAAGCGCAGCGCGCAGGCAGTCATCAGCGCTACACCCAGCGGCAAAGCCTCTTCATCGATCTGAAAGCGTGGGCTGTGATGAGGCTCAGTGATGCCGCGCGCACGGTTGCCTGCACCGACGAAGAGATATGCCCCCGGCGCGGCTCGCAGAAAGTAGGCGCAGTCCTCGGCGCCCATGGTGCGGTAGTCGGTGCGAAGATGGGCAACGCCGGGGAGCTGGGCAGCAACCTCACGCGCTAGCTCTGCCATGCGCGGGTCGTTGACGGTTGCAGGAGTGCCGTGTTCCGAGAACACGACTTGCGCTTGCGCGCCAAGCGCTGCTGCGACGGCAGTTGTGATTGCTACGATTCGTTCGCGCAGCAATGCCATCACCCCATCTTCAAACGCGCGGACGGTGCCGCGCATCTCAACCGTGTCGGGGATGATGTTCGGCGCAGTCCCGCCGTGGATGCTGCCGACAGTGACTACGCCGCTGCGCAACGGGGAGACATTGCGCGCGACGATGCTCTGCAGCGCCGTAACAATATGCGCGCTAGCGAGGATCGGATCGACGCCCAGATCGGGCGAGGCGCCGTGGCTGCCTCGCCCGCGCACGGTGATTGTGAATGCGCCACTCGCCGCTAGTGCCGGACCCTCGGTGATCCCGACAACGCCTACTTCCTCGTCTGCCCAGATATGCATCGAGAGCACGCGGTCAGGCTTGGGGCGTTCCAGCACACCGTCGTGGATCATCGCCAGAGCACCAGCGACGATCTCTTCAGCCGGCTGAAAGACGAACTTCACTATGCCGCCCCACTGGTTGCGGTGGCGCGACAACAGTTCAGCGACGCCGATGCCAATAGCGGTGTGCGCGTCATGTCCGCAGGCGTGCATTTTGCCGTCGTAAATACTTTTGAACGGCACGTCCACTTGTTCTTGGATCGGCAGCGCATCCATGTCAAAGCGGATGAGCAGGGTGTGCGGATGGGGCGTTGCACGCTCACCCTCCATCACACCGACAACGCCAGTTTTGCCGACACCGGTCTGCACCTCATAGCCCAGCGCCGACAGCGCTTCTGCAACGATACCTGCTGTGCGAAGCTCCTCGAAAGCAAGCTCTGGATGTCGGTGCAAATCGCGGCGGAGCGCAACAATGCGGTCGCGCATCGCCTCGCTCTCGCGGCGAAGTGCCGACAAATTCATGGGCTCAGACATTGTGCTTTTGTTCACTGCAGGGCAATCATCGCACCGAAACGACCTGTCCGCTCCCCTTCGGCGCGGTGGCTGAACCAATCCGATGTGTGGCTGGCAGTGCACACGCCAGCAATCTCAATCTCGGTGACGCCGACTTGGCGCAACTGGTGCGCGGCAGCTTGCCACAGGTCAGCAAACCAGCCGTGTCGCTGCTCGTCCCAGCGCACGGCTGCGCATGTTGAGGCACGAGCGATTTGCCCTGCTACGTCTGCGCCAACTTGATACTGCGTCGGCCCGATGCTTGGGCCGATGCCAGCTAGGATATCCGCAGGGCGCGAGCCGAAAGCGCGCTGCATGGTGAGCACAGTTGCTTGCACGACGCCGTTGACAACGCCGCGCCAGCCTGCGTGAATCAAACCGACTGCGCCGCGCACAGGGTCGAACAGCAGCACCGGCAGGCAGTCGGCGAAGCGCAACGATAGCGAGACACCACGCGCGCGGGTGACTAGAGCGTCAGCCTGCGGTGCACGGTCGCGCCTGAAATTCGCAAGCGCCTCTGGCTCGACGACGCAGACCGCGTTGCCGTGCACCATCCAGGTGGTAGCGCTGCGATCTTCGCGCAAGCCGAGCACGCGCAGTGCACGGCGGTAGTTCTCGCACACAGCCTCGAGGGAATCACCAGTCGAGGTGCTCATGTTTAATGTCGCCCAGGGTGTGGTGCTGACGCCGCCATGCCGCGTGAAGATGCCATGCACTATGCCTGCAGCGCGAAATATCTCGAACTGGTCATAGACCAGACCGCAGTCGAACACCCGATGCATGCTCAGAACACGGTCTGGCTTTGCTCGCGCAGATACTGTTGCAGGTAATACGGTCCGCCTGCGCCGCGCCCGGTGTTGCCGCTGGCTTTCCAACCGCCAAAACTCTGGTTGCCGGGCCAGGCACCTGTCGTTGCCCCGCGTTCGCGGTTGACGTAGACCGTGCCTGCCTCGATGTGGTCAAGGAAATACTGCACTTCCTTCCTGTCCTTGCTGAAAAAGCCGGCAGTTAGCCCATACTGCACCTTGTTTGCTTCAGCCACTGCTTCCTCGAGCGAATCCACAGTGCCGACAAGCAGGAAAGGCACAAACAGTTCCTCGCCGAACAAAGGATGGTCGAGAGGGAGAGCGTCGACAATCGTGAGTTCACAGAAGAACCCCTTGGCAAACTCACCTTCGCACAGCACGTTGCCGCCGGTCACGATTGTCCCGCCGCTGCGCTTTGCCTCGGCAACGGCGCGCTGGAACGTCTCGTAGCCACCCCGGTTGCACACAGGACCGGTGAACACTCCTGCCTGGGTTGGGTCACCTACGACGAGCGCCTCAGTCTTGCGTTTGAGCAGATCGAGAAAGGCATCCTTGACCTGTCGGTGGACGTAAACGCGGCTGGTGGCGCTGCACTTTTGCCCGCTCAAGCCAAAGGCAGCGCGGACAACGCCCTCAGCAGCTTTGTTCAGGTCAGCCTTGCTGCTGACGATGACAGCGTTCTTGCCGCCCATCTCCGCGATCAATGGTCGGGGCATGCTTTGGCTGAAGCGGCGGATGAGGTTAAGACCGACTTCAAATGACCCGGTGAAGGTTAGCCCTGCAACGTCGGGGTTTGTCACCAGCTCTTCACCGACAGTGCTGCCTGGACCAGTGATGTAGTTGAACACGCCTGGGGGCAAGCCAGCGTCGCGCATGCAAGTTGTGAGCAACCAGCTCGTCATCGGCGTGTCGCTCGCTGGCTTGATGACGACCGTGTTGCCGGCGATCAGGGCTGCGCTGGCAGGGCCGCCCGTCAACGCCATCGGGAAGTTAAACGGCGAGATCACTGCCCAGACGCCATACGGCTTGAGTACGCTGCGGCACTTTGCTATGCCTGCCTCTGGCTCGAGCTCGCGCACAAAGCCGTTGTTTGCCTCCATCTGGTCACAGTAGTAGTTGATCAGGTCTGCGGTCTCCTTCACGTCGCCGATTGCTTCGGCGCGGCTTTTACCGACTTCAAGGCTCACCCAAGCAGCGAGGTCAAACAAGCGCCGATCAATGAGGTTGGCGACTTTGCGCATGAGGGCAACACGACGCTTCCAGGGCAGAGCACTCCATTCAGCAAATGCAGTCTTTGCTGCAGCAACAGCGTCTTGGGCATCCTGAGCAGTGCCTTTCTGGAAGTAGCCCACGGTCAGCTCGACGTTGATTGGGGTTGTTTTGGCAAACTCAACACTTGCCCAGCGCTCTGTGCCACCGATGAACATCGGGTAGCGCTGGGCGCGCTCGCCGATTTGCTCACGCACCTTAGCGAGAGCACGGTCGAACTTGGCGAGCATCTCGGGATTGCTCAGCGCTGTGCTGAGATTGGCATACGAGATCTTGAATGGCGCTTCAGTTCTAGGCGAGGATCTTCTCGCTGTCGGCTTACGAGTGCTGCGCGAGGAAGTGGACTTGCGCTGTGACTGGGTCTTCATGGCGGTCCTTTCAGCATACTATGAGACAGCACTACAAGATAGCTTTTCTGCTGGGCTCGATGATCTTACTCCCCCTCAGCTCACTGCATGTGCACCTGGAAGTGCCTGAGCGTGATAGTGAGGCAACAACAGGCGTCATGCAGCCAAACTAAGGATCGGGCATACGTGCGATGGTTTGCCCCACTGGGGTTACTGGTATTACGCATGGGGAGCAGTGCTTGCCATCGGATGTGACTGAAGCGCCCCTCGGTTACAGCCCGAGCAGCGCGATACCCGCTGCGCGGAAGCCTTCACTCAAGGCTCGTGCGCGGCGGACTGCACCTGGGGTGTCGCTGTGGATGCTGATTGTGTCAGCCTGGATAGCGAGAAGTGTGCCGTCGCACGCCCGCACCTGTCCGCGCAGCACAATGTCTAGTGCTTGAGCCAAGCAGGCTGAATCATCCTCAAGGGGTATCGGGCTGGGCAGCGCACGGTTGCGCGACAAGCTGTCGCGCTCGTAGACGCGGTCGGCAACTGCTTCGCGCAGGGGGCGCAAGCCGACTGCCTCGGCTGCGTGCAACAGTGCCGAGTCAGGTTGCCCGATTACCGCAAATCGAGGGTCAAGCTCAGCCAAAGCTTGGGCAAAAGCTGCAGCAGCCGTCTCATCTTGTATGAGATGCTGATACAGCGCGCCGTGCGGCTTAACGTGGGTGAGGCGGACTCCTTCCTGCTGCGCCAGGGTGAGCAGCAGCCCAACCTGCTTGCGCACCGTTGCAGCCAGCTCAGCAGCCGAAAGGGGCACCTCAACGCGACCGAAATGCGCGCGATCAGGGTATGCTGGGTGTGCGCCGGGGCTGACGCCATACTTCTTGCACAGCCGCAGCACAACGCGCATCGTGCACTCGTCCCCAGCATGCCCACCGCAGGCAATGTTTGCTGCTGTTACATACGGCAAGATCGCCTCATCATCACTGACGAACCCCTCCCCACAATCGCAATTCAAGACAATCCGCGCGACGGGCTGCATGCTCAGCTCTCTGTCAACGACCGCCGCCAAACAATCTCGCCAGTAAGTTGAGCAGCAGCGTGAGCCCCAAGCTGATCAAGATCATCGTTCCGAGGGGAAGGTAAAGCGTAAAGTTATCGCGCTCGATCACGATGTCGCCTGGCAGCCGACCCAGTGTGAAGGGCAGCTGCACGCGCGAGAGCAACTGGAATAGCACGCCGAAGATAACCAGCGCAACGCCGACGAACACCAGAATCCGCGCCACGGGGTGCCAATCGGACATGCCCTGATTGTATCGAGTGCATGTCGCTGTTGCTTGGGCTTTAGCATTTCTCCAGCAAACAGCAGAGCGGTTGCTCAATCCGCAGGCAGCATCAGCTTCTCTGCACTTCGTCTCGCTGGCTCTCGGCAAAGACAGGCGTTCACAAACGTGAATGCTCCTCACGCTTTCCTAACGGGCGCACAAATGCCTATATCGTTAAGTGTAGCAACGCGGCATGTCATCGCATAAGCAGGTCTCAACAGAGCGGCAAGAGATGCTCGCCCACATCGCTGAGCTCTACTTTGTGCGCGGGCTAAACCAATCGGAGATCGCAGAGCGCACGAGCTATTCGCGCTCGATGATCTCTCGGCTGCTCACCGAGGCGCGCAATCAGGGTATCGTTGAAATCCGCATTCATCACCCGCTGCGCCGCTCAATCGCGTTGGAAGGCACGTTGCAGCGCACGTTCAACTTGCACGATGTTCGCGTGGTTGAAGCGAGTGCAACACACAACGGCGACGCTCTGCATCGGGTCGGCATGATGGCAGCACACTTGCTCGGCGAGCTGCTGCGCGAAGGCATCACAATTGGAGTCTCCTGGGGCAGCGCCTTGTCTGCCACAGTGGACTCGATGCGTCAGCGGTTCTGTCCGCAGGCACACGTGGTGCAGATGATTGGCTCACTCGGCACGCGCCTGCCGAACATGGACGGTGCGGAGATCGCGCGACAGCTTGCCCGTGCCATTGGCGCGACCTATACAACCCTGCCTGCTCCTATGCTGGTTGGTGACGAGGGCACGCGCGACGGCTTGCTGCGCGACGCGCGCATTCGCGAGGTGTTTGCCCAGGCACGCCGCGCAGCGGTTGCCCTGCTCGGCATTGGCGCGATCGAGCCAGCACACTCCGCTCTTGTGCGTGCTGGGTTCGTCAAGCCGCGCGAGTCGCTCGAGATGCAGCACGCTGGCGCTGTCGGCGATGTGTGCGCTATTCCAGTTGACTTGCATGGACGTGTGTTGAGCCTGCCGATCAGCCGTCGCGTGATTGGCGTTGACGCACAAACGCTCTCCCAAATCCACACGCGCATCGGCATCGCCTGCGGCGAAGTCAAGGTCAAACCGATTCTGGGCGCACTGCGCAGCCGCTTAATCAACGTCCTCGTCACTGATGAAGCCACTGCAAGCGCCGTGTTGAAGCTGAATCAGGAAACACTTTCTAGAGCTGCTGAGACCAACTCATGACACTCGCTGAAACACTCACTCCATCCATACAAGCGACCGATGATCGGCTCGCGGGGCTACCGCGCGAAAAGCTCATCGAGATGCTCAGGCAGATGCGCCTGATCCGCGCTTTTGAGGAGGCTGCCGAGCAGCAGTACTTCGCCGGCAAAGTCCACGGCACGATGCACCTATACATCGGTGAAGAGGCTTGCGCCGTCGGGTGCATCGCCGCACTTGAACCGCGTGACCCGATCACCAGCACCCACCGCGGGCACGGACATGCTATCGCGCGGGGGCAGGACGTGCGCGAAATGATGGCAGAGCTGCTCGCCAAGCGCACCGGCGTCTGCCGCGGCTTGGGGGGCAGCATGCACATGGCTGATGTCGAGTTAGGCAACCTCGGCGCTAATGGGATTGTCTCGGGCGGCATGGGCAGCGCCGTTGGCGCAGCGCTGAGCGCACACCTGCTCAAGACAGGGCGCGTAGTGATGTGCTTCTTTGGCGACGGCGCAGCGAACAACGGCAACTTCCACGAAACGCTCAACATGGCTGCGATTTGGAAGCTGCCCGTGGTGTTCGTGTGCGAGAACAACCAATACGCCATGAGTATGCCTGCACAGCAGGCGCTTCCCGTGCGCGTCGCTGACCGCGCGGCAGCCTACGCTATGCCCGGCGTCCGCGTGGACGGCATGGATGTCATAGCGGTCTACCGAGAGGCGAGGAAAGCTGTAGACCGCGCCCGCGCTGGCTTTGGGCCGTCGCTCATCGAGGTGCTGACTTATCGCTTCAAGGGGCACTCGCGCAGCGACAAGCAGGTGTACCGAACGAAAGAAGAGGTCAAGGAATGGCAGGCGCGCGACCCCATCCAGCGGTTCGAGGCACTTCTCATCGAGCACGGCGTGATCACACCGGCCGAGGCAGAGCAAATCCAAGCCCAAGCCCAAGCCGCCATCGAAGAAGCCGTCGCTTTCGCAGATGCCTCGCCTGAACCCGACCCTGCAACCTTGCTGGACGAGGTGTATTACGAGGAGCCCGCCAACAAGATGGATAACGCCTTGCGTGGGTTGACCCTCGGCACCCCCAAGCCGTTCACTGAGCGCCCTTTGCCGACCTGGTTCACACGCACGTTCAGCCAACATGCTGGCAGCGAACCACCCCCAGGCACGCGCGAGCTGACAGGCAGCGAAGCTTTGCGCGAGGCGATGGCGCAAGCGATGGATGCTGCACCGAACGTCATCCTGATCGGCGAAGACATCGGCAAGTACGGTGGCGCTTTTGGTGTCACCTTGGGCTTGTATGACCGCTTTGGTCCAGAGCGCGTCCGCGACACGCCAATTAGCGAAAACGCGATTGCTGGCGTCTCCTTCGGCGCAGGCATGACAGGTCTCGTGCCCATCGCCGAGTTCCAGTTCCAAGACTTCGTCACCCTAGCGATGGAGCAAATCGTGCTGCAAGCCGCAAAAGTGCGCTACATGTTTGGCGGGCGGACGATCTGCCAGATGGTGGTGCGCCTGCCCTCGGGCAGTGGCACTGGTGCAGCCGCGCAGCACAGCGAGAGCCTGGAATCCTGGTTCGTCAACGTGCCCGGCTTGAAGGTGGTGATGCCCAGCACGCCCTACGATATGAAGGGGTTGCTGCTGGCAGCAATCGCTGACCAGAACCCAATCATCTTTGTTGAGCCAAAGTTGCTCTACAAGTCAAAAGGACCTGTGCCAGAGTTGCCCTACATTGTGCCGATCGGCAAAGCAGCAATCCGCCGCCCAGGGCGCGACGTAACGATTGTCAGCGCAGGCACGACAGCGCCGCGCGCGGTTGAGGCGGCTGAGCAGCTCGCCCAGGAGGGGATTGACTGTGAGGTGATTGACCTGCGATCACTCAAGCCCTATGACTTGCACGCCATTGTTCAGTCTGTGAAGAAAACGGGTCGCCTGTTGATCGCACACGAAGCGCCTCTGCTCGGAGGCTACGGCGCAGAGATCGCGGCTGCTGTCGCCCAAAGCGAGGCGTTTGCCTACCTCGAAGCGCCTATCGTCCGCTTGGGCGGCGCAGACACCCCAATCCCCTACAACCGCACGATGGAGCGCGCGGCAACACCGCAAACTGAGAACATCGTCGAGTACGCGCGCAAGCTGGCGCGCCTACAAATCTGAACATCCTGCAGGAGTGTGCGCCATGCCAACGCCCATCATCATGCCCAAATTCGAGATGGCGCAGGAAAGCGGCACCATCGCGCGCTGGCTCAAGCAGGTCGGTGACCCTGTCGCCAAAGGCGACGCTGTGTTAGAGGTCGAGACCGACAAGATCACCATGGAGGTCGAATCGCCCGCTGACGGTGTGCTGACGCAGATCCTCGCTGAGGTCGGCGCCACCATACCCATTGGGCAGCCAATTGCCTACATCGCGCGCCCGGATGAGATCGCTTCGTCCGCTACTCCTGCTGTAGCCTCACCCGCACAAACTTCTGCGCATCATGCTTCAACATCTGCTGAGTCGCCTGTGCCTGCTGCTACACCGATTGCCAAGAAACTTGCTGCAGAGCACGGCGTTGACTTGCGCCAGGTCACAGGCACAGGGCGCGACGGGCAGATCACGCGGCAGGATGTTGAGGCATACCTTGCACGCCAGAGACAGGCTGCACAGCCTCAGTCCACTTCCACCGAGAAGCCAGCTGCTGTGCCCGCAGCGCGCCGGTTGGCGCGCGAGCTTGGGGTCGAGCTCGCGCAAGTCAGCGGCAGCGGCCCGAAGGGGCGAATTCAGTCCTCCGACGTTGAGCGCGTCGCTGCAGCGCAGCGCGAGGTCGGCACGCAGCAGGTGATAGCCCCTGTTGCTTCACCTCAGCAGCCCCCTGCCGTCGTCGAGGTCGAGAAGCCCCGCGCACCGAGTGCGCCTGCTGTTCGGCGCACTGTGCCGCTGGTCGGCATCCGCCGCACGATTGCCCAGCGCCTCACCCAAAGCGTGCGCGAAGCGCCGCAGTTCACAGTCAGCGTAGACATCAACATGACCCGCGCCCTCGCCCTCGTCGAGGACTGGCGGGCAGCTTCGCAGGAAGGGCAGCCCAAGGTGACGTTGACTGCGCTGCTAGTCAAAGTGTGCGCTTGGGCGCTGCTGCGCCATCCTGCCCTGAACGCTGGCTTGGAGAACGAAGCCATTGTCGAATGGGGTGACATCAACATTGGAGTCGCTGTCGCGCTGGAGGATGGTTTGATCGTGCCGGTGATCCATCACGCCGACAAGCTCAGCCTAGTCGAGATCGCCGCGCGATTGAACGACATCACTGCCCGCGGACGGTCGGGACAGCTCCAGCTCGCCGATGTTCAGGGCGGCACGTTCACGATTTCTAACTTGGGCATGTTCGCCGTTGACCGCTTCACGGCGATCGTCAACCCACCCCAAGCGGCGATCCTCGCTGTCGGTCGCGCGACAAAGCGCGTGATCGTTGACGAGCATGACCAACCTGCAGTTGCACCTGTGGCGACGTTCACGGTCAGCGCCGACCATCGCGTCGTGGATGGCGCACAGGTCGGGCGCTTCCTCGGCGACCTTCAGCGGGGGTTGGAGCGCCCTGGGCTGCTGCTGTGAAACGAGGTTGTACGATGGGAACGATTCACCGCCAGAAAAATCCAACCGGCACTTGGGACTATGACACCGTGCGCGCTCACGTCTACGAGGGTGGCGCTGCCCCCGGCGCAGTGCGGCGAATCCTGATTGGGCGCGATGAGGGTGCCCATGACTTCATCATCCGCTACTTCACCATCCCGCCTGGTGGGCATTCATCCTACGAGAGCCATGCCCATCCTCACGGTGTGATCATCGTCCAGGGCGGGGGGCAAGTGCTGCTCGGCGACACTTGGCACCCAATTGGCGTTGGCGATGCGGTGTTCATCGAACCGCACGAGATTCATCAGTTCAAAGCGCCGCCTGACCAACCTCTAGGATTTATCTGCGTCATCCCGCCGAAGCGGGAATCCCAGGCAGATGCCGAGAAGTCGTCCCCGCTAGGCAACCGACAGGAAGCAAGCGGTCATGCACCGCTCACAGAGCGCTGAGGCATTGCCTGAGGGCTGCACGTTCGATCCGCTCAAGAAAGCGCGATGCTGCGCAATGCCTCTACACGGTTGGTGTGCTCCCAGGGGAGGTCAATATCTGTGCGCCCGAAGTGACCGTAGGCGGCTGTCTTGCGGTAGATGGGGCGGCGCAGATTCAAGTCTCGGATGATTGCCCCTGGGCGCAAGTCGAACACCTCACGAATGGCGCGGACGATTTTCTCGTCGCTGACTTTACCCGTGCCGAAGGTTTCGACGTTGATCGAGAGCGGATGCGCCATGCCGATGGCGTAAGCGACCTGAACCTCACAGCGGTCGGCTAATCCCGCTGCGACAACGTTTTTCGCCACCCAGCGGCAAGCGTAAGCGGCTGAGCGATCGACCTTTGTTGGGTCCTTGCCGCTGAACGCGCCGCCGCCATGCCGCCCCATCCCGCCGTAGGTGTCCACGATGATCTTGCGCCCGGTTAGCCCTGCATCACCCATCGGACCGCCGACAACGAAACGCCCAGTCGGATTGGTGTAAATCTTCATCTTGTTGTCAACCATCTCTGGCGGAAGCACTGGCTTGATGACGTGCTCAATCAGCGCCTCGCGGATCTCTTCCTGGCTGACTTCTGGGGCATGTTGGGTTGAGATCAGCACTGTGTCCACACGGGCAGGCTTGCCGTAGCGATACTCGATTGTGACCTGGGTCTTTCCATCTGGGCGCAGCCAATACAGCGTGCCGTTCTTGCGCACCTCGCTCAAGCGACGCGCCAAACGATGTGCAAGCGAGATCGGCATCGGCATCAGCTCTGGCGTTTCGTTGCAGGCATAGCCGAACATCATCCCTTGATCGCCTGCGCCGATTTTCTCGACTTCAGAATCGGTGTTCATGTGACGGGCTTCCAGCGCCTCATCCACACCTTGGGCAATGTCTGGCGACTGGCTGGCGATAGCGATTTGCACGCCGCAGGTGTTGCCGTCGAAGCCCTTGTCCGATGAGTCAAACCCGATCTCGTTGATGACCTGGCGAACGAGGTGGTCGAAGTTAATATGCGCGCGTGTCGTGATCTCGCCCAGGCACAGAACGAAGCCTGTTTTGACCGCCGTCTCGCACGCCACGCGACTGTAAGGGTCTTGAGCGAGGCAGGCGTCCAAAACAGCGTCTGAGATCTGATCGCACATCTTGTCGGGATGCCCTTCCGTCACCGATTCAGAGGTGAAGAAGAGCTGGGGTGAGGACATGAAGCTACTTGCCACGGTTCGTCTTCCTTGTTGTGTCTGTATTCATGAGCTCAGCTCAAGCAACGCTAGGGTGCCAAGACGGCGGGCAACAAAAAACGCGCCAGATGGCGAGGCGCGTCAGAACTCCTGCTTTGCCTCTCATCTTCCAGAGAAACTCTGCCGGAATTGGCACAAGTGCACGCCATGCGTGCTGTTGCCGCAGCGTCACCGGGCCGGTCCCTCAGCTGCTCTCGATAAGAGTTCCAGCAGTATAACAGAGTTGCGCAAGTGGGGATGACTGGGTTGCGGGAGCAACCATAGGGCGGCGCAGCGGTGCCTCACACCTGTGGAAGAGCGCGAGGGTTATGCTCCCGACGGTAGTCTGCGCCTCAGCGACGCGTGATGCCGTTGTGCAACGGCTCCTTACACTGACAGGGCACACGGCGACGACCGTCCGTGTGAACCAGGCTGCCCTCGTAAGCTGCCGATCCCTCGAAAGCTCGCCAGCCGCCAAGTATGAGCGGGATCGCTCCCTCAGCGTTGACCCGCTCGCCGTTGAACTTGCGGGCGAGGTGCACATGTGCGCCAGTCGCGAAGCTGCCCTCACAGGATGGATGCCCTATGCGGTCGCCAGTGCGCAGTCGCGCCCCCTGGGGGATGCAGTCGTTGGTGGAAATGTGCAGATACAGCACACTCCAACCGATGCGCTCATCACCGCTTGGATCAAGTGACAGGACAACTTCACCTGGCAAGCTACGCGCCACAACACCATCAGCCACAGCTGCCCCCCCAAGGAGTGCCTGCGCCGTAGGTTTCGCGTGGGCCGCCTGTGAGCAACCATAGCTCGCCTTCCGCCCACGGCAGCTTAAGTCGCGGCTGGACTGTGCCTGCGGGGATAGGCGCGTCGTGCCGTGGTGCCCGACACGTGATGCAGACTCAAGTTGAGGACAGGGTATGCGAACGAAGCAAGCAATGTATGAGACGGCTGATAAGGGCTAACTGAGTCAGCTCAGAGACGAGACGCTTACCTGCGTAAACACAAAAGCGCAGAGCTCGCAGGAGAGTCTGCTCGCAGGCTGCTCGAATGTTCGAATAGATTTGTGGTGGGCTCAAGCTTGCAGTGGCAAGCCGAATTCCTGACAGAGCAGCCTAGGGATTGACAAACGCTCCAGAGCCCTTGGCTCTACCTTTATAGCACCATCTCCATAGGACTTCCCCACTAAGGCTAGATTGCTCAGCACTTGTGGATGATTCAGCACGTGCCATAGTGCATGTGGATTGACCCCTGGCTTGGGGTAGACGCATAGGAAACCAGTGAGAGGAACTACTCTGGCTGAGTTAAGAATGAAACGGACGTTACGACGACCTAAATACGCGAACAGAATAGGAGGTGGATCGCGCCTCTCCATCTTGTACCATGGGTTGCGCTGAGCAATCAGAGGCCGCTTGTGTAACTTCATCTCCTCTCCGAGACGAATATAATCTTGTATACTCTTGGGAAGCAAATCAAACGAGCGTTCATCAAGCGATAGGAGATACGTTGGTCTACCACTTCGGTCGAGGTGATCGAGAAGCTGGTTGGTAACTTCAAAACCTGGCACATCTCTTGTGCGACCGATGGCTCGCACCGTAAACTCTGTTGGCAAGTGAAGAATTTTAAGTCTATGACTGTTCATAAAGAAAAAATCGTTTGCCCCCGTAGCGATTCCACGCCTCACTTGCGCAAAGTCGGCAAGAGTATAAAGAGATAGATCTTCATGTCGGACAGGTAGACGTGATAGACCTACAGAAAGAGCCTCCTTTATGGATCTCTCCAAGACGTCCAGTTCTGTGCTGACGACACGCTCGAAGCTGGATCGCACCCAGTCTTCTAGGGCTCGCGTACCTGCGCTACGGCACATTGCCCAACTAATATGCTTCTTGGGAGTGTTTCGACTTATAAAAACAACTATAGGGTTGATGTCGACATCGGGAAAAGGGGAGGCCGTCGAAGTGAATGTTAGAACTGCATCAATTGCAAAATGATTCGCTACCCATCTCCAAAGTGTGTTTGCAAAGCAGCCTTCGCACACATCAGATGATAAGATAAAGGAAAGTCGTCCTCCTGGAGCAAGGAGCAGTAGCGCATATACAAAGAAGTATACATGCAATCCAGCTCTTCCATCGAGTATGAGTCCCGTGTGTTGAGCAATGGTAGATCTCAGTATGCGTTTCTGGTTAGCAGAAAGGCGATGGTGTCGTATGAAAGGAGGATTTCCAACGATCGCTTGCCATGAGCTCATAGACGCAAACTTGAAGAAGTCGCCCACTACTATATGTTTGAGATCTTCAGGGCAGAGTTTCTGCTCGAGTAACCCTTGAACAAGCGCTCCAGTGTCAATCTCTACACCGCTCAGGCGCAGATTTCGGCTCTGCTCTGTCGCCACAAGTTTCGCAGCTTGGAAGAAGACTCCTGTGCCAACAGCGGGGTCTAGCAAATGATCAGCGCCACTACCCAGAACGTACCAAACCATTGGGCGGGCTAGCCAATCTGGTGTCCAAAACTGACCTTTTCGTCGGATGTTTTCGCGCTCCTCTCGGTTCATTGATGACTCCGCTTAGCAGTCTCCAGGACTTGTAACGCTTCAGCGTGCAGTGCCATCTGACCACCAGAAAAGAAGACGTATGGCAGCACATGGCCGTTGGCGTCCACCACGTAGTCTGCTCTCAGACCTGGTTTGGTGATCTTTTTACTAACCTTGTATGCGTAGTGGTGGTAAATCTTATAGAGTAATTTCACAGTGGTAGCGCCATTTGGCGCCTGGAATGTTTGCTTGGTTGGAGCAATCAGCCCTGACTGATCAACTCTTCTGCTCTGTCAAGCGATACCCAAACGCCATGTCATAGAAAATATGCCAAACGTGTATCTTAATTAGATGCTTATCTTGCCACTTCTTTAACAAGTCACGATCTTCGTCCTTTAGGATCACTGTAGGAGTGACCGCTTTTTTGGGGAGTCCCTTTTTACCGCCTAGCCATTTTTGATTTTGAAGTTCCCTGGAGAAATCTGGCATCTTTCTAGCTATCCACAAACTATTCTCGCACTCAATACCCATGATACACAACTCCAGCAACCCCTTCAATCTAACATCTTCCTCATCAATAAAAGGAAGCTCGGAAACACCTCCGCACTTGTTGAGAAGACGCTTTACAGGCTTGCTGTCACTCCGCCTGAAGACCAGGAGATCCGGGCGTTTCAACGTGCCTAGCCTAGCCCTCTCTAACTTGTCAAAGTATTCCTCTATGTCTTGGAGTTTGCCCCGCGGCGCTACGCTGCTCAGACCATATCGGATCGCGTAGAAATCGCGGGTGCTGTTAATCGCTTGCAGTATCAACTCCTCACTCCACCGACCTTGCGACCATCTCATCAGGAAATCGCTTCCCCGAAGCAATCGCCTTGGGTTGACGAGGAATTCCTGAAGTTCCACAGCACACAAGGCACGGAAGATTTCTGGCTCTTCGGTGGAAACACTGAACCACTGCTCAAAGCAGCCACTAAGTCCATTCGCCCTAGTATGTCCACCAGAGGAAAGATTCATCATTCGTTGAGCTCGGGCATGCTAAACCAACGGAACATCTCGTATCGTGCTAGGCAGCATGAGCGGTGGAACAGTGCCGAGCACCAGAAGCGCTGTAAAGCGTTCCACCTGCATTTAAGAGGCTACAGCTTCTGTAAATGACAGGTGCATGATGAGATGAAAAGCTTACTGCCTCGCTCGGCACCGATGGTAACAGCAGTGTGTGCGTGTAGCCCTTCGAGTACACAGTCGAGCTGATGGATTCCTCAACGACTACTTGATGATTCCAGCGCGGCGCATCCATTCGACGCGCTGCTGGACGTACTCAACAGGGACATTCTCCGCCTTTGCCAATGCAGCCCAGTCCGGTAATCCCAGGGGAGCAGTGCGGATCGCCTCGAGGATGGTTTTCTCCA
>JANWZM010000181.1 GCA_025054635.1 Thermoflexales bacterium
TGCATCTACCCCGCCCTAAAGGCGAACGGCGCGCACGTGCAGACGGTCGAGGGTTTGGCTCAGAACGGCAAGCTGCATCCGCTGCAACAGGCATTCATTGACCATGGCGCAGTGCAATGCGGCTTCTGCACCCCCGGATTGTTGATGACCGCAAAGGCGCTGCTCGACCGAGACCCGAACCCAAGCGAAGAAGCAATCAAGCACGCCCTGAAGGACACCTACTGCCGCTGCACGGGCTATGTCTCGGTGATCAATGCCATCCGCGACGCAGCCGCACGCCTACGCGGTGACCCGAACGGCGTGCCGCCCTCGTTGCCGCACACGCGCGAGCCGCTCAAGTTCGTCGGGCGTCCCCTGCCCCGCCCCGACGCTGTCGCTAAGGTCACTGGCGCGGCGAAATACACCGATGACTACGTCTTCCCCGGCATGCTGCACGCAGCGACCTTGCGAGCGGGCATCCCCCATGCGCGCATCGTGCGGATTGACACCTCAAAGGCAAAAGCGCTGCCCGGCGTCGTCGCTGTGCTCACCCACGAGGACGTGCCTGGGCACAAGAACCACGGGCTGGTCTACGAGGATTGGCCTGTGTTGTGCTACGACAAGGTGCGCTACGTCGGCGACGCAGTGGCGATCGTCGCGGCTGAGACCCGCGCCATCGCAGAAGAGGCGCTTAAGCTCATCGAGGTCGAGTACGAGCCGCTGCCCGTGGTTGATGACCCAGTCGCCGCGCTCGCGCCCGACGCGCCGAGAGTGCACGAGCAGGGCAACTTGCTCAAGCACATCCACGTCGAGAAGGGCGACATCGAGCAGGGCTTTGCCGAGGCAGATGTGATCGTCGAGCGCGAATACCAGACTGCGACAACCGAGCATGCCTTCCTCGAGCCAGAGTGCGCCATCGGTCGCCTCACTGAAGATGGTCGCGTTGAGGTTTATGTCGGCTCTCAGATTCCTTACGCTGACCGGCGCCAGGTCGCCAACGCGCTGGGCGTGCCTGAGCATCAAGTGCGCATCATCGGCACGCTGATCGGCGGCGGCTTCGGCGGCAAAGAGGACATCGCTGGGCAAATCCACGTCGCGCTGCTCGCCAAGGCGACTGGGCGACCCGTCAAGATGCTTTACCGCCGCACCGAGTCGCTGATCTTCCACCCCAAGCGCCATGCGGTGAGATTCAAGGTCAAGGTCGGCGCAAAGCGCGACGGGACGTTTACCGCCATGCGGATCGAGCTGTGGGGTGACACCGGCGCTTACGCCAGCTTGGGCGACAAGGTGATGACCCGCGCGGCAACGCATGCCTCAGGCCCCTATGAAGTGCCGCATGTCAAGATTGACTGCTACGCGGTCTACACCAACAACGTGCCGGCTGGAGCGTTCCGCGGCTTCGGCGTCACCCAGTCCGCGTTTGCGATTGAGTCAGCGATTGACGAGGTGGCGCACAAACTAGGCATTGACCCCATCACCATTCGGCGCAAGAACGCCTTGCGCATCGGCTCGGTCACCAACACGGGGGCGGTGATCCGCGAAAGCGTCGGCTTGCTGGAGTGCATCGATCGGGTCGAAGAGGCGCTGCGCGCTGAGGGCACGCCATGGGTGTTCCGCAAGCCAGACGCGCCAAACAAAGTCTATGCCTGGGGGTTCGCGGCTGCCTACAAGAACACGGGCTTGGGCGGCGGCGCGCCAGATCGCTCCGAGGTCGAAGTCGAGGCGTTCGAGGACGGCAGCGCCGAGGTGCGCACTAGCGCAGCCGAGATCGGTCAGGGCTTGGTCGGCGTACTGGCGAGCATTGCCGCTGAAGAGCTTGGGCTGCCCTACGAGCGCGTGCGCGTGCTGCTCTCCGACACTGACTTGACGCCCGACGGCGGACCGACGACCGCCTCGCGCCAGACCTACGTCACGGGCAACGCTGCGCGCTTGGCGAGCATCAAGCTGCGCCAGCGTCTCGCCTCCGTCGCTGCAGAAATGCTCGACGTGCCCGCCGAGCAGCTCCGCTTCGAGGATGGTTTCGTGCGCTACGATGGACGCGCGGTGTCCTTTGCCGAAGTCGTGCGCCAGGCGCATGCCGAGGGCTTGCGCACCCGCTTGAGCCATCTCTACGAAGCGCCGAAGACTCAGCCGCTAGGCACAGGCGGCGACATGCACTTCGCCTTCAGCTACGCTGCGCAAGCCGCGCTCGTCGAGGTTGACCTGGAGACGGGCGAGGTCAACTGCCTCAAGGTCATCAGCGCAACGGATGTCGGTCGCGCGATTAACCCATTAGCGCTGCAAGGGCAGATCGAGGGCGGGATCGTCATGTGCTTGGGCAACGCGCTGACCGAGGAGTTCATCCAGGAGAAGGGCATCCCGTTCACCGACCGCTTTGCGCGCTACAAGATGCCCAGCATCCGCCACACGCCGCAGATCGTCTCGTTCGTGGTTGAGGATCCAGCCGCGGACGGCCCATACGGCGCCAAAGGCGTCGGCGAGATCTCGAGCATCCCAACTACGCCGGCGATCACAAACGCGATCTACGCTGCTACAGGCGTGCGGATCACCCGCCTGCCCGTGGATCAAGACGCGCTGCTGCGGGCGATGCGGAGCGCCGCATTCAGCCAATGCACTTGAAGC